>JAAEMP010000039.1 GCA_024225445.1 Hyphomicrobiales bacterium | reverse complement strand
CTCAGAGCATCAATGAGGTGGAAGATGCACTGGACAATCTGGCCGACGCATTAAATGTGGACATCACCCTGGATGATCTAAAAGGCCGGCGCACACGGATTTGATTGTTCCCGACAGAAACAGGCTTTGGGTAAATATCAACTCCTGCAGGGCAGGTTCAAAAGTGTTGCCATGTGTCCGGGTCAGGCCTGATTTTATTGGTGCGGCGGGGCAGAGAAACCTCGAACACTTTTGATGTGGCACATGCTCTACAATAGAAGCGAGAGTTGATCAGTTTTGGGAGGATGAAACGTTCCAATAATTAAATATGGATTGGGTGCTATAGAGTGCCATTGTCTCGTTGTGCCCAAGTAGAAATGAAGGTCTTTCGTTTTAACGAAGTCGTTCAGATACTTTTCCCGTACTTTCTGTGTTGCTTTTTCAGGTGTTGAACCTTTTAGGCAATTCCAAAAAAGCTGTCCGATCTCCCAGTCTTCGATCATTAAAGTGCTTTCAACGCCAGCGTCATCAATGAACTTGTAGCTAAATTTAAAAGGAAGTTTCGGCATGATTTTGAAATCATCATTGTTACTCTCATCAAATAACGAACCTTGATCTAAAGCAGCTTTTGCAGCTTCAAGCTTGCTTATTTCCCATTGGCTTTCGGCATTCTCAACAATCAGATCAAGAACCTTAGTTGGTTTGAAAATTGCCAATGAATACTTCATGGCTTTTGCGCCCGAAATTATTGTTTCCAGATTTGTATGAATAGTGTTGGATTCAAGCACAAATTTTTTGCGATGTGCCCAATTCTGACCAGTGCCAATTTTATCTCCCAATATGATATCATCAATATTGGCTGGACTGAAACTTTCAGGTCGTGGGTCTTTTTTGTTTTTAACTAAGTCCAGCGCAATCCACTGATATTTTCCATACCGTTGATCATCATTTAGGAAGCGAAATGGCGAAGGATAGATTCTGATCCAACTTCCATCCTCACGAAACCCAGCTGTACAAACAAGCTCGGTATATTTTTTTGATAGAGTAGGGTAAGTTTTTACCGTAATGAGGACACGCTCTTTTGGCATAATGTATCCTTAAATGTGGAAGACTGGAAAATCACAATCAGGATGCTTGCTAACTGCTTTAGCAACTCGTCCTCGATGGCACATGCAGTGCTCAGCCTCAAAGCATGTAATGGCAATTCGCTGCTTACTACCAATAATATCCATTAGTTGGTTAACTGCCTCACCATTTTTTTTCAGTGTTGTAGCCTCGTATTCTTTAAACAGGCGGTCGTAATCAGCCTGAGAATTAAGTTGCTGCCGTTTGTCTGAAACAATGCCAAGTTCAGGGACGTGAATATATTCAATATCCAGCTTTTCTAACGTCTCTGAAAGTGTTCTTTTTGAAAAACCATATTTCCTGCTGAGCGGATTCTTCCTGACATCGCACAACACCTGTACATTGTTTTTGATCAATCTGTTTAGATAGTTCTCAAAGGTCTGGCCTTCATAGCCAATTGTAAAAAATGCTTTTTCAGTCTGTGAGGGTTTTTTGGCTTCAATTTCTTCAAGTTCTTTTTTACTCATCAAATCGCCAGCAATCTCTGAATGGATTGCAAAATAAGGAAAGCGTTTGTAAATTTCGTGAACCAAATTATTTCCACGTAGCGATCTAAAACGCTTATGAAATAAATCAAGTTTCTTTTGGTCGGAACCACTAAGCGTTGAAATATAATCAACGTCCGTAGAGAGTAGAGACCATTTATCGCCCTCGTCAAGAATTCCAAACTCAACAAACTTCCTTCGATCTGCATAAGACTGGAATGAAAAGCAGCCGAAGCGATATGGTACGAACTCATAGCTCCTGTCTTTCTGACATGTTTCGGTAAACAAAAAGAGATATTTCTGTAAGTCGATACTTGAGAGTTTGCCGCCAAATTTTTGCAGCAAAGCTAAGAGTGTTTTTTGTCGAGAGTATAATTTAGGATGGGATAAGTGATTCATAGCTCTATTTTTACAGCAATTTGAAATATTTAAAAGATAATTACTAAGTGCGCCGTTACGTAAAATTTCTTGTTAGAGGGATGCAACGGGAGAGCACAGCGTCTCCCTTGCTAAGAGGTGTTGTAATACAACACACATCTTGCGCAACGCGATAACTTTCGTTTTTTGTAGGAATGAAGACTGAGTAGCCATCCTTTCGGAGCCGCTGTCGCTCGCCTTGCCCAAATCTGGGTGAGCGGCAGGGGTGGAGGAAGGATGGCGGGCTTTCCTTTTGGTGGGCTTGAGCCATAAAATCGGATAATTCAGGATGCGTTTTGAAACGATTATCGAACACCTGCTGGTGTTTTAGGCAACCCTTTGAAATTTCTGGATTTCATGTGAACTTGCCTTGAAGCAAATCTTCCTCAGATTTCCATTTTCTGCACGCATTTTATGCTGTCAAAAAGGGCATTCTCGAACACCAAAAACCGCCTTACCTTTCAAGGTGTTAAGGGATTTATCGTTCGGTAAAAGTCAAATGGTGCCCCCACACGGACTCGAACCGCGGACCTATTGATTACAAATCAATTGCTCTACCAGCTGAGCTATAGGGGCTTGAAACGATAATTTGTTTTCACCGGGACTGATTATCAGAAAATTTCAGCTTGTCCAGCCTATTTCACAGAATTGCCCGGGGCAGCGTTAACCATTTGTTAACTAATTGCTTGCGCAAGGCTCCGACACCGGTTTAAAATCGAAGCTGATGTGGCGTTGCGCAGAGGAGTGCGCATTCATTGTGTCAGTTGCGGGCCCATTTTCGCATCGCACTGCAAATGTGGATTTAACAGGTTATGGCCGTTGTTTTTGACAGGTTGGTAAAGCGCCAATATTACAGAAATTCAGAGATTTCTAGCAATTATTTTTCGCAATTTTGTCACGCGCTGGCGGTATTGGCGATCAGCACGTTTGTGCTTAATACCGGATCAATTGAAAGTACTGCTCTGGCAAAAACAAAATATTCTTCCGGAAAATCAAATATTTCCCGTTCACATCATTCATCCAGACGCCATAAAACCCGCCGTCACTATAATGGCCACCACCGCAGCAGCAGAAAATCCGGTCATCACCGACGATATACCAAGCGTCACGGTACGCACTACCGTTATGGAAAACATGGCAGCTATCAAAATTACCGCTATCGTCCGGTACGCTATCGCGGTCCCTCGGTCATCAACGTGCGCGGTGCCCTGTTGAACAAAAGAGCCGGCAATACCAGACTGTCTCATCGTTACCGTGGACATGGCAAATACTATCGCAGTCATCATGGGAATAACAGACGCATCGTCGTCACCGGTGCCATGGCGTCACAAAATAATGATATCATCCGCCACATCTTGCCGGAGGACCCGAGGGGCATGACGGCGATTTATTACAATACCAAATTATGTGAACAGGATTATGATTGCGTGATGCGTGTGGGGACCAGACGCTCATCGTCCAAAATCATTGTCGTGGGTAGTAAACGTGATAAAGCAAATTATGTTGAAAGTAATGGCGTAAAAATCATATACCCGCCAAGGTAGGACTTTGCATCGCTGGGCTTTGGGGTGCTTCGATAAACCGGATTTCAACTCCCCTGGATTGCGGCTTTTTGATTGGCTACATACAGCGCCAGCATGGCAGCATTTGAAACATTCAGGGATTTGATTTTTCCAGGCATGTCGAGGCGAGCCAGTACTGAACAGGTTTCGCGGGTTTTTTGCCGCAAACCGCGACCTTCAGCACCCAATACCAGCGCTACAGGCACCGAAGCCTGAATGGAATTTTCCAGAGTATCCGGGCCCTCACTGTCCAGCCCGATTGTCTGGTAACCCTGACTATTCAGGTTCTCGATGGCTTTCGACAGATTACTGACGACAATCAGATCAATCAGGTCGAGTGCGCCGGATGCGGATTTTGCCAGTACGGCACTCTGCGCGGCTGAATTGCGGCTGGTGATGATCAGTGCGCCCACCGCCATGGCAACGCAGGAGCGCATAATCGCTCCGGCATTATGGGGATCGCTGACCTGGTCAAGAATCAGAACCCGGGCACCGGGAGACAGATCTTCCAATGTTTTTGCCGGCAACTCCTCACATTCCAGTATTGCACCCTGGTGCACAGCATCGCGGCCGACAAATCTGTCAAGATCCTGGGGTTTGGCCTCGAATATTTCCAGTGTACTGCCAATTTTCCTGATCTGTTTTTCAAGCCGTTGACTGGCGTTCAGCGTTACCAGAAGCCGATGCTTTACCCGCGCGGGATTATCCAGAGCTTCAGCAATTGTGTGAATTCCATACAGGTAGATGTTGTCGGATTTAGGCGATCTTCTGGAGCGGCCGGAATTTTTGCCGGTTTGCCGGTTTTTTGGGCGGGAAGATTTATTTCTCATTCGGGTGCTCTAGAGGCTTTCATGTTTATATTGAATCGTTTGACCGGTTATTCACGCTTTCTGGACAGCGTTATGGTTTTCTTGTGGTCAACCAGACCACTGCGAAATCCATGCCTATCCAGCAAACGTGAATAACCGGTCAAATGTTTCCATGCAAACAAAAACGGTCTAGCAATTCATGCCTGCAATTTCCAGCCGAATTATTTTCACTGATCGTTGACTACCTGTTTGAACCTTGCTTTGGCCTTCTATTGTTCCAGCAAAAGTGTCTGACCGCTAACCTCGAAACGCTTTAATTGATTGAGGAAACTCATACCCAGTAACGTCGTCGAAAGTGCGCCATCCCTGGAAATGCCGGCGCGCACATTTTGTACGCGAATATTACCAATCCGGATTTCCCTGATCATGGCAGAAGCCATTTTTGTCACCCCATTGGCGGTATTCACTTTATATTTGAAGTCAGACGCTTTCAGATGAATGCCGATTTTTCGTGCGGTGGTTTCATTGAGCGCGACCATGGTGGCACCGGTATCAACCATTACTTTCACCGGTCGATTGTTCATGCGTACTTCAGTATAGAAATGGCCTCCATAACCCGCCCTGATCTGGACTTTTCTACCGGCCAGTGTTGTACGGTTGGTTTTCCGGTCAGTGTGACCGCCTGAAGCCCGGCCAGAGGTGGCAAGCGCTGTTTGTTTGCCTGGTAACGATGTCGATTGAGCTCGTGAGTTTTCGCGCGCATCAACAACTCTCTCAAACAGAACCGGTGCCTGAAATGCCGCTATGCAAATAAATCCCACCAGGACCAGATTACGCCACATGGAAAACTCTTTCGCTGCCAATCATCAATATGATCGCCACTATGAAGCAATAGAGCTAACTTTGGTCTAACCGGATGTGCCCGGGAAGCGATTCCATGTTGCAGGGTTAACAAAATGACAAAAAAACTATCAGTCTTTGTCATGCTGCTGCATTTTTGCCAGTTTACTTGGTGCCGTACAAACGGTCACCGGCATCACCAAGGCCAGGTACGATATAACCATTTTCGTTCAGATGACTGTCAATCGACGCCGTATAAATCGGAATTTCCGGTTGCGCTCTGGTGAAAGCCTCAATGCCTTCGGGGGCAGCAAGCAGGCATAAGAAACGAATATTGTTGGCTCCACGCTCCTTCAGTTTTTCAATCGCTGCGGTGGCGGAATTGGCGGTTGCCAGCATCGGGTCAACAACAATTACCAGGCGATCGGAAATGTCATCAGGCGCTTTGAAATAATACTCAATTGCCTCCAGTGTCTGATGGTCACGATACAGGCCCACATGTGCCACTCTTGCGGAAGGAACCAGATCCAGCATACCTTCAAGCAGGCCGTTGCCGGCTCGCAGAATTGAAGCAAATACCAGTTTTTTCCCGGCCAGAACCGGAGCCTCCATTTTTGTCAATGGTGTTTCGATCATATCCGTTGTCAATTCCAGATTGCGGGTTACCTCGTAGCACAGCAAAAGTGAAATCTCGCGCAATAGCTGCCTGAAACCGGCAGTCGATGTGTTGATATCGCGCATCTTGGTTAGTTTGTGCTGGATCAGCGGGTGATCAATTACGTTGACATTCGACGTGGACGACATGGGTGCACTCCTGATAATTCAAATCCTGGAAGTTACTATCGCCCCCATGAGAGGCTTTCTCAAGCGGTGAGTGGCGGTTTTTTTTATCTGTATACAGGCAATTGCATCATAAGAGTATCGTTGCTGCAAAAGATACTGATATTACAGAAATGAACGACCATTTGGCCCTGCATCAATGCCCAGATGCCTGGCAATGGTTGCCCCAATATCCGCAAAAGTGTGAAGAGAGCCGGCAGAGCCCGGGGCAAGATCCGGGCCAAAAACCAGAACAGGCACCTGTTCCCTTGTGTGTTCGTTGCCAGGCCAACTGGGATCACAGCCATGATCTGCGGTCAGTATCATCAGGTCGCCAGGTTGTAACTTGTCGATTATCTGCGGTAGTCGCAAATCAAATAATTCAAGTGCGGCGGCGTAACCGGGAATATCTCTGCGATGGCCGTACAGCATATCGAAATCGACAAAATTTGTAAAAACCAGATCTCCGTGCGATGCATCATCCATGGCTTTCAATGTGGCTTCAAACAATGCTTCATTGCCGTTGGCTTTTCGCACATCCGTGGGGCCGCAATGGGCATAAATATCGGCAATTTTTCCGACGGCAATAACCTGCCTTCCAGCATCGTTCAATCTGTCCAGCAGCGTGGGTTCAGGTGGGGGAATAGAATAATCGCGGCGATTTCCGGTTCGCTCAAAATTGTCGGCATTCTCCCCGACAAACGGACGGGCAATAACGCGCCCGATATTGTATGGCTCGACAAGTTTGTAGGCAATTTGACAAATTTCCAGCAACCGATCCAGACCAAAATATTCTTCGTGAGCGGCAAGCTGCAATACAGAATCTGCCGAGGTGTAAGCTATCAAATTGCCGGTAGCTATGTGCTCTTCCCCCAGTTCGGCAATGATCTGGGTGCCGGAAGCATGGCGGTTGCCGATGATGCCGGCGAGCTTGCATTGGCTTATCAGCGCATCGGTTAATTCCCTGGGAAAACATGGAATTTGCGTAGGGAAGTATCCCCAGTCAAAATTAACCGGAACGCCAGCGATTTCCCAATGACCGGATGGCGTGTCTTTGCCTTTTGAAACTTCTGCGGCATTCGCCCAAAACCCCTTCAACTCCGGATTATGGGAAAATCCCGCGGGCAATTCACCACAAGCTTCGCGGGCAGCCAGACCCAGGCCAAGGCTTTCCATATTGGGCACTTTGAGCGACCCGTTGCGTGCACTCTCAACATCAGCTTCACCATTCAGGCAGGCAGCAGCAATATGTCCAAGCGTGTTGGATCCGGTATCGCCAAACTGTTCTGCATCCGGCGCCCCGCCAATACCAAATGAATCCAGTACAAAAAGAAATGCCCTCGCCATATTTCCTCCTAAATTATTCTCTTTTGTTGTAACAATTGTGCTGGATGATGTTGTGTACGACGCCTGAAACGACAAATGCTGTTGTCAGTGACCCCGCTTCAATGCATCATGGCATATTAGCAGAATCAAAGCACCTGCAAAGTAGATTAAGAACTTGCTGACTTTCAACGGCTTCGTACAGAAATCACCCATGTCGAATAATAATTTCCTTTTTTGTTGTATTTACCGGTCTATCACCCGTCTGATGTGGCTGTCGCCTAAACCAATAGACAGAAAAATGAGTCGACTGGGCATAATACTTACCATTTTGATTGGCTGCTATGCCATCTCACCGCAACAGGCGATAGCCGACTGGCGTAATGATATCGGAACGTTTCGGGTGGGATTGGTTGCCAGCGGAAACCTTGAGGACACTTACGCGAAAGTCGAACCTTTCAGACTGGCGCTGGCTGAAGCGCTGGGGCTGAATGTCGAAATAATTGTGGCAAAAAATTATCGTATTTTGATCAATGCCCATGTAGCAGCGCGCATCGAATATGCAATCTATTCATCCGCGGCCTATGCATCAGCATGGAGAAACTGTGAATGTGTTGAACCCATCGTCATTCCCAAATCTTCCGATGGCAGCGAGAGTTACAAGTCGGTTGTTATCTCGTCTGAAAACGGGCCGCAGAAAATCGGGGAACTTGCCGGTGCCAAAATAGCAGGACTGTCAAAATCCTCTTTTGCCGGTTATAAATTTGCGGCTTTTGAATTGAAGTCAAAAGGGGTGGAACTGGCTGAGAATATTGAATTTGCCAATTCTGGTGAGGAAGTGATCAAGCAGTTTGTCGCGGGTAAGTATGATACCATAATTGGCTGGAGTTCCCTCAGCGGGGATCCCGCTGTCGGCTATTCAAGTGGCACGTTGAAACTGATAGCCGAACTCAATGGTGGCACATCCATTCCCTACCGGATTATCTGGGAATCTTCAACCATTCCCCATCGGCCACATGTCGTCAGAAAAACGCTGGCGGTAGAAGCAAAAATTTTATTGCGCGATGTACTAAGTACAATGTTCAACAATGACCCGGTTGCCTATGATTCTATCGAACCGGTTTTCGGTGGTGGATTTGCAATTGCCCGCCACGGCCAGTTTTTGCCTATTATTGAATATGTAAATTCGCTGGCACCAGCAAAAGAAAAATCTGAACAGCACGAAATACCTTCCGCCGATCAATAGATCCTTTCCTGTTGCAGCATTTGGGGATGATAATTCAGCAGTTTACCACCTTGACACTCGAACCGATTCTTGGACGAAGAAATATCTCCTCATCCATAGTAACAGAGGTATTGTCGAAACTGATACCGGCTGATTCGCTGTATCGCGCCCAGCCTACCATAGGCTGATATGTAGTCTGTACCCGTGCGGCGACCAGAAATGTACCATCGATTTTAATGGCAGTTGGCACAGTATATACTGAGCCGTCTGCTACTGAAGTCCAGCCCTGATTGCAGCCCCATGAAACTGTCGCTACACCACCGGCAATAGTGATGCCGGTGAGACGAATTTTAACAGAATTGCTGTATGGTTCCATAATGTCAGTGGAAACACTCATGATATTTGCGATATCTGAACTGCTAAGATCAGTGCTTTGCGTTACAAGATCTCCAACAACGCTGGAAATTCGTGATACCTTGCGGTTTACAGACACCGCGGCCGAGACTTCCAGAGTCCCGACAAACAGCATGATCATGATGGGTGCTATCAACGCAAACTCAAGCGCGGCAACCCCTTCGCAATTTTCACGGAATTTTGAAACCAGATTCTGAACACCGGATTTCAGATTTGCAAATTTGTTCCCTGTTGCTGCCATTTTGTATCCTTAAAGACTTCCCCACTGGGTTAATGTCATGCGTTTAGATTGTTGTCTTTGCTGCGTTGTTTCGAGTTTCATTTATTTAAGCGTGGTTAATACGGTTCTGTACGGAATACCGACATCGCGGTGAGAAGCGCATTTCCACTATTTAAATCAGCAAGGTGAGAGGCAACATAATTACTGAATACCGGCCATTCATAGGTCACCGTAATTCGCATGATTTTTGCAGAACCGGGCGAACTAAAACCAAAATCGGCGGGATCAAGTTCGCCGCCACTTATTGTTGGCGGGTCACCCAATCCGGTAAAAGTTGCAGCGGATTTCACATCTATCAGTAAAGTGGAACAATTGAAAAGCACGGAAGCCTCATCACAAACCGCGGTTTTTAGCTCTGCCTGGGTTGTTGAAGAATCCAGTTGCCCGGTTCTGACCTGGCGCCCAACCCTGTCTACAGCACTTTCCAGCATTTGCCCGGCAAAGAAAAACAGTGAAGCTTCAATAACGGCGGTTAGCAAAAAGAAAAATGGGAATGCGACAAGACCAAATTCAACGGCCGTTGCACCTCTTTCATCTGAGCTGAAACTCTTAGAGTTCAAATTCTCCGATATTCGCTTGCAAAATCTGATGCTTGATGACCAGGACACTGACATTTTACAACACCTACATAGATTATTCCGATAACGATTGATGAACGATAACACGATATTGTTTACCCTTCGTTAGCAGTACCAATAAAACTTGCCCGTTTTTATTAAGAACTTATAAAACCTGATATTCCGGTTCAGGCCTAAATTTTGGCAAAAATAATCTTATATCCAGCTTTCTCCTCCAGTAATCTGAAAGATGAAAAATGACGATCTATCGTTCGCTCATAGGCAAGATGCCGGTTGGCAACCATTAACATTATGCCATTGGTACGCAAAATTTCCGCAGCCGTTCTGATGAAAGCCAGCCCTAACTCAAGACTGGTCTCGCTGCCCAGGTGAAATGGCGGGTTCAAGATCACCCCGTCATATCTTCTTGATATGGGTTCAGATGTTACATCGTGCCAATAAAAGCCGGTCTCGATATTTTCAGCGATGTCTTCCAGGTTTTGCCTGCAGGCGATAATTCCGTTCCAGTCTGCTTCATACAGGTCCAACCCGGTAATATTGACAGAGCGCTTTGCCAGTTCGGCAGATAAATACCCCCAGCCGGCGCCCAGATCAGCAAATTTTCCTGATAGCCGATTATCAAAATGTTGCGCCAGCAGAGCCGAACCCTGATCAATGGCTTGCGCGGAAAACAGGCCATGTCCGGTATCATATTTCTGATTCTTGATATTCACGTTACCAGGAATCTTCATGTCAGATTTCTCGCCAATTGTTGCTTTGCTCTCTAACACGAACACCACACTATGGAATTTTGACATACTTTCCATGATATCTGATGTTTGGGAGAGCCTCTTGCGCAGGCTGCCAATTCCAACGTTCTTGGCACCTGCAACAACTATCATTCCGCCCTTGCGGGTAAGGCAATGGGCACGCTCAATCATAATCTCGTTTACAGCACGGTATTTCCCGGCAAGCACCAGACAGGCTCCAATTTCGTTTTCTTTGCCATTTTCCTGCCGAGACGGAGTAAGGACCAATTCGGGACTGACGGAAAACCCGGCCTGCTTTAATGCCAGATATTGTGGCCTGAAGGATTGCTCGCAAATCAAATTGTCAATAAATTGAGGTTTGGCAAATACTGAGCCCGGCAACAACTGGGCATTCAGAAAAGCAATCTTTCTTTCTTGAAGCCCAGACCTTTCATCAGATCCCGCACTTCCAGACATGAGGCGATTTTCGACGAAATTGGCGAGAGCTCTGATCGGTTGCGCTTTGGCCATTGGTTCAAACCTGCCGTTTCATCTATTGAGGCTGTTCAGGAATTCCCTCTAGAGGCGTTTTTCAATCGCATCCCAGACAAGAGAAGCAATATCGGTGCCGGAAAAATTTTGTATTTCGCGTATGCCGGTGGGTGAAGTAACATTGATCTCGGTAATATAGTCGCCAATCACGTCAATGCCGACAAAAATGAATCCGTTTTTACGCAAAACAGGCCCAATACGCTGACAAATATCCCGCTCTTTGTTTGTTAATTCTGCATGCTCAGCCCGACCACCAGCATGCATGTTGGAACGCGCGTCCCCTTCCGCTGGCACACGATTGATTGCGCCAACCGGTTCGCCATCAACCAATATGATGCGCTTGTCACCTTTGCGCACATCAGCAAGATACCTTTGGGCAATAAACGGTTCTTTGAATGCCGCGTCAAACATTTCCAGCAGAGCTGAAAGATTTTGATCACTGTGGGTAACCCTGAATACGCCTGCTCCACCATTGCCATATAACGGCTTCAAAATAATATCTCCAAATTCCTCACGAAATTTGTTAATTGCATCAAAATCGCGTGTGATCAGGGTATCCGGCATCAGGTCAGGAAAATCCATCACCAGTATTTTTTCAGGTGAATTACGTACTGAAGCAGGATCATTGACGACCAGAGTATGGGGGTGAATGCGTTCAAGCAGATGCGTCGTCGTGATATATGACATATCAAATGGCGGATCCTGGCGCAATAATATCACATCAAGCGCACTCAAATCAGTACTTACTGGATCACCCAGCTTGAAATGATTTCCTGTTTCCTCACGCAGTTGCATCGGTTCAATTTCTGCAGACACCACTCCACCCCGCAATTGCAGGCGTCCCGGCGTATGATGGAATAATTCATAGCCCCGCAACTGGGCCTCCATTGACAGCGCAAAAGTAGAATCACCCTCAATGTTTATCGTTGAAACATGGTCCATCTGGATCCCGATTTTCAGTGCCATGACAATCCCCTTAATTTAGTATCGGCAAACCCAATATGGGCAATGAAAGTCTTTTGGCAATCAATTTTGTTGCTGTTTTGGATTTTTGATGAACCAAAAAACCGCATCCAAATTAGCCGGTACCAAATCCGCAACATCAGCAAATGACAGACACGGAAGGAAAATCAAAAAGCACCCGGAAGGTGTTGTGGCCATTTACCAGGACTTACGGCAATAATATCAAACCTTACTGACAGTTTATCAAAGTCGCGCTGGCCGGCCAGCCAGATATTTGCTGCATCGGCAATTCTGTGTTGGCTGGAATATCCAACCGCGTCCAAGGCATCAGTCGTATTTTTCCTGTATTTTACTTCAACAATGGCTATCAGATTGCCTTTGCGGGCAATGATGTCAATTTCGCCTGATCTGGTTCTAAAGCCACGTTCAACAATTTTATAACCTTTCAGCCGCAAACTTATTGCAGCAAACCACTCTGCCCGGTGCCCACGTCTGTTGGCTTGTCGTTTTTGTTTAACCGGCTGATTTCTAGCCATTTGGTTTTTCATTCATTTGCAGCGAACGCTGATACAATTCCCGCTTGGTTTTTCCTGTGAGTTTTGCTGCCTCGGCTGCCGCGCGACTGACGGTCATTGTTTCCAGCAACTCGCGCAACAAATTATCGATATCGATAATATCCTGCTTTTCGGGCGCACCAATTACAATAACAATCTCACCCCGGATATTACGACTTTCATAAGCAGCAGCCAGTTCCAGCAAACTTCCATCAAGAATTTCCTCATGGAGTTTTGTCAACTCCCGGCAGATTGCACCGTTTCTCTCGCCACCAAATATTGAAATCATATCCGCGATACTGGCTTGTAACCGGTTTGGGCTTTCAAATAAAATCAGGGTAGCGGGAATATCTTTCAGTTCCGCCAGTCTTTTTTGTCTTGCGACTTTCCTTGAAGGCAGAAATCCTGCAAATAGGAAACTGTCCGTTTGCAATCCACTGGCAACAAGCCCGGCCAAAGGAGCGGAGGCTCCAGGAACTGGAATTACCGGAATATTTTCCTGGCGCGCTTTGGCAACAAGTCTGTAGCCGGGGTCGGAAATCAAAGGCGTACCTGCATCACTGACAAGAGTTACGGACCCATTTCCCTGTAGTATCGAGACAAGTTTTGGTCCAGCCCTGTCCGCATTATGTTCATGATAGGAGATCATCGGCGTATCAATAGCAAAGTGCTTTAGCAGTTTACCGCTATTTCGGGTGTCTTCGCATGCGATGATATCACTTCCTGCAAGTGTTTTTAGTGCACGAATTGATATATCTGAAAGATTGCCGATCGGTGTAGAGACTATATAAAGCCCGGGCTCGCAGGAGCCCGATCTAAAGTTTTTTCCATCCAGAACAAAATTCACCATTGGATAACTTGATGCAGGGCTGACAAATTCATATTCTCTCAATATTCAAACCGGGTCGCTACCATGATATGCGGGCGTGTTGTTGACATAATTGGAATTTAGTAAGGTAAATAATCGCTTGCTATGTTGGCAGAGGTTAATCATAAGACTAATTTAACCTTAACACATCTTTGACAAGATTGTGATAGCATCGAGGATAACTGATAAAACAGATTCTTGTTACGCTCAGAAATCCTACCATGGGCCTTATTGCGCCAATGCAGGACGGAGAAAATGTCAGGTGAATATTTCATTGCCAAACCAATTTTTTAGATTTTTCTACATTCGACTAGCCGCAGTATTAGCGGCGGGTCTGCTATTGGCATCATGTCAAACTGGTGGTCTCAATAATGATCCGAACTCCAGTACTTCCCAATTAACGCCAAGATTGACGGAAAATCCGTCGGGTGAAGTATTTGGTCAGGGTAATATCCGCGTTGCATTGCTGGTTCCCAAAACAGCACCCGGCAACGGAGCGAAAGTTGCTCAAGAGATAGTCAACGGCGCGTTGATGGCGTTGGAAGACTTCGGGCAAAACACAATTCAGCTTGTGGTAAAAGATACAATTGGTCAGGCAGCCACTGCCCAGACAAGAGCCAGTGAAGCAGTTGGTGAGGGAGCCAGTATAATACTGGGCCCGTTATTTTCTGCCAATGTCAGTGCTGCATCAGCGATGACACAGCCCGCTGGCAGGCCAATTATGGCATTTTCCACTGATGCCAGCATCGCAAAGCGTGGTGTTTACCTGCTCTCCTACACGCCTCAGGATGATGTGCACCGCATTGTCTCCTATGCCGCCTCTCAAGGAAAGCGCTCAATAATTGCATTCCTGCCGAGTAACGCCTATGGCGCGGTGGTTGAAGGCACATTACGCCAGGTTGCCGGAAGATCAGGAGTGTCGATTGTACATATCGCCCGATATGAGCGTTCCGGACCAGGAATCGAAGCTGCCGTGCGCGATGCAGCAGCTTTTTACCAAAATGCCGACACCGTCTATATCCCTGAAGGCGGGAATGTGCCAAGTGCCATACTGGGATCGATGAAAAGACTGCTTGTGACAATGGATAACAAACAGGTTTTGGGATCCGGGCGTTGGGAATCGGTGAAGTTTGGCGATCGCCTGCTTACAGGTGCTATTTATCCTGGACGTGATATTTCCAAATTCGAAAATTTTTCCACACGATACGAAACAAAATATGGCCTTAAGCCCGGTGTAAATGCCGCGCTGGGCCATGATGCGGTGACGCTGACAATTGAACTGGTTCGCCGTAATCGAGAAAAAGCCTTCCGGGCGAATATCATCGAAAATGTCAACGGTTTTGTTGGTATCAATGGTATTTTCCGCTTTCGCAAACAGGGCACCGCCGAGCGCGGCCTGGCTATCTACCGGGTAACCAACGGGTTGGGGCAATTACTGGTACCCGCACCCTCAAGCTTCGGGTTTAGCCGCTGAGTGACGGTAATTAGCCTCAAGCTTACTGAATATCTGCAGCCAGATCTGCAACAATTGCATCAAGTACCAGAAAGCCATCGAGCGTTGCCCTCAAATTTCCGTTGGCGAGAGATTCTATAAGACCCTGCTTGATAAGAAAATCCCGGTTTCTTAAATTGAGCGGGGTAGCGCCAAATGCTTCGTAACGTGCCAAACTAATACCCTCGGCAAGCCGCAATCCCATGACCAGGAACTCATCTGCCATTTCCTGGCCGGTCAATTTATCGTTGTCGACCATTGCGTGGCCTTCAACCATCACTGTTTGCCACCATTGTTCAGGATTAAGTTCACCGGCCGTGGCGATTTTTGCTCCCCCGAAAGATAATCTGCCATGGGCACCAGGTCCAATCCCGAGATAATCATGATAGCGCCAATAGGTCAGATTATGCCGGCTTTCAGCTCCTTTGACGGCATGATTTGAAATCTCATAAGCAGGCATGGATTGGGCATTCATGACCATCTGGGTTGCCTCATACAGTTCCGCTGACAATTCACCGTCGGGCATTTCCAGTTTTCCCTTTTCACGTAACTCGAAAAACCGGGTACCCTGTTCTATAGTCAATTGGTACAGCGACATGTGATCAGCTGCCAGTTCCAACGCCATATTGAGTTCTTTGATCCAATCCTCCGGTTTTTGATGCGGGCGCGCATAGATCAGATCAAAAGACATGCGCTCGAAATTTTCCCGAGCCAGAGTAATCGCTCTTCTGGCTTCATCGACATTGTGCAGACGCCCCAAAAAACGGAGTTGTTCATCATGCAGGGATTGGACGCCCAAAGACACTCGATTTACACCCGCCGAGCGGTAACCGCGAAAACGTTCTGCCTCGACACTGGAAGGATTTGCCTCAAGGGTGATTTCAACATCAGTATCAATTGCCCAATGTCCGGCAATATCTTCCAGGATTTTTTCAACCGTTGATATATCCATCAAGGATGGTGTACCACCGCCGAAAAAAATACTGGATACTTTCCTGCCCGCTGTCAGCGCGGCAAAATATTCCAGCTCGCGGCTATAGGCCTGCTGAAAAACCTGCTGATCCAGCGGCTTGTGACGAACATGGGAATTGAAATCACAATAGGGGCACTTGGCAGCACAGAACGGCCAATGCACATAAATTCCGAATGATTGTGATTCTGGAGGATCGGGCATCGCTCAGGCACTCAGACAATGGCGGGTGAATTTTGCAAAAGCGCGTGCACGATGAGACAGACCCAAATCTGTTCGACCTGCCTCCCAGCTATGTTTTTCACCGGCCGGCATTTCACCAAATGTCTGTTCATATCCGATCGGTTGAAATACCGGATCATAACCAAATCCAAGTTCGCCGCGCGGTGGCCAAACCAAATGTCCTTCAACTTCGCCGCGGAAGAATTCATGATCTCCATCCGGCCAGGCCAAACACAAAACGGCAACGAAACGGCCTGTGCGTTGCTCAGGTTTCAGTGCTGATTTTTCCCGCAAAGCCTGTTCGACTTTTTCCATGGCCATCAAGAAATCCCGACCACTGCCATCTGCCTTGCCTGCCCAGTCGGCGGTATAAACGCCAGGTGCTCCATCCAGGGCATCGACACACAGGCCCGAATCATCTGAAAGCGCGACAAGACCGGTGGATTTTGCGGCAACCAGGGCTTTGGTCAGAGCATTGGCCTCAAACGTATCACCGTTCTCCTCCGGTTCATTCAGTCCCAGTTCGATGGCGGATTTCGCGTTGAACCCAAATGGGGCAATGAGTTCATTGATTTCACGAACCTTGCCTTCATTGTGCGAGGCGACAACTATTGTTTTCTCGGCAAGTTCCTGTAATCGGTGCATGGATTATCAAACCTTGTTCTGAATTTCGACCAGTTGGGAAATTCCTGCTTTAGCCAGACCCAAAAGTTGGCTGAACTCTTCTTCGCTGAAAGGCTCACCTTCGGCTGTGCCCTGAATTTCCACTATGCCACAGGAGCCGGTCATGACAAAATTCGCGTCGGTTTGCGCTGTGGAATCTTCATCATAATCCAGATCGAGCACCGGTGTTCCCTGATATATTCCGCAGGAAATAGCTGCTACATTGTCCTTGATCACCCGGTCCGAAACCATGCCGCGTGTTTTCATCCAGTCGAGACATAGCTTGAGGGCAATAAATCCGCCGGTAATTGAAGCGGTACGTGTGCCGCCATCTGCCTGAATTACATCACAGTCGATGGTAATCTGGCGTTCGCCCAAGGCTTCCATGTCAATCACGGCTCTTAATGAGCGACCGATCAGTCTCTGAATTTCCTGAGTGCGCCCCGACTGTTTTCCCGCTGTCGATTCCCGTCGCATGCGGCCACCGGTGGAGCGTGGCAACATACCGTATTCCGCCGTCACCCAGCCTTTTCCGCCACCTCTTAGCCAGGGTGGAACCCGCTCTTCAAGCGATGCGGTGCAGAGCACATGCGTATCACCAAAATTGATCAGGCATGATCCTTCTGCATGTTTTGAAAAACCGGTCTCAACGCTGACAGCTCGCATTTCATTTTCTTGACGTTTGGAAGGACGCATATATTTCTCCGATAATTTTCCCATTTTCAAATGGATTGGATAACCTGGAAGGCTTTTAGCCTGTGAAGGTGGCAAGGTCTACCTTTTGTGTGTCGGCAATCTGCACATTGGCAAATTCCAGTCCCGGCCCGCTAGTTTCAGACTCCTCTTGCCGCTTTTGCATCTATCGGATAGGAAACCTTCAGCAAATTGCCCCGATCTATCTCCTACCCTCAGGTTTATTACCTTCCCATGGCCAAAAATAAGAAACAAAAACTGAAAGCCCGTCTGCCACGCGGATTTACAGACCGCAATGCAGATGATATCCGCGCCACCGACAAAATGATTGCGGCAATAGGTAAAGTTTACGAAAAATACGGCTTTGATCCGGTGGAAACACCAATGTTTGAATATACCGATTGTCTGGGAAAATTCCTGCCTGACGCCGACCGGCCCAATGAAGGCGTATTTTCAATGGTCGATGACGATGAACAGTGGATGAGCCTTCGTTATGATCTGACAGCACCACTGGCGCGCCATGTGGCACAAAATTTCAACGAAATCCAGATGCCACACCGTACCTATCGTTCCGGCTGGGTATTTCGCGATGAAAAACCCGGCCCGGGTCGTTTTCGCCAATTCCTGCAAATGGATGCCGATTCCGTCGGCGCTCCAGGCGTACAGGCAGATGCGGAAATGTGCATGATGATGGCCGATACAATGGAAGCGCTGGGCATACCCCGCGGTGATTATGTGGTGCGGGTAAACAACCGCAAAGTGCTGGATGGCGTCATGGAAGCAATTGGACTGGGTGGCGAAGAAAACGTATCCCGGCGTTTGGATGTGATGCGGGCGATTGACAAACTGGACCGGCTGGGGGTCGACGGAGTGCGGGAATTGCTCGGTTGCGGGCGCAAGGATGAAAGTGGGGATTATACCAAGGGGGTTGGCCTGGATGAGGCACAGATTGTGCGCATTCTTAATCTAACCGGCTGGAAGGAATCCGGCTCCGGTGCATTGGGTATTGCAGGAGGAATAACCATCGATAATCTTCGCCGGGATTTCCACGATTCATCACTTGTAAATGATGGCTGCAATGAACTGGACAGAATTTGGACTCTGAAAGAGGCGGCGGGGTATGAAGACACCCGGATTCTAATAGACCCATCCGTCGTCCGTGGCCTTGAATATTACACCGGCCCTGTCTACGAGGTTGAACTCACCTTCCCTGTCACCAACGAAAAAGGTCAGGAAGTAGTGTTTGGCTCGGTTGGTGGCGGCGGACGTTATGACGGGCTGGTCAAGCGCTTTACCGGACAGCCGGTACCCGCCACCGGATTTTCCATTGGTGTTTCGCGCCTGATGACGGCACTAAAAAACCTTGGCAAACTGGACACATCCGACATCCAGGCTCCCGTACTCGTCACGGTGATGGACGGCAATGAAATGGAACGCTACCAGATGATGGTACAGGAGTTGCGCAATGCCGGTATTCGCGCTGAAATGTACCAGGGCAACTGGAAAAAATTTGGTAACCAGCTCAAATATGCTGACAGACGCGGATGTCCCCTGGCAATCATTCAGGGCGAAGATGAACGCGATGCTGGTGAAATTCAAATCAAGGATTTGATTGAGGGAAAACGACTGTCGCAGGAAATCGAGGACAATGTCACCTGGCGTGAAAGTCGCCCTGCCCAGGTTAGTGTGAAGGAGGGTGACCTGGTTGAAGAGGTGATCAAATTGCTTGATCAACAAGCCGATGACCGGTCAAAAGAGGCGGCAAATTGAGAACTAATTACTGGCTGCTAATAAGCGGGTATCTGAAGGCTTCAACATGACTTCTCACCTTGCCGTTCTAAAAAGGTTCTTTGGCGACCGCGAGTTTTCCTTACCGCAAATCGCCTTGCTTCAGCCTGCCGACCCGTTTCTTGACACGGCCGGCGAGGATTTACGGCGAAGAGTGTTCATGACCCGTGATCTTGATGGTGCCAGTCTTTGTTTGCGTCCGGAATTTACAATTCCGGTCTGTCTGTCCCATCTGGAGAGTGGCCGGGAGCAGGGAAGATATGCATATTTGGGAAATGTTTTTCGCCAGCGCCGTCACGGACCGGCAGAATTCCTGCAGGCTGGCATGGAAATCATTGGAGGAGAGCAGCGGGCCGGGAGCAGGGAGAGCCTTGTCAAGGATGTTGCCTGCGTAGTGACCGCGCTGGATGCACTGGCCCACTGCGGCATGAAGAAGACCCGGGTCATATTTGGTGATCAGGCAATATTTGAGGCGCTACTTCTGGCGTTGGAATTGCCGGATGCCTGGAGGGCACGTTTGGGGCGGGCGTTTGGAGACAGCCGAAAATTCGAAAGTGATTTGCAGCTGATTACCAGCTCAGGACCGGCATTGGAAGGCAGCGACCCGGAACTTCGAAATGCGCTCAACAACATGGATTTACAAGCAGTCACTGACTGGGTTGCAATCAAAATGGCAAACGCGAATATGCCGTTCGACACCGGTCGTAGTGCTGAAGATATTGCTGAACGCATGATTGCCAAAGCCGAACTGGCTGCCACCCAGCTTAGTAGTGAACAACGCAGGATATTAGATGCATTCCTTGACATAGAGGTCCCGTTGGCGAGCGCTGTAGAGGAACTGCATGAATTTTCCAGATCCATGGCGATTGATATTGATGATGCAATTGGGACTTTTGGCTGGCGCGCTGAACAGCTGACCAAACAGGAAGACAAGGACGTAACATTTTCATGGCGCGCCAGTTTTGGCCGCCCACTTGATTACTATACCGGAATTGTATTTGAAATTTTTCAATCCGGTTCACCAGAACCGGTATGCGGGGGCGGGCGATATGATCACCTGATGAACATGCTGGGCGCGGATAGCGAAATTCCAGCAATTGGATTTTCACTATGGATTGACCGTTTGCCGGGAGACACGAAGTGAACCTGATTGTTGCCATTCCATCAAAAGGGCGTCTGAAAGACAGGTCATTGGAAATCCTTGCCGCAGCCGGATACAAGGTTGAATTGCCGGAAGATAATCGCGGCTACCAGGGAAGCATCAACGGCAAATCCGGGGTGGAAATCGCATTTCTCTCCGCTTCGGAAATTGCCCGTGAACTGGCAAATGGCAATGTTCATCTTGGAATTACCGGTGAAGATCTGGCACGTGAAAAAATCGCCGATGTTGAAAACCGTCTGGGGTTTGCCCTGCAGCTTGAATTTGGCCATGCCGATGTAATTGTTGCTGTCCCCGATGCCTGGGTCGATGTGGAAACCATGGCAGACCTGGATGATGTGGCAGCAGGATATCGTGCTCGCTATGGCCGGCGCCTGAGAATCGCCACCAAATACTGGAACCTGACCCAGGAATTTTTCTCCGACCACGGCATTGCCGTATACCGGATTGTCGAAAGTCTTGGCGCAACCGAAGGTGCACCGGCCGCCGGGTCAGCCGACGTAATTGTTGATATTACCTCTACTGGATCGACCATCAGGGCGAATCATCTGAAAATCCTGAAAGACGGGATTATCCTTCGTTCCCAGGCCAATCTGATGGTCTCAAAATCTGCTGCCTGGGATGCGGAAAACACTCGAATCAAATCAGACTTGCTCAGTGCTATCGCCAAAAACCTGTCGTCCTGAAACCAATCATGATCACATTGGATCAAACCGAGGGACGAACAAATTCATTGCGCAGTTTTTCCGCAAGTTCACGGCAATGACATCCTTCGATGTGATCATTGACCAAGCCCATTGCCTGCATAAAAGCATAGATCGTAGTGGGGCCGACAAAGGACCAGCCGCGTTTCTTCAAATCCTTTGAAATGGCTGTTGATTGGGATGATACAGGATTTTTCATTAACCAATCCCAGGAAACAACTTCGGGCCTGTCCGCCAATTTCGGTTCAAATCCCCAGAAATAGGCCGCCAGTGAGCCAAATTCCCCTTGCAATTCCGTCGCCCTCTTTGCGTTGTTGATAGTCGAGGTAATCTTGCCACGATGGCGCACAATTCCGGCATCGCCTACCAGTCTTTCGATATCACGTTCGCCCATGGCTGCCACCTCAGGGATTTCAAAGCCACTGAATGCAGAGCGGAAGTTTCCCCGTTTTCGCAGAATGGTCAACCAGGAAAGTCCGGCCTGGAAACCCTCCAGGCAAATTTTTTCAAACAAACGCGTATCATCTGAAACCGGAAAACCCCATTCATTATCATGGTAATGGATATAATCGGGCTGACTATTGCCCCACGCGCAACGGGTGATATTGTCATCTGCGGTAATAAGTCCAGAAGCGGATTCATCTGTCATGCTTGCTGTTTCCCTATTTTTGCCCAAAGCTTCGGCTACATGTTTATCATCATACTTGCATCACCTGCCGCCGCCCTGATATTTTGTACGACATGCAGTACATTCGATTGGCCCAAACCCGAGGAGCATGGAATTTTTGATATGCTGGTTGCTTGAGCTTTTTCTCACCTGGGTCAGGTGCCAAGTGCAACATTGAAAGCCAGATGATGCAGGTTCCTGGCATCATTCGGGTTGGGTGTACTATCAATTTTTCGTTCCTCACCGGAAAAAATTGTAATTATACGCCCGTCTCCCGGGTCAATATAAAGGTGTTTTGTCTCCAATGCATCAAGGTTCGGCCGCACGAAAACAAGAGGCATATCTAAAATTCCCTGCCAAAAATCAATTGAGGTCTGGCGGTCTGCGCCATTCAGGGTTATGTGATGCACGCCTGGGTTTGAATTGGTATCTGACCGGATGACATTATTATTATTCCCTGAAGCCAGGAACGGTTGATAAAAGAAGTCTATATGAAATTTTGTATGAACACATCTAGCAGAACAAACATTCAATATTCTACAGCTATTCGACGCATGCTGACAGTCCTTGTCAGCATATTTTTGAACGGATGCCTGACGGCATCATTGTTCTCCCCATTACCGGCAGGCGCCGCATCCAATTATCAGATCATCGATGGATTTAACAAAACTGTATTTGGTGCTGAATATTCACCCTTTGGAATTCAGACAAAATATATCCGCAAGTTTCGCAGCATCGTGCGTTTTCAAATAAAAAACAGATCGTCATTAAACCGAACGCGTCAGGTTCGGTCGTTTATTTCGAGTTTGAACCATCAGATCAGAGGATTGAAAACGGTTGTTGTTTCTTCGAAAGCAAAGGCGAATTTCACGGTTTATATTGTGGACCGGAAAGATTACGCATCAACCGTGCAAAAATCGGTGTATCGAAATGAGCGAGCGAAAGCACCCGGCAAATGTTTCGTGCGTTCAGTATTTACAACCAGCGGAATTGTACGCTCTGATGCGATAATAGTTTCCGATGAAGGCGAAAGCCTGTTTCGACGATGCTTGGTTGAAGAGATTTTGCAGGGATTAGGACCCTTGAATGAACATACTTCACTTCGTGAAAGCATGTTCAATGATCGTTCAAAGCATACCAACTTCACCAAGTTTGATCGTTATATTCTTAATATGCTCTATGATCCACGATTAAAAGTTGGAATGCCAATGAACAAGGTGCAACCCTTATTGCCAAAAATATTGGGCGATATTCGCAAGCGATTTTAGTGCCAAATCACATGTGATGTTGATATTTCCAGCAATTCATAGCATCAAAGCCAACATTGAGCAGTTGTTAACCAATTTTGAAAACTATTTGTTTCCCATATTCAATCAAATTTGAATCAAATCTGATATATTCACAATTTGGCATCGCTTTAGCGACATCATCAGTATAGATAATAATTCGTAACCAGTGTGGTCTAATAAATTTTATACGCTGACGAGAGTAGTGAGTACGTCATGATTAGAAACAACCTTCATAAGATCATCATATATACAGCAATAAGTATTTTTCTGATTTTGGGTCCTGCCAGTGCCGGGTCGCGTTATGGTACGCCCCCGCCAATTATATTATCACCAGATTTGACTGCCCCCTGGGTATTGCAACTGCGTACCTCTCCCGCCCCCCGACATCAGCAAGTCCGAAAGAGCCGGGTCAGAAAATATCAGGTGCAACTTGCCAAACCGGTGAGACGAACCCGATCAACAATACCAACGATAAACAATCGTAGGATTTTCCGGCGCACTATCCCTGTCTTTAGCCAATGGGGTCTTCGGCAAAATGCTCGGGGAAATAATGTTCCAAAAATCAAACAGGCCGCTTTTCAAAATCCAGCTTCGATCAGACCGCCTTCCTCAGCGCCAAAGAAACAAAAATCCTCGAGGCAGATGGATTCCAAATTTGAACCTCGACTTGTTTCCTATGACACGCAAAAACATGCCGGTACTGTTATTATCGATACCAATGAAAAATATCTGTATCTGATCCTGGGCAACGGTCAGGCCCGGCGTTATGGAGTTGGAGTGGGAAAACCCGGTTTTGAGTGGGCTGGCGTTCACAAAATTTCTCGCAAAGCGGAATGGCCAGACTGGCATCCTCCCGCACAGATGATTGCCCGCGAAAAGAAAAAAGGACGGGTATTGCCGGCCTTCGTTAAAGGCGGATCTCAAAATCCACTAGGTGCCAGGGCACTTTACCTGGGAAGCTCACTTTACCGAATTCACGGTACCAACCAGCCCTGGACTATCGGCCAGGCGGTTTCGTCAGGCTGTATCAGAATGCGTAATGAAGACGTGATGGACCTATATGAGCGTATTGGCATTGGTACAACGGTGATCGTCAGCTAAATTCGGCATAAAATCCAGACAAGATCAGGTCGCTATCCTTAGCGACCTTTTTTCGCTCGCAATATCAGTTCGAATGTGTGTTCGTGAATAGTCGCATAATTATCACATATTGTTGAATGACAACATTTTTCCGGTGTTTCGTCTTGTATAACCTTCGATGAATTATTAAGGTTCAGCGGGCAGTACATAAGTTGTGGTGTAGTTGCTGCAACAAAACCGACAGAATATGGATGCTATTATGTTTAAACGAATTGCTATCGCGACTAGTCTGGTATTTGGCACCATGATGATTGCGACCTTTGTTTCTACTCCGCAATCAGCGGCGGAGCAATATTTTGACTATGCGACACGCACCTGGGTCGACTATGACCCGGCAAAGCGGATGCGGTACCGCAAGCCTCCCCCAAGAAAATACAACCGGCGAAGCGTGTCAATCTCAACCAATCAACCTGTCGGAACGATTATTATCGATACAGACAAGAAATTTCTTTACTACGTGACCGGCACCAACCGGGCTACCCGTTATGGCGTTGGTGTGGGACGGGAAGGATTTGGCTGGAATGGCAGCGTTAATATCCGGCGCAAAGAGAAATGGCCCACATGGACACCTCCACCGGAAATGCGGAGGCGTGAAAGAGCCAAAGGCGTTATCCTGCCGGCATCAATGAAAGGGGGAGTGGATAATCCTCTGGGTGCACGTGCGATGTATCTCTTCCGGGGGAACAGCGACACCATGTACCGTATCCATGGTACCAATCAACCCTGGACGATTGGCCTCAACATGTCATCGGGCTGTATCCGCATGATGAACAAGGATGTCGAGCACCTTTACTCCAAAGCCAGAATTGGCACCAAAGTCGTGGTGATTGGCCCGGGCAGAAATTCTTCGAGAATCTATACACAAGGTTTTGGATTTAATCCACTGGCTACCTTGTTTGACGGATAGGTAAGCAAATTGCCGGCAGCCGAGCCTGACAACCCTGAATAACGCTTTTGTAAACCCGCCGATCTGGCGGGTTTATTTTATTTTGGATGGTTTTTCACCACCGTAAGCCCAGTTCAATAGTTCAACCGTGTGCATCACGGGCAGGTCCAGGTCGCTGGCAATCTGGGTAATACAACCGATATTGCCGGTTGCGACAATATCGGGTTTTACCAGATTAATATTGCTGATCTTTCTGGCCTTCAATTTATCGGCAATTTTTGCTTGCAGAATATTGTAGATTCCCGCTGAACCGCAGCAAAGGTGACCTTCCGGTATTTCATTCACAACAAATCCGGCTCGCCTGAGCAAAGTTTTGGGAATATCGGTTATTTTTTGACCATGCTGCATTGAACAGGCAGAGTGATAAGCAATGGTCTCTTCATGCTTTTTCTGAATTTTCGGCAACTCAAGAGCATACAGGAACTCGGTGATATCCCTGGTCAGGTTTGAAACGGTTGCTGCCGCTTTTGCGTAATCGCCTGAATTACGTAGCATATGGCCATAATCCTTGATGGTGGTTCCGCAGCCCGATGCCGAGATTATGATGGCATCCAGTCCCTCACCATCGATTTCTTTCATCCAGGCATTGATATTTTGTATGGCAAACTGATGGGACTGTTTTTCGCGGCCCATATGATGTACGAGGGAGCCACAACAGGTTTCTATTTCCGGTACCACCACCTCAACCCCGAAACGGGTCAATAACTGGATCGTTGCGGAATTAATATCCGGGTCGAGAACACTTTGGGCGCAGCCGGAAACCACTGCCACACGAGCGCGTTTTTCACCTGTTGCCTGTTTTGTGCCCGGCCTGGTGATTTTAGTTGCACCCGGTATTTTTTCCGGAGCAAGCCTCAGCATCGCCTGCATCGGCTCCAGGGCGGGAATTACCGATAACAGTTTGCCAAACGGTTTTGCAATTCCGGCCAGATACAGGGCTACCCGGAATCTCTTGGGATGAGGTAAAATGAAGGCCAGAAGATCGCGATAGACGCGGTCAAGTATCGGTCTTTTGCAAGTCTTTTCAATATGAACCCGGGCATGATCGACCAGATGCATATAATGTACGCCAGAAGGACAGGTTGTCATACAGGATAGGCAGGACAGGCAGCGATCGATGTGTTTTACTGTTTTTTCACTAGCAGCACGGTTATTTTCAAGCATATCCTTGATTAGATAAATCCGTCCGCGCGGCGAATCCAGCTCATCTCCCAAGGTCTGATATGTCGGACAGGTCGCAGTACAAAAACCACAATGTACGCATTTCCGCAAAATTGCCTCACTGTGGGCAATTGCCGGATCAGACAGTTGCTGGATGGTAAAATTGGTCTGCATTTAGCTAGAGGCTTTCATGTTTATATTGAACCGTTTGATGGAGCCAGATCAATCCGGTTTGCAAGGCGTGGTGCGCAGCGCGACCTGGTTGACCGGGCAAGTGCCGCAACGTCGCAGATGGGCTGATCTGGCCCACCTTATAGATCGGTTTTTGGCGCTCGCTGGACTGCGTTATGTTTCGCTTGTGGTCAACCAGACCGCGGCGCGAAACCTGCCTTGCCAGCAAACACCAAAAATCGGTCAAACGGTTCAATATGAACATGAAAGCCTCTAATTACCCATCCTGCCGGGATTAAGAATTGCATGGGGATCAAACTGGTTTCGTAATTCGGTCGAGATTTTTGCAACCAATTGAGGCTGAGGATGGAATATACATTTCACTTCCGCTCCATCAGGACGACGAATCAGGGTTGCATGGCCACCAACATGATTGACGCTTGCGCGGATCAGCTCTTCCCCACAATTGTCAACGGTTGACGTTAACAGCCAAACCAGTCCCCCGCCCCAATCATAAATCACGTCAATTTCACGAGAACGTTTGATTGTCTTTACCACATCAGGGCTGTCGCCCGGCTTCAAGGATATTCGCCAAACTGCGCCCGGCCGGTCTGCAAATGCCCCAACATCCCTGATCCGCTTCCAGCATTTATCCGTTTTTTCCCGCTCAACTTCAATATCTCCCGAACCATAAGGTAATAACAGTTCTCGCAGTTTTTCGGCACGGTAACTGACTGAACTGCTAAATCCTTCCAGGCGAAGCATGGTGACCGGTTCGCTGTCTGCATTACCGGGTACATGAGCCGCTCCTGACAGGTCAAATGGTGATCCAAGCGCCGCACTCATTGCGCTGACAGCGCGTTCATCATCCAGGCCACCCAGTAATACGCACGCTGTTGTTTCAGGTGCGGGAAGAAGCTTGAACGATACCTGGGTAATAATCCCCAAAGTACCGTAAGAACCGGCAAGCAGCTTGACGAGATCATAACCCGTGACATTTTTCATCACCCGGCCGCCGCTTTTGATAATTTCACCTTCACCATTGACAAACCGCACACCAATAAGAAAATCCCTGCAGGCACCAACCTGGATACGACGCGGCCCGGAAATTGCGCAGGCCACTATGCCGCCAATCGTCGGTTCACCGCTGCTGCCGAGAAGTTGGCGGTAATCAGCCGGTTCAAACGGCAAATGCTGGTCGTTTTTCGCTAATTCGTCTTCAAGTGTTTTCAGTGGCGTACCGGCTTCTGCAACCAACGTTAATGAAGCTGGTTCATAGAGTTCGATACCACAAAGTTTTGTGGTCGAAACAGGCCTGCCAATCACTTCGCTGCCAAGTGATTGCTTGCTCCCCCCTCCAGCAATATTCAGTTTGGTTTTTTTGGCTACAGCAGCGCGAACAAAATCCGCGAGTTCAGCTTCGCTGGCCGGTCTGTCGATTTTGCTCATATCAGGCTACACTTCGTGAATTTCTGCGACGCCTGGACTGGCTGATTTCCGTAGGAAATACCTTGGCTGCATTGAGCAGCCACTTGGAATCAAAAACATCCTTTATTCGCATTTGCATTTCCAGGTCCTGTTCGTTGAACTGAATATTCATCAATTCTCGTTTTTCAATACCAACACCGTGTTCACCGGTCAGGCATCCGCCCACTTCCACGCATAATTTCAATATAGCGCTGCCAAAATCTTCGCATTTTTGCTGATCACCCGGCTTGTTGGCATCAAACAGGATGAGTGGATGAAGATTGCCGTCACCGGCATGAAATACATTGGCAACACGCAAGCCATATTGTTTTGCCATTTCCTGCATTCGCCCCAGCACGTTTGGCAATTGCGAGGTGGGTATGGTTCCATCCATACACATATAGTCCGATATTTGCCCCATCGCGCCAAATGCAGCCTTGCGCCCTTTCCAGATCAGGTCCGATTGCAGAGCCGATTCACTTTCTCGCAAAACCGCGGGATTATGGTGCCTGGCAATTTCCCTTATTTTTTCCAGTTGATCATCTATTTCGCTGTCTGAGCCTTCAACTTCTACAATCAGCAATGCCTCAACATCGGTAGGATAGCCGGCTTTGGCAAAATTTTCACAAGCAATCACCGCTGGCTTATCCATAAATTCCAGTGCCACAGGAAGAAGTCCGGCTTTAATGATATCGGCAACACATGCTCCGGCCACTTCATTTGAATTAAATCCCATCAGGATTGGGCGAGCGCCTTCGGGTTTGCCAAGAATTCGAAGTGTCGCTTCTGTGACAATGCCGAACTGGCCTTCTGAACCGCAGATTACTCCAAGCAGATCATAGTCGGCCGGGTCCAGATGAGCGCCACCGACATCCAGTATTTCACCTTCCATGGTGACCATTCGAACGCCCATCAGATTATTGGTGGTGACGCCATATTTCAGGCAATGGGCACCACCGGAGTTCATCGCAATGTTGCCAGCAATGGCACATGCCAATTGGCTGGAGGGATCAGGTGCATAAAAGAAATTATCTCCTGATACTGCTTCCGAAACTGCCAGATTGGTTATTCCCGCCTGGACCCGTATGAACCTGTTTGGCAGGTCAACTTCCAGCAGATTATTCAAGCGAGCCACGCCAATGACAATCGAATCAGCGGTTGGCAATGCACCGCCAGCCAGCGATGTACCGGCTCCACGTGGAATAACCGGCAGATTATTACGATGGCAGTATTTTAGTATAGCAGCAACTTCTTCAGTGGTTTGGGGCAATGTAACGGCAAGCGGCGGGCAGCGATAGGCGGTCAGGGCGTCACATTCATAGACAATTGTTTCAAGTGGATCAGTAATCACATTTTCTGAATCGATAATGGATTTCAGACCTGATATCAGTTGCTCCCTTCGCTCTAGAATGGAGACATCGGGCAAAGGCATTTTAATCTGGGACATGATTCTACCTAACTCCGGGCCATTTCCAAATGCCCAATGGTATTCAGAATATTTTTTTGTATTTTGCCATGTGTGACCATAGTGGTCTACATCAATTCTGGTAAAATTATGCTGCAAGGGTTGCCATCCATGAGCGGACAATCCAAAACACTATAACCAGCCTGTACCAAATACTGTTTAAAGTTATCGATCGGAAAACTGTAAATGAGTAAGAGAAATAATGATAGCGACTCAACAGAGGTTGCCCTGTTTGTGACATGTCTTGTGGATTTGTTTCGTCCCACCGTGGGTTTTGCTGCACTCAAGCTTCTGGAGGATGCCGGTTGCAGCGTTCATGTACCAGTCGAACAGACCTGCTGCGGGCAGCCCGCATGGAATGCCGGCGACAGGAAAGACACGCGCGAAATTGCCGAACAGGTTATCAAGATATTTGAAGAATTCGAGTATATTGTGGCACCATCGGGTTCGTGTGCAGGCATGTTGAAGGTCCATTACCCGGAATTGTTTCATAATATTCCTGAATGGCGTGAACGCGCAGAAAATTTTGCTTCAAAAGTACATGAACTGACAAGTTTTCTGACCGATGTTCTGGGTGTGAAAAAAGTTGATGCGAAACTGAATTCAAAAGTTGCCTATCATGATTCATGTGCCGGTCTTCGTGAATTAAATATCTCCAGGCAACCCAGAGAACTGCTTGAAAGCGTTGAGGGAATAACCCAGCAGGAATTAAACGACAGTGAAACATGTTGCGGGTTTGGCGGTATGTTTGCAGTGAAATACTCTGATATTTCCAACTCAATTGTGTCCGAAAAAGCCGAAAATATCAAAAATGCGGAACCAGACCTTCTTCTGGCCGGTGATTTGGGTTGCTTAATGAACATGGCCGGAAAACTGAAACGTCAGGGCAGTAAAATAGAAGTCAGACATGTGGCGGAAGTACTGGCCGGGATGTGTGATGGTAAACCTATTGCGGGGGAATAATTAATTGAAAATCAGTTCTCCCGAATTCAAGAATAATGCCTGCAATGCCCTGGACGACAATCAATTGCAGGGCGCGCTTCGTCATGTGCGCAAAAATTTTGTAAAAAAACGGGCTGATGCGCGCCGGGATTTGCCAGAATTTGATGCGCTTCGTGACAGTGCCCGTGCCATCAAGGACCATACCCTGGCACATCTCGATTTATATCTGGAGCATTACGAAAAAAAGGTGATTGAAAGCGGTGGCAAAGTTCATTGGGCCACTAATGCTGCCGAGGCACGCGGAATAATTATGGATATTTGCCGAAAGAGTAACGCGCGAACCGTAACCAAGGGCAAATCAATGATTACGGAGGAAATCAGCTTAAACGAATTTCTCGAGGCAAACGAGATCCAGCCGGTGGAAACCGATCTGGGTGAATATATTATTCAATTGCGCGGCGAAAATCCCAGCCACATTATTGCACCAGCTGTACATTTGAACATGGATCAGATTCGCGATGAATTTCGCAAGGCCCATACCCATTTGCCCGCTGAACGATCGATGGATGAACCTGAAACACTGCTGAGGGAGGCGCGTCAGATTTTGCGTGACAAATTCCTCTCTGCAGATGTGGGAATAACGGGTGCCAATTTTCTTGTTGCTGAAACCGGCAGCTCGCTGATCGTCACGAACGAGGGCAATGGTGATCTGACCCAGATAATTCCCAGAATTCATGTGGTTGTGGCATCGATTGAAAAAATCGTGCCTACACTTGAAGACATGGCGCAAATTACCCGGGTGCTTGCCCGTTCTGCTACCGGTCAGGAAACCACGGTTTATTCAACCTTGTCTACCGGGCCCAAAAGAAAGACGGATGAAGACGGGCCTGAAGAATATCATGTTGTCCTTCTGGATAACGGACGATCATCAATGCTGGGGACAGAATTTTCAGAAATGCTTCGCTGCATCAGATGTGGCGCATGCATGAACCATTGCCCTGTTTATCAGGCAATTGGCGGTCACGCCTATGGCTGGGTATATCCAGGGCCGATGGGGTCAGTATTGACACCAACATTGATAGGCATTGACAAAGCCGGGCATCTGCCCAATGCCTCAACGTTTTGTGGCAGATGCGAGGCAGTCTGCCCAATGCATATTCCACTGCCCAAAATGATGCGTTTCTGGCGGGAGCGGGAATTTGAACAACACTTGTCTGCGCCTTCACATCGCCGAAATCTGACTTTGTGGGCATGGTTCGCCAAGCACCCTTCACTTTATCGATTTGTTACATCGATTGGTATGCGAATTTTGGCAATCTGGGGAGGATCGGCCAAACGCATTAACTGGTTGCCTATGGCGGGAGGCTGGACAAAATTCCGTGTTTTGCCAGCTCCGGAAGGACCAACATTTATCAGACAATACCAGCGCGCGAAAAGGAACGCCCGATGAATTCGCGCGACAAAATATTGTCCAATATCCGGCAGTCCCTGACTTCCAGCCAAAAGAATTTGTCATCAAGTGACGAGCGCAAACAGGCAGTTAGACGTAGAATAGGATCTCACCCGCGCGGTATAATTCCTGACCTGAGTTCCAAGCACAAATTGCTGACGTTGTTTCAAGAGAAAGTTGAAGCGTCAGAAGCCAGTTACAGCAAAGTGAAATCCTATGTTGATGCAGCTGCCGAAATTCAGCAATATCTACGCCAGCACAACCTGCCGCAACGCATCAGAATGGGAAAAGACAAACGGTTCAAGAAGCTGAAATGGGGCAAAGGCGATTCACCACAAATCCAGACTGGTCCCAGTGATGGAAAGGATTTTGTTTGTCTCAGCCATGCACAAGGTGGTATTTGCGAGACCGGTACGCTGGTATTAACCTCAGGCCCTGACAATCCGACATCACTGAACTTTCTACCTGAAACCCATATCATACTGGTCAATAAGAAAGATTTACAAGAGAATTATGAAGATAGCTGGAAAGCATTGCGACGTGGTTTTGGCAGAGGCAAACTCTCCCGCACAGTCAATATGATTACTGGTCCCTCGCGCTCGGCCGACATTGAACAAACACTGATATTGGGTGCGCATGGTCCCTTGCGCCTGCATGTAATTGTAGTGGATGAGGCGAAATAGGGGGCTCGATTTTCAATGGAACGCTACGATTATACTACCCAGCGCCTTTATGTTACTTCCGATCTGGGCAAGGACATTGTCATACCGGCCGAGCGCTCACAGGCAAATTATCTGCTCAATGTGTTGCGCATGAAAAATGGTTCCCGTATATTATTGTTTAACGGCAGGCAAGGCGAATGGCTGGGGGAAATTGCAAATGCCGGGAGAAAGGTCTGCGATCTGAAAATTTTATCCAGAACACGCTGCCAGCCTGAACCTTGCGATCTCGTCTATCTGTTTGCACCGCTAAAAAAGGGTCGACTTGACTACATGGTACAAAAGGCCGTGGAGATGGGGGCGGGAATATTGCAGCCGGTTATTACTCGTCATACCCAGATATCGAGACTTAATCTGGAACGCCTGCGCGCGAATATCCTGGAAGCTGCCGAGCAATGTGGAATACTATCAATTCCTCAACTGGTTGAACCAGCCAAACTGGAAGATTTACTGCGAAACTGGAATACGAACCGTTCTATCATATATTGTGACGAGGCTACCGATAAAACCGACGGCATCAACATGCTGACCAAATTGGGCGGAAAAAAACTGGCGCTTCTGATTGGCCCGGAGGGTGGGTTTGGCGAGGAAGAACGATTGCAGCTAAGAGCATTAAATCATGTCTACCCGATGTCACTTGGTCCGCGAATTTTGCGTGCCGATACTGCTGGCGTTGCGGCACTTGCAATCGTGCAGGCAATAGCCGGAGACTGGTGATTAATGACGCCGGGTAATCCTGTGTCTACCCAATCCGGCTTCTGGCCAATGAGTTAACTTAGCAATTGCCGATCTCTATTTTTTGGCTATAGAATATCCCGATAGATTTATTCATTCAGGAAACTGGAAATTTCATGGCACGCGACACCACCGATGACAGGCCCATTGAAGATAACAATCAACTTGTTGAATGGATAGCGGTCGGGTGCAAACCCAAGCATGAATGGCGAATTGGCACCGAACATGAAAAATTCGGATTCTATCTGAAATGCAATTCGCCGGTACCTTATGAAGGTCCAAGGGGCATCAAGGAACTGCTCAAGCGGGTGCAGCAGATTTCAAGCTGGGAGGCAATCATGGATGATGGCAACATCATCGGACTGGCGGCACCCAATTCAGGTGGCGCCATTTCTTTGGAACCTGGCGGACAGTTTGAATTATCGGGTGCTCCACTTTCAACAATTCATGAAACCTGCCGCGAATCCAACGCTCATCTGGCTATGCTGAAGGAAATTTCTATTGATTTGGGAATTGGATATCTGGGCGTGGGTGGCAGCCCGATCTGGACATTTGAAGAAACACCCCAAATGCCGAAAAGCCGTTATGACATCATGCGCAATTACATGCCAAAAGTTGGCAGCCAGGGACGCGATATGATGTACAGGACCGCGACAATTCAGGTTAACCTGGATTTTGAAAGCGAAGTCGATATGCGCCGCAAATTGCAGGTGTCCTTAAAGTTGCAATCAATGGCATCGGCTTTTTTTGCCTCATCTCCCTTTACCGAAGGCAAACCCAACGGTCTGTTGTCGTGGCGAAGTGAAATCTGGAAGGATGTCGATAATCAACGCGGGGGATACCATCCATTCATGCTCGACAAGAATTTTGGTTTTGAACATTATGTCGAGTGGGCACTGGACATACCCATGTATTTTGTCATTCGTGATGGTAAATACCATGACTGCACCCATGTCACATTCCGCCAGTTTCTTAATGGAGCGCTAAAAGGAGAAATAGCTGATCCTGTTGCCAATATTGGCGACTGGACCAATCATCTCTCCACACTTTTTCCCGATGTTCGCCTGAAGAGATTTCTAGAAATGCGCGGGGCCGATGGTGGCCCCTGGCGCCGAATCTGTGCTTTGTCAGCTTTTTGGGTAGGCCTGTTGTATGATGAGAATTCACTGGCTGCAGCCGAAGAGTATTGCAGTAACTGGACACCGCAAATGGTAGGCCAATTGCGCAGTGATGTTCCCGCGCTTGGTTTCAAGGCAGAAATAGCAGGGCAGTCTTTGCTTGACCATGCCACAAACATCCTGAATATGTCGATTGCCGGATTAAAGGCCCGCGATCATAAGAACGCTCTGGGTGAAGATGAGGCTATATTTGTTGAACCCCTGCGTGAATGTATTGCCAGTGGTCTGACCCCTGCTGACAAATTATTGCAGCTTTACAATGGCTCATGGCAGGGTAAAGTAAGCAAGATATTTGAGGAATTCGCCTATTAGAACCGTTTGACCGGACTTGCTGCGAGGCAATTATGTGGCGAAGCTCACTCTAGCGGAGTTTCCACGCTGGGAGACAATCCTACAGCTATATCGACAGTTCTCCGGGTCAACAAATAGTGAAAAACTGCCTGGGACTCCCATCCAGCCATCCATTGTCAAAACTGCACCTTCCTGGCTGAACTCTCTTACCCGGCAGGGCACAGTGGCGGTCTGATTGTCAAATAGAATGTATCCCAGTCTCTCCGTGCGTGCCGAGCGTAAACGCGGTAGAGTGTTTCTGGATTTAGCAACAGAATTGTTTTTCATTTATTGTTGACGCCTGTATAGTTGTTATCTTTAATCGGCCTACCTGCTGAAAGGCTTCCAAGCACACCCTAAGTCGATTATGGTTAACACCTGTTTAAACCAATAACAGGAATACAGTTTTATTCTGGATCACGGAAATGTCATGATACCACTTGTAGAAATGATGCTCAAATCTCTGGATGGCGATGGTTTCACCCAAATCAAGCAACAATTTGGCCTGGATTCAAAGGAGACTGAAAGAGCCCTCGAAGCCGTATTACCTGCTTTTTCCACTGGCTTGAAACGCAATACTGCACAGCCAAAAGACTTTGGCGCATTCATGCATACCCTGTCAGAGGGTCGCCATGAAAAATATGTTGATGATACAAATACCGCATTTTCCGATGAAGGAAAACGGGATGGCAACGGTATCCTGAAACATCTGTTTGGATCAAAAAATACCAGCCGGGCGCTGGCGGCCCAGGCCGCCAAGGCCAGTGGCGTTGATGAAGAAACCATCAAGAAAATTCTGCCGGTCGTGGCTTCCATGGTAATGGGTGGATTGTTTAAGCAGTCAACCGGTCAGACAGACAACATTACAGGTGTAAAGGCTACCGGTAACACCAGCACCAGTAACTTCAGTGGCGGGGGAATATTGGGTGATATACTGGGAGAGCTGGTAAAAGGCGGATTGAGCAGGCAGGATCGCAGCAAAACCCGCAAAAAGTCGAGAGGCAGGGGTCAAAAGGATAACCCGTTGGGTGATTTGCTCGAACAAATGATGGGGCGCTCAAGCAGCTCCCCGGACAAGCAGGCAAAAACACCATATGGGGGGGATAATCCGCTCGGACAGATTTTTGAAAACATGCTGGATGGCAAGCGTGGAGATTATCAGCCGCAGAAAGATATTCCAGTCAAACCAAGGCGCAAGAAAAACAAGCCTGTCTATGATGATTCTGATGATGGATTTGAAGACATAGGACCGGCTGATCAATACCGACAGCAACGGCGGGGAAGAAAAACCAGCGAGAATCCTCAACCCGGGCGCAGCTCACAAAAGAGAGGCAGCGGCGGATTGGAAGATCTGTTTGGCGATATGTTTGAAACCGGGCGCGAAGTGGATGAAGGATACCAGCAGGGCGTGGAATCAATTTTTGACCAATTCATGAAGCGATAAAACCCAAAACCATGCCGGCGATTAAAACCCTGCACTAGGTTTGAGAAATTACCTGTCAAACCAGGTCACTAACCCTAACCGTTCCATCTTTGACAAAGACGCAATCAATATGAATGACAAACAAACCAACGTGCTGGAACTAACCGTATCGGAACTCTCCTTCAGCCTGAAAAAAATGGTTGAGGATCAATTTGGCTATGTACGGGTTCGAGGCGAGTTGGGACGCGTATCGCGCCCTGCATCAGGACATATATATCTGGACTTGAAAGACGACAAGGCCGTGTTGAACGGCGTAATCTGGAAGGGCGTGGCATCCAGGCTAAAACATCCACCCGAAGAGGGGCTGGAAGTCATTGCTTCAGGAAAACTGACAACCTTTCCCGGTTCATCGAAATACCAGATTGTCATAGACAATATTGAACCTGCCGGAGCAGGTGCATTGATGGCGCTGCTTGAGGAACGCAAGAAAAAACTCGCCGGGGAGGGCCTGTTTGAAGAAAACCGTAAGCAGTTGCTGCCTTATCTACCAAAGGTTATTGGCGTTGTGACCTCACCAACCGGTTCGGTAGTGCGCGATGTATTGCACCGTCTGAAGGACCGATTTCCCCTGCATGTACTGGTCTGGCCGGTTCGGGTTCAGGGAGAAAACTGTGCCGGGGAAGTATCAAAAGCCATCGACGGCTTCAACGCATTCAAAACCGGCGGTGATTTACCGCGTCCCGACATAATCATTGTCGCCAGGGGCGGTGGCAGTATTGAAGATCTCTGGGGGTTTAACGAAGAGGTAGTCGTTCGTGCAGCTGCACAATCACAAATTCCCCTGATTTCGGCGGTGGGCCACGAGACTGACTGGACCTTGCTTGATCTTGTTGCAGATATACGTGCCCCGACACCAACTGCAGCTGCCGAAATGGCGGTGCGGGTGCGCGCTGATCTGGATGCAAAAATCGCTGCACTAACGGCCAGGCATCGTGCCGGAATTCGCAGAACGCTCGATACACAGAAAAATCACTTGAGGGCTGCTGAACGCGGCCTCTCCACGCCTCAAAGCCTGCTTGATATTCCACGCCAGAGATTTGATAGTATTGCCCAACGCCTTGGCCAGGGGCTGGCAATGGCCGCCAGTAAAAAGCGCGCTGGTTATGAAAGAATTGCTGCCCGCCTCAGTTGGCATGGTCTGTCAGGCAGGGTAACAATCAATACAGAAAAAATTGAAGGAATTGACCAGCGCATTACCAGGGCTGTGCGACAATTGCTTGATAATGCCGGTGCAAGGCTCGAACAGGCAAACCGATTGCTGGGATCCCTTTCCTACATGAATGTGCTTGATCGCGGATTTGCCGTGATCATGGATGAAAAGGGCAAGGCAGTGACCGCCACCAGCAGCCTTCATGCCAATTCATTGATCAATATCAGAATGAAAGACGGTGAGGTGACGGCCCGGACCCTGGGTACTTCCTCTTCAACGCCAAAACAGCCTGCTGCTAAAAGAAAACCGGCAGTTTCGGACCAGGGCGATTTGTTCTGATCTTTAACTAAGTGTCCAACCCGAAACTCTGAGCAGGGTTTGATTTTGCAGAAATTGTTCAATATCAAGGAGCTTTTCGCAGTACAGGGTGGTGCCCTTTGCAAGAAAAACTCCACCGATAGTGGGCAATTTATGCAAAACCCTGCGGGCG
>JAAEMP010000038.1 GCA_024225445.1 Hyphomicrobiales bacterium | reverse complement strand
TCGGAGCCGACCTTGCGTCAAACCCGCCCCACATCTTTTGGTTGTATACACCTATTGGGTGACACGCAAATACCGTCATCTGCGCTGCAAATTATCAATGCAACCCACGCGTAATATACCTCATTTCCCTGTAGCAGGCCGAGGAAAGGTCGTAAATCCTTGAAGTGCTAGGAACTGTTTCACTCCAGCGCCTGGTAGACCGCGGTACGGATATCGTCACCGAGAGGAATTTTCCCACCAAGATACTGTGCCATGGTGATGCCGATGAGGTCTTCTTCCCGGTCGATCCAGAAATAGGTGCTGGCCGCACCGGCCCAGCCAAATTCACCCATGCTGGTCAATCCGAGTGAACCACCAGGATCGATCATCACCCTGCCTGCAAGTCCATAGCCATAGCCGGGCAGGACAACCGGGCCAACACACAGCGGGAGCTGGTTATCGCGAATACGGTTGGTCCACATCAATTGCATGGTTTTGCGCGATAAAAGCGGATCTCCTTGCGCCGTTTCTCCACTGGCAAGAAAACCGGTCAGTTTCGCATAATCATCAATCGTCGAGAAAAGCCCGTAGCCACCACGCCAGAAGGCTGGATCGTTTGAGGGATACTGGCCCGTCAAATCGGCGGCAATCAGGGTCTGGGGTTTATCATCGAAATCCATCAAATAGTCGAGATCGCTCTTGCCGAATACAGCCATTATGCGGTGCTGCTCGCTTTCGGGTACGCTGAATCCGGTCTCACCCATGTCCAGTGGGTCAAAGATCCGCTCTTTAAGAATTGCCGGCAATGGCTGGTCCAGCGCTATTTCGATCACCCGTGCCAAAATATCCGTTGCCACTGAGTAGCGCCATTGGCTGCCGGGCTCGAATGCCAGCGGCATCGCGGCGATGATCTCAACCATGCCGGCAAGAGAAAGGGAGGCGTCATTGATGCGGCTCTTGCGGTAAATGCGGCCCACCGGACAATCAGCAAGAAAGCCATAGGAGAACCCCGCGCGATGGGTGAGCAAATGTTCGATCAGGATTGGTGTCTTTACGGGCCTGGCGCTGCCTTGATCATCAATGATTTCCATTGCGGCCAATTGTGGCAGAAATTTTGCTACTGGATCAAACAGACGAAGCTTTCCCTCCTCCATCAACATCAGCGCAATCGCGGATATGACTGGCTTGGTCATCGAATAGACTCTGTAGATCGGTGAACTGGGCATTTCGATATTGTTGAGAGCGTCCGCCATGCCGGCGCGGCCCTTTGACCAGACATTGCCCTTGTGCACAACCAGCCATTCTATACCGCTGAAGTGGCCGCTTTCTACGTGATTCCTGGCAATGGCATCGATTCGTTTGTAGCGCTGTTCATAATTCATCAGTCTCTCCGCAATTTTGCCATCAACAATTGACAACATCCTGGTTGGCACTGCAACAAAAACTTCCGGATTGTCGGTAGGCACCCACGTCAGATTTCCTCCACTTGCACAGCTCCGGTTAATGGTTTGTTTCGAAAACGCAGAACGGAAATTTCAACCAACTGCAGGATGATCTGTAGCAGAGCACCTTTATTTTGATTCAGTTTTGATTTTTTTCGTTCACGGCTATTCGGGCTTGCGCCGGGCCTTCGCGGCGCGGCGCACAGGCACCGGTCGCTTTTCGCTCCTGATTGCATGATCATAATAAAGGTGTTTCGCTATACCACATTGGCCATTCGGATATCTCCAGCAAGAGGCATCAATTGCGCCGTTGAAAACTTTCAAAGGCATGAAGGTCGACTCGCCGGACTTTCCGGGCATTGTTTGATTTGCTAAGATGCCTCCATGCAAAGAACCATCCGATATCTTTCACATCCTCAAATTTTAATTGACCCACGTAAACCCGTTCCCAATTGGTCACTAAATGACCTTGGGAAAAAACGCGTAGCAAATCTGGCCAAATCAGACGCTCTTGTCGGCACCCTTCATGTAGTCAGTAGCGCAGAGACGAAGGCAACAGAAACCGCATTTCCGTTGGCTGAGGCTCTGGGATGCGCTGAAGAAATCCGTGCCGACATGCACGAGAATGATCGCAGCGCCACCGGTTTTTTACCTGCGAAAGAGTTTGAAATCGTCGCAAATCGGTTCTTTGCAAATCCTGATGAAAGCGTGAGAGGGTGGGAAACTGCAGCCAGCGCACAAGCCAGAATTGTCAAGGAAGTGGTAACGTTCCTGCGTAAACATCCAGATGGCGATATTTTATTCGTTGGACATGGAGGTGTTGGCACCTTGTTGTATTGTCATCTTTCCGGTGTGCCCATCAGCCGCAAATATGACCAAGTACCTGGAGGCGGCTTGTGAGAATTTGTAGCAAAAGTTTGCTGACCTGCTATCGGGACATACCAAAGAGATACGCGCGGTGGACGTTGATGGCAAAGAAACATTTTACCGGGTGCAGATACCGGTTGGAGAAATGTCTGAGGCGGCCAGTTTTTGTAAACGCTGCAAAGCTGCAGGCGGGAGTTGTTTTGTAACCCGGTAGTTTTTGATCTGGTGCCAATAATCGGCTTAATTCAATATCGGACTTGCGAAATCAAGTGTGTGTCTGGAATTGGGGAACAGCCTTGGCCAAAAGCAGCTATTCGTTTTTCAACGCAAACCTATGTGAACGACGTTGAAAATTTTGTAACTCCAACGATTGCCAGTGTTTCCAAGAAACCCTCTGCAATGTCATCTGACTACAAAAACAGCGGCGTTGGAATGCGCGGCAATCTTGCCTCCGTTTGTTGGCCAAACATAATTTACCAGCGTTGGAATATGAGAAGCCATCACAACAAGATCAGCATTGACTTCCTTGACCGCTGCCAGGAGAACATCGTCAATATCCGTTACCAAATCATGTCCGACAAATGTTCGTGAGGTGACCTTATGGCCATGTCGGGAAACTTGTTCTTCGGCAAACTTGCCAAGTTTCTGGTCAAATTCGGCGGGATTGTGTGAAATCGAACTGGGCTGCTCATTGGCGACCCCTACGTAGCAAACAGGTATGTCGTACAGTTTGGCAATGTCTGCCGCGATGGTAAGTGATTTTTCCAGTTGATCAACATGCTCAAGATCAACCGGAACCATTATTTGCTTGAACATTACAACCTCCTATTACTCAGCAATTTACGCCAGAATTCAGCAGAAAGTGAGGTTTTTTGTCTGGTTCACATTGTCTCACAATGAATTCTCCCCCCGTATCTTACCCGGGAGGTGGCTCTTTGAGTCAGGCGAACAAATGCATTCCTGACGACTAAATCGTAACTCATCAGGTTGAGTGTTGGGTTGATCCAGGTCAATTCGTACTGGTCAAACAGAATGTTGTCTCTCAATTTGAGGTGAAATTACCCACGGCATCCACGATCCCGCTGCCCGATGCGCCTAAATGATCATTCGGTCTATGACCCAAGCGGAACAGCTGTTTTTGCTGTCTGAGAGTGTCTCTTTCGGGCTAAAACGGCTTTCATCCAAACGAAATACCGTCTTAATCACGCCGCGAAGGTGATGGTTGAAAAAGGTACAAATCCGAACTTGTATCGAGCCATCAAACCAGGTTCGGTGGTTATGAGAACCTACTGTGAGGAGAGCATAAACGGTCGTTTGCGTCGCAATTCCGCAAGACAATCAACGATGGAAATGACCGAATGGGCACGCTGGAAGCTTCCAGATGCATGAAGGTCAGCTCAACGGACAAATTGCCGTTTTCGATTTGGGGCAATAGCCCGCCAACGACACGCTTGCTTTTGGCAATTTGCGCCAATAATTGTCAAATAGGATATGTCAAAGCTGGATATTTTTGCTCCAACAACACTTATCAAATATTAAAGGAAATTGATTGCTGCACCAAGACTAATTGCGGCCGCTAGATTCACAATAAACACAGGTGTTTGAGGCACTATGACCTGAATTGATTAATACCTCCAAAAGTTCTGGCAGTATTTTAACAAGGATGATTTCCAATTCGACGGCAATTTGGTAGAAATCGGCTCGTGGCCGACCTTGCATCGAGCCATCAAACCATATCCGGTGGTTGTGAGAACCCAATATGAGGAGAATAAAAACAGTGGCTTTTGTGCCTGAAATCGAATCCAAATTTCATTGGCTGTAAAACCGGATTGTTTAAATAGATTTCTTAGAAACCCGTAGCCGTGATAAACTGCGAATCATGTCAGTAAAAGCACTTATATTTGGATGCGCGGGTCTGGAACTCAGCGAGGCTGAAATCCGGTTTTTCAAGGATAATCAACCCTGGGGATTCATCATATTTGCCCGAAATATCGAAAATCGGGGTCAGGTGTCAGATCTCACCGATCAAATGCGTGAATGTGCCGGACGCCCGGATGTTCCAATTTTGATTGATGAGGAAGGCGGACGGGTGCAACGGCTGAGGCCGCCTCATTGGTGTTCTAATCCTCCCGGGCGTGTTTTGGGGCAATTGTTTGAGCAGGACAGAAATGCCGGCAGGCGGGCCGCATGGCTGCATTCGCGGCTAATAGCCAATGATCTGCGGGAGATTGGCGTAAATGTAGATTGTCTTCCAGTACTTGATGTTCCGGTTGCCGGTGCACATGATGCGATCGGGGACCGGGCCTATTCAAGCGATCCTGAGGTTGTTGGGGAGATTGGCGCAGCTGTAATAGATGGGCTTATGGCGGGTGGTGTTCTTCCGGTAATCAAGCATATGCCAGGGCACGGCAGAGCCTTTTGTGACAGTCATCTTGATTTGCCAAGGGTGGAAACCTCCCTGGAAGAATTGTCTGAAACAGATTTCAAACCATTTGCCAGCCTGAACAATGTTGGTATGGCGATGACCGCACATATCATCTTTGAAGCAATTGACAAAGACAGGCCTGCGACCACTTCAGCCCGGTTGATCGAGGAAATAATTCGCGGGCATATTGGCTTTGATGGTCTTTTGATGGGTGATGATGTTTCGATGAATGCACTATCTGGGGATTACCGGGAGCGAACCCGATCTATCTTTGGTGCCGGCGTCGATATTGTGCTTCATTGCAATGGTGAAATGGATCAGATGACCGAGGTTGCCGCGGTTACGCCAATTTTGTCAGGCAAGGCGCTGGAAAGAGCTGATGCTGCCCTGATGGCACTAAGGCCGCCCAATGACGTGGACGCGGATTTGTTACGCGGGGAAATGGACGAGTTGCTTGCTCAAAATTGCTGAACTGCTTTTCAGCGGTAAACAAATGATGTGGAAATATGACAGAAATTTCTGAAGATGAAAATTCTGAAGGTTTGCGAACTGAAAATCAAGTGGACCTCTGGGAAAGCGAAAAGCCGGAAGTCAATTCTTCCGACACCGGTTCCGGCGATCAACTGTTGGTAGTTGATGTGGATGGGTTTGAAGGTCCGTTGGATCTTTTGCTGGAATTATCACGTCGTCAAAAAGTTGATCTGGCGAAAATTTCGATACTGGATCTTGCCAATCAGTATCTGGTATTCATCGAACAGGTGCAAAAACTCCGTATTGAATTGGCTGCAGACTATCTGGTTATGGCCGCCTGGCTTGCATATTTGAAATCCAAATTGTTGATACCAGTCACCGAAGAAGAAGGTTTAAGCGGGCAGGAGATGGCTGCACAACTGGCTCATCGCCTGAAAAGGCTTGAGGCCATGCGAAATATGGGCAACCGACTGGTCAACCGTAACCGTCTTGGCCGGGATTTTTTTGCACGGGGCATTCCCGAGCCAATGGTGATTGAAACAAACAAAAAATATACGGCAAACCTGTATGATCTGCTGACCGCATATGCCGCTCAGCGCCAACGTCAATCAGTATCCAGTGTCACCATTGCCAAACGTCAGGTGTGGTCGCTGCAGGAAGCACGTGAAATCTTGATAAAGCTTGTGGGTCAACTCAAGGACTGGACGCCACTTGATGCGTTTCTGTTACAGTATATTCCCAATCCTCAAATGCGCTCCAGCTTAGTTGCAAGTTCGTTTGCGGCCAGTCTGGAATTGGCGCGTGAGGGGATGGTCGAGTTGCGGCAGGAAAAGGCATTTGCCACATTGTTTGTAAAAAATACTGCATCGACGGACGTATTGAATCCAAATGATGCAGAAGTTGTAAAGGCAGTTTAAAAACTGGAGGGCCGACATGACAGAACAAAGAGAAGCGCAAATACTGGATTTCAATCCCGCTGTTGCCAAAGAGGCAATAGATGTCGAATTGCGTGAGAATTTGAGGATGGTGGAAGCAATTGTCTTTGCATCCCGTGAACCGGTATCAGAAAAAACGCTGATCGACCGTTTGCCAGAGGGGAGTGATCTAAAAACGATATTGGAAGAACTCAAGCAGGTTTATTCCGGTAGAGGCGTTAATCTGGTTCAAATAGGTGCCAATTGGGCATTTCGCACGGCTGATGATCTCGGCTTTCTTTTGCAACGGGAGGCAGTTGAGGTAAAGAGACTGTCACGGGCTGCATTGGAAGTGATGGCAATTATTGCTTACCATCAACCTGTCACTCGAGCAGAAATTGAGGAAGTGAGGGGTGTATCAACTTCGAAAGGGACATTGGATGTGTTGATGGAGACTGGCTGGGTGCGCATGCGTGGACGCCGTCGCACACCTGGGCGTCCGATAACATATGGCACAAATGATGAGTTTCTTGCACATTTTGGTCTCGCGGAGTTGGCTGACTTACCAGGCCTTGATGAGTTAAAAGGTGCAGGGTTGCTACAATCGCAGTTGCCGGCGAATTTCTCCATGCCGTTACCCAATGACGATGAAGAACTGGCTGAAGACGAAGATCCATTATCATTCGAAGATATCGAAGAATTCGGCCTTTTGCCGCCGGTTGCCGAATAACGCGTTTGGAACTGAGTTTGGCCAAAGACGGGCGAGAAAACCTGTCTGCGGCGAGCCAGGTCATTTCTGGGAAATCTGTTGTTGCTGTACTGTGAGACTTGCCCGATACGCACAACGAGCATTGTTCCGCGCCTGGCATACGGACTGATTTGACTCCATCAAATGGTTTATATTAAGTCGAAAGTGCTCTAGACATTCGCGCATGTATCAAAACAGTACAGTATCATGAACTCAGTAAAAAATTCCTCAGATGAGATAATCAGTGAAGAATGGGGTAAACGAAATACGTTTGGTGTTTCAATTGCTTCTGAAATCACTGTGAGTGATGTCCATATTAACCTTGGTGATACGCAGGTTTTGTCAAATATCAATCTGAGTATTAAGCCTGGCCAGGTTCTTAGTCTGCTGGGGCCATCAGGTTCAGGAAAAACCACTCTTTTGCGAATCATCGCCGGATTGGAAATGTCAGATTCAGGCAGTGTTTCGATTGATGGGCAGATCATGTCGGGGGAAGGTATCTTTGTTGCACCTGAAAAACGGGGAATTGGTCTGGTATTTCAGGATTATGCGCTGTTTCCCCATCTAACGGTCTTGAACAATGTGAAATTCGGATTGAGCGCATTGTCTGGCAAAGAAGCTGAAAAACAAGCCAGGAGGACTTTGTCGCGGGTGGGATTGCTGCGCTATGAAAATTCATACCCACATCAATTGTCGGGGGGGGAACAGCAACGTGTGGCTCTTTCGCGTGCACTGGCTCCTCGACCTGGCATTTTGTTGATGGATGAACCGTTTTCCGGACTTGATTCCAGATTGCGCGACACCATTCGCGAGCAAACCATTGAATTGTTGCGTGATACAAGATCAACGGTAATTATTGTTACCCATGATCCGGAGGAAGCGTTACGCGTGTCCGATCGTATCGCGTTAATGCAAAGTGGAAAAATTATTCAGGAGGGCAGTTGCAACGAATTATATTATCGACCTAAAAGCCGGTTTGCGGCGGAATTTTTCACTGAGTTGAATACATTTAGTGCCGTGGTCAAAAATGGTAAACTGGAGACACCATTTGGGCCTATTGTCGCAAATGGGATTGGTGAAGGGAAAAAGGCAACAATATGCGTTCGATTGTCAGATATCAATGTCGAGATATCTGCAAAGCCACAGGAAAACTTGCGAAAATCCCGGACATTGCTGGGTCAGGTCGTCAAACGCCGGTTTATGGGAATAGTCGAATTGCTGGAGATATACGTCCATGGCCATGATAAGCTGATTAAAGCCCGTATTAAAGCGGGCATTTTGCCTGCTGAACTGAACATGGTTTCTGTTTCTACCAATATTTCGTCAATAAAGGCATTTGAAGACAAATAATTTGCAAATGATGTTGATTTATTGTGGTGATTTGCGCCTGTTCACTCTATATGTAAATAAAATTGCCATGGGTATTGTGGAACTCTTGCGACCTGATCCTTACTTCAGGTAGTGTGCTTGGAGTGAAAATACAGACTTATACATGGCAACACATTTCCATTCAGGAGTAGATCAGTATGGGACAAATAGGAATTTGGCAGATTGTGATCGTCGCGGTAGTGGTGGTTCTGCTTTTTGGTCGTGGCAAGATTTCCGATTTAATGGGAGATGTTGCGAAAGGTATCAATTCATTTAAGAAAGGTCTGAAAGAAGAAGATACCAAAGTGGCTGATTCCATTGATCATAAAGAAACTGAAACGGTTAGCAGCACGAAGGAGAAATCAAAAGCCAGTTGAATTGCTCTTTTGATTTCACGCCTGCCGCAACCACTGCAGCAGATCGTTATCTATTTTATTCGACGGATATAATCAGTGTTTGATATTGGCTGGACAGAAATGCTTGTCATCGCCGTTGTGGTGATCCTTGTGGTTGGTCCCAGGGATTTACCGGGGATGCTGCGCACGATAGGCAAGACAGTGGGTGATTTGCGGCGCATGGCGGGTGACTTTCAGCGTCAGTTCAGTGACGCGCTCAAAGAAGCCGATATTGATGAAGTTAAAAAAGAACTTGCCAATTCCGCTTCTATTGAAAATCCGTTGGCAGATATTAACAAATCCGCTGATGAATTGATGAATTCACTTAATCTGGATGACGATGTTGACCTGGCCTCCGAAGAGGTCGATAAAATCAAAGCTGATACGATTGGTTCCAAAGCTGTAGAGTCAGCGAATTCCTCCGCTGCCAAAACAGAAAAAAGGACGATTTCAAAAAAACCGCCTGCCAAGGCAAAGGGACCGCGACCTTCATCAAAAAGAAAAAGCACGGTTGGAAAAACAGCATCAGCAAAATCACCGGCTAAACCAGCTGCAAAACGCAAAGCTGCTCCAAAAAGCAAGACAATGACGGGCAGTAAATCAGCATGAGCCAGGAAGATATAGAAGCCTCCAGTGCTCCTCTGATCGAACATTTGATAGAATTGCGATCCAGGCTCGTAAAGGCAGTGATTGCGATCGCTGTATTTTTTGTTGTCTGTTTCATTTTCGCCGATGATATATTCAATTTGCTGGTTGTGCCTTTTGAACGGGCAGCGGGCGAGGACACAAATATCAAATTGATTTATACCGCCCCCCAGGAATATTTTTTCGCCCAGTTGAAGATTGCCCTGTTTGGATCGTTGTTTATTGCTTTTCCGGTGATTGCCACGCAAATATACAAATTTGTTGCACCCGGTTTGTATCAAAACGAGCGTGGTGCTTTCCTGCCGTATTTGATCGCGACACCCATCCTTTTCGTGTTGGGTTCCTGTCTGGTTTATTTTGTCGTGATGCCACTTGCCATGGGATTTTTCCTGACCATGCAGCAATTTGGTGACAATGGACAGGTTACCATCGAACTATTGCCCAAGGTCAGCGAATATCTGGGTTTGATCATGACCCTGATCTTCGCATTCGGATTTGTATTTCAGTTGCCGGTAGTGATAACTCTGCTGGCGAGGGTGGGACTGGTTAGTGCAGACGGTCTCAAATCGAAACGTAAATATGCAGTCGTTGCTGCGTTTGTTGCCGCGGCTGTATTGACACCTCCAGATCCGATTAGCCAGTTGGGTCTGGCACTCCCGACCTTGTTACTTTATGAAGTGTCGATTTTTGCAGCTGTAATTATTGAAAGACAGCGTGCGGAACGTGAAGCTGGCTTGACGGAGGAAAACGGTGATACCGGGAAATCGGTGAGCACCAAGGACAATCAAGACTCGGATGAAGACGGTGTTAAAACTTCTTAGTGTCCAACCCGAAACTCTGAGCAGATTGGAACACTTGAAAGACAGGGAATTTTTGTCGCGATGACTGGTGGTGTGCTGCAGTGATCAGAGCAATTTTCTTGTAAACCATATTGAATCGGGATATGTAAATTTTGCTTTCTCGAATGGTCAGTTTCTTTAAATGAATGATGCTATTCATGTCATTTTGTGACGAAAACGGGGAATTGGATTGGTGTGGTATCCGTGAGAACTCCACCCAACCCAAGTTGGCGATAAATGAGTTAAACTTGGTGCCTTATGTTTGATATTAAGTGGATTCGTGAAAATAATCTGGACTTTGATGACGGACTTGCTCGTCTTGGTTTGGAACCAATGGCTTCTGAATTGATGGAGCTGGATGAGAAACGGCGCTCCCATGTAGCCGGGTTGCAGGATGCGCAATCACGCCGTAATGCCGCCTCCAAGGAGATAGGCAGGGCCAAGGCCAGTGGTGATGAAGAATTGGCTCAAAAGGTTATCAACGAAGTGGCCGAATTAAAAAAGGTCATCCAGGCCAGTGAAGAACGCGAACGTGAGTTAACGGATTCTCTCAATGAGGTTTTGTCGTCTATCCCCAATTTGCCATTTGCTGACGTTCCAACGGGCAAAGATGAAACTGACAATATAGAATTGCGTGTGTTTGGACAAAAACCCGTATTGGATATTGGGCCAAAGGAACACTTTGAAATTGGCGAGGGTTTGGCTGGTTCCAGTTCAATTGTTGGGCAAATGGATTTTGACAAAGCTGCAAAACTGGCAGGAAGCAGATTTGTCATATTGAGTGGCGGACTGGCACGTCTGGAACGTGCATTGGGCCAGTTCATGCTGGATTTGCATACAAATCAGCATGGCTACATTGAAATTGCACCGCCATTACTGGTACGTGATGAAGTTGCGTTTGGTACGGGCCAATTGCCAAAATTTGCGGAAGATTTGTTTCGTACCGAAGACGGCCGGTGGCTTATTCCAACGGCAGAGGTGCCACTTACAAATATTGTGCGTGATGAAATATTGGATGAAGATCAACTGCCATTGCGGCTTGCAGCATTGACAGCATGTTTTCGGTCTGAGGCGGGTTCAGCTGGCAGGGATACGCGTGGTATGTTGCGCCAGCATCAGTTTGCAAAAGTTGAACTGGTGTCAATTACCGATCAGGAATCTTCGAAAAATGAACTGGAGCGTATGATCGGTTGTGCTGAGGAGGTTCTAAAACAACTGGGTCTGCATTACCGTGTTGTGGTGTTGTGTACTGGAGATTTGGGGTTTACGGCCAAAAAAACCTATGACATTGAAGTGTGGCTCCCGGGTCAAAATGCATACCGGGAAATATCCAGCTGTTCGCTTTGCAATGATTTTCAGGCAAGGCGGATGAATGCCCGCTATCGTGGCGGGGATGAAAAATCAGTTCTGTATGTGCATACACTAAACGGCTCCGGCATTGCTGTTGGCAGAGCTCTGATTGCGGTTCTCGAAAATTACCAGAATGAGGATGGTTCGGTCACAATTCCTGAAGTTTTGCGTCCCTATATGGGTGGCCAGGCAACTCTTGAAGCTGCGGAGGCAAAGGCTTGATGCGAATTCTTCTTACCAATGATGATGGAATTTTTGCCAGAGGACTTGAAATTCTGGAGGAGGTTGCGCGGCAATTCTCAGATGATATCTGGATAGTGGCTCCTGAAACAGACCAAAGTGGGCTAGCTCACTCGCTGACTCTCAATGAACCATTGCGCTTGAGAAAAATATCGGAAAAACGTTATGCACTAAAAGGCACGCCGACGGATTGTGTGATCATGGGCGTACGTGAACTGATGGCAGAGCCGCCTGATCTGATATTGTCTGGCGTTAACAGCGGGCAAAATATCGGTGATGATATCACCTATTCCGGGACCGTGGCAGCGGCGATGGAAGGTACGCTGCTTGGTATCAAATCGATTGCTCTTTCGCAAGCTTATGATTGGTCTGATGGCCTACGGAAAATCAACTGGCAGACAGCAACTGTTCATGCGCCTGATCTGGTCAGGAAGCTACTTACAAAGGAAATTCCGGCAAAGACTCTGATCAATATTAATTTTCCCAATTGTGAGCCGGAAGAAATTTCCGGTGTGGAAATTACCAACCAGGGCTCGTTTGACCATGGGCTTTACATGGAAAAACGCCATGATGGGCGCAGCTTTCCCTATTATTGGCTTCGGTTTGGACGAGAAGTGCCTGAGCAGCGAAATGGCAGTGACATTGTTGCGCTGGTTGAAAATCGAATCTCTGTTACGCCGGTCCACCTTGACTGGACCCATGAAGAATTTCGTGTTGAACTAGCCCATGGGATCGGTGACAAGACAGAATGAGGAAAGATCGTGAAGCTGTTGCGGGATTGTTACTGCGCCTGAGAGAGTTAGGGGTAGGAGATCATCGATTGCTCTCTGCTTTCGAAAAAATACCCCGTCAGAATTTTGTTCCGGTGATTTATCTGGATGAGGCTTACAACCGAGGCCAGTTTCCCATTGAATGCGGGCAGACGATGACATCGGTAGATCATGTTGCCCGTGCGCTTCATGCTCTGGACATTCCCGAATCTGCAAAAGTCATGGAACTTGGCACAGGCACAGGTTACCAGACTGCGGTCTTGGCATGCCTGAGCAGGAAAGTTATTTCCGTTGAACGCTTTCGTACCCTGTTGGAAAAAGCCAGGACAAGACTGGCAAACCTTGGCATAGAAAATTCGCAGATAATATATGGCGATGGCAGTGACGGCAGCAGCGATCAAGGACTTTTTGATCGTATCATATCCAATTGTTCATTCGATGCGTTGCCAAAGGGATTTTTGGACAAGCTTTCCTCAGGCGGTGTGCTGGTCGCACCTGTTGGTCCACCTGATGATGTCCAGATGTTAAAAAAACTGACCAAGGTCGGCTCTCGTTTTGAAGTTGAAGACTTGTTCGAAGTTCGTGTTCAACCTTTTATATCCGGTGTTTCACAAGCTATTTGAACCCGCTGCAGTACCCTGGATTCCGTAAATACAATTTTTCTGAAAGTTTTAACGCTACGGTAACATTAACGGTGTCTAATCGAACTGTGTAAACTTTTTGTATCTGAGTATTCCTATGAGTTTTGTAGTTTTGAGTAACCGTCTGCGCTGTCTAGGCCATGCGGCAGTAATTGGTTTGGTGGCGGTAATTGGTACAGGGTGCAGTTCTGATTTTTCCCGTTTTGATGCGGATCAGTTCACCGCCTCAATTTCCAATAACCAACAATCAAATCCTTATCCAGGTGAAGTTGATCCGGTAACCACCTCAACCGTTTCAAAGCCGATTGATTTGCGTCCACCAATGCCGGCCGGCAATGTTAATGAGCAAATGCCTTACTCTCAGAACCAGCAGTATCCGGTATCAAATCAGGCGCCAGTAGTGCAAAACCGGCCAACAAAAACTACTACAAATTACAATACCTATGAAGCGGGTAAAGCCACCGTTAAGGTTGATCCGGTTACGTCCGGATCAATTAAACCAGCAAAAAAAGGGGTGGTGAAAACTCCTGTTAATCTGGAAAAGTCGACATTTGTCCCGGCCACCAAAAAGACAAAAAATGGTCAACCACAAGGCTGGACTACTATTGGGGGTTCGGCGATTACTTTGGGGGAAGGGGAGACCTTATACAACATATCCAAGCGGTATGGTGTTCCAGTCACAGAACTGAAAAAAGCCAACAAGATTTCCAATGCCGATCAGGTTCATGCGGGTCAGCGTATCATCGTTCCCACATATGTCTATTCTGCCACCGCTCCGGTTTCAGCGCCAGATAACAATCCGTTAACGCGAGCTTCGCGAGCCAGTAAAGGGATGATTGGTGAGATTGAGCCAAATAAAGTCTATGTTCCGACGAAATCGCCGTATGGCCACAAGCCCGGATCAACTGCTGTCAAATTGCCAAGAAATGATGGATCCGCGATAAAATATTCCGTGGTTAAAGGTGATACACTAGGTGCAATTGCCGGAAAACACGGGATTCGCGCCAGTGAACTAATCAGGGTAAACGGTTTGCAAAATACCAATATCCGTGAGGGGCAGATACTGAATATACCTGGCAACCAGAAAATTCAGGTATCTGGGAAAACAGACGAGAGGCAGCAGGTTGTAGGCCTCAAGCCAACAAAATCTGATCAGATTGTCACCGGTTCGACTCCGCGACCTTATGTGAAACCTGTCAAAACCAGTGAAATTGACGGAAAGGCTCCGGCAAGAACCGGCATCAAGACTTTTCGCTGGCCGGCTACCGGCAGGGTTCTGTCGAAATTTGGGGAACGGCGCCACGGGGATCGCAATGAGGGTATAGATATTTCCGTGCCAGTGGGAACTTCGGTTAAAGCCGCTGAAAATGGTTTGGTTATCTATTCTGACAGTGAATTGCAGGAATATGGTAATCTGTTGTTGATCCGTCATGATGGTGGATGGGTCTCGGCCTATGCCCACAACAAGTTACTCAAGGTGAAGCGCGGCGAAAAAGTGCGTCGGGGACAGATAATCGCCAAATCCGGTCGCACCGGCAGTGTTGAACGACCGATGATCCATTTCGAGTTACGCAAAGATTCTAATCCAGTCAATCCGGAGAAATATTTACGCTGAAGTCGTGGTTTGGCTTTAATCGGTCATTGCCCGTCAACATGAAAGTTTTTGTTCTATTTGAATCACTTACGCTGGCAGACCAGCCTTGCGAATACCGAGGAGGGAATTATCAATGGGAAAACTTGCTTACGCCGCTCCATTGGATACGCAAGTTCAGGAACGGATCGGAATTGCTGCGTTGACGCAACTTGCATTTGCCGGTGGTGATCTCATACCGATTGCCTCGCAGTTGCTGATCGAGAGCACCAAAAGCCCAACGAATGCGGGTGCTTTGATGGACCTTTCAATAGTCGAACAGCTACGGGGCAATATCCAGACTGGACTCGATTGCCAAACGGCGGCGTTGGAAATTAGTCAAATCTTTTCGATCAGGAAGAAAAGGCAAACAAATCTGCGATTACTGGTTCTGGCCGCGCCAATCCCCATGGGGGGCAATACCCCAATCGAGTTTCTGCTCGATGATTCCAGTATCGCCATTACCACATTGTATGTGCTTCCCAACGTCCCATTGCCATCTCCACTGCCAGAACATGATCTGGTGTTCGTTGCTGCGCCGGGCGACGCCGATGATACGCGTCGCTATCTGCTGGAAATTCAACGTCACATGCACAAATGGCGCACCCCTGTGCTAAATAACCCGGAATTTATCGTCGAACTAGAACGTGGCCGACTTTACGACACGCTTTCAAATATTCCCAACCTGATTTCACCGATGACAGTAAGATGCAGTCGATCAACTTTGATGACAATCAAAGAATCCGAAATTTATTTGGAGGACGCTTTGCCTGTCGTCATCCGTCCAGTGGGATCCCATGCGGGCAGAAACCTTGAGAAGATCTCCAACATTGATGAAATTGAGGCCTACCTGAATACATGCGCGGATCAGGAGTTTTTTGTTACCCCGTTTCTTGACTATCGAAGCGTCGATGGTTTATTCAGAAAATACAGGATTGTGTTTGTCGATGGTCATCCATTCGCTTGTCATATGGCAATTTCTGATCAATGGAAGATTTGGTATTTGAATGCCGAGATGCAAAAATCTTCTGCCAAAATGGCTGAGGAAGAACGCTTCTTGTCGCGCTTTGACTTTGAGTTCGGTGCCCGACACAAAAAGGCCCTGGATGGCATCGCGCAGCGGGTCAATCTGGAATATTTTGGCATAGACTGTGCTGAAACGCGTGAAGGTGAGTTGGTGGTGTTCGAAGCTGACAATGCTCTCATTGTGCATGATATGGATCCAAAAGATGTCTTTCCCTACAAAGGCCCACAAATGAAGAAGGTATTTGCGGCATTTGCGAACATGCTGCGCGCAAGGGTAGCTTAAGGCGATCACACGGTCTTATGTATAGCAGAACGCCCTTATTTTGATTCAGCCTGATTTTTTTTGCTCACGGCTATTCGGGCTTGCGCCCGGCCTCCGCGAGGGCGGCGCACCGGCACCGGTCGCTTTTCGCTCCTGATTGCATGATCATTTTAAGGGTGTTCTGCTATGTCTCAAACCTGTTAGAGTTTCCTGCTCAGATTGAATCATTTGACTTGTCTTTCACGTTTGCTGGCAAGGCATGCTTTGCGCAGTGGTATAAACACCATAAGCGAAGCATAACGCAGTCCAGCGGGCGTGAAAAACAAGCCTTTGCCATATTCCTGGGGCGGTCCAAATCAGCCCCGGAATCTTGTTGGGACTGCGTTGCGAACCTTGCCCGATATACATATCGCCCAGATACATTTTCGCGTTCCGCGCCTAGACGAGTGAACTGATTTGACTCCATCAAATGGTTCAATCTAAACCGGAAGTGTTCTAGATATACCCCAACCCTTTTCCTGGCAAGGAGTTGGGCTGGGGAGGTGTGCACCGTCACGCTCTTGTGGCATGATCACGTTTGATCAATGAAAGCAGCGAATCAGAACACAGCACAAGAACATTCATTGCCAAACAAGCCCATCAGGATTTTTCGTTCAGGCTCAAGACCTTGAACTGAACTGGCCCCAACCCGGATCGGTAGTTATTTTGCCTCAAGTGACTTGAACAGTTTTGTCGCTGCTTCTTCTGCTCCGGCTGGTAATTTGTGGGCAATGCCGCGGTGACAATCTATACAGGTTTTGCTGGGTCGCTCGCCATCAATCATCTCCCAAACATGCGGGTCATGCTTGTCAGCACTGCGGGATTCCTGTTTTTCCAGATCCATTGATCCAAAATTGTGACAGTTGCGACATTCTCGCGAGTCGGTTTCCTTCATCCGCTTCCATTCTCTCATTGCCATCCAGAGGCGCTTTTCGGCAAATTTTTCAGGTGTATTCACGGTGCCGACAATTTTGTGATACAGTTCACTTGTTGCCTTGGTTTTGCGAATGATTTTGTGAATCCACTCCTTTGGTACATGGCAATCGGGGCAGGTGGCTCGAACCCCGGTTCGATTGGTGTAGTGAACGGTTTCCTTATATTCCTGATAAACGTTGTTCTCCATTTCATGGCAGGAAATACAAAATGTCTCCGTATTGGTGATCTCCAGTGCCCAGTTGAAACCACCCCAGAAAATGACGCCGGCAAGAAATCCGATTGACAGCAAGCTGCCCAGAGCAACCGAGTTGCTGGGTCGGCGCAACCAGGTCCATATTCTCTTGAATAATCCATGTTTGGGTTCAATTACATCGCCAGGGTCCAGTTTCCTAACCATTTGATATTGTTCCAATTAATTTGTGCCCGGCAGAAAAATCCACCCGATCGGTTTCCAGTTAAAAAAGCAGCAGTCAGTTTCCGCTTGAATCGAATGTATTATCGACCAGTGGTTTTGCATTATTCTGTGGTGTGTGACACTGCGTGCAAAAATATCTTCGCCCGCTCATTTTCTCGAGTTTTGCCCCGCTTGCATCCAAAAAGTGACTGTCACCGATCTTCACGGCTTTCTCTTCCTTATACTTTTCTGGCGAATGACAATTCATGCAGGTATTTTCATCCAGATTGATACGGTCTTTTTCTACCGTATGGGGTATGGACGGCGGTTGTGTTTTCCAGGAGCGCTCAAAGCCACCCTTCTGGCTGACCACCCGCAACTGATCGAACATTTTTGCAGCGTTGGCTAGTTCGTTTTGGCCACGAAGGGAATTGACTTCACCGCCTACGACATTTGACGTGGCTGCAACCGCAAAAACCATTCCTATGATCGCTGTGTTGAGATATTTCATGATTAACTCCTTTTGCATTTAGAACCCATGATAAAAACTTCAGTTACTTGTTCCGACACCATCAACATGCCGGGACGAAAATTTGCTCACTTTCATATCTTTGTAACGAAGACCGAATTGAAAAACTTCTTTGGCACATATATCCAGGCATCGTCCGCAATTGGTGCATTCGTTGGACAGAATAATCGCCGGATACCCGTTCTCCGCTCCCTTTAGTGCCATTGGCAGCACTTGGGGTTCCGGGCATACTTCGTAGCATTCCATGCAATCATCGCAGGCTGCGCGCCCTGATGTGAGCATACGCACCGGAGCAATGCTGCCCACCAGTCCATAAAACGCTCCCATCGGGCACAGGTGCCCGCACCAGCCATGACGTGTCCCAATCAAGTCATAAAGAAAAATACCAAGCACAATCACCCAGCCAAAGCCGAAACCGAAGATCAATCCTCTGTGCAGCATGGAGACCGGATTAATCATTTCCCAAGCCAGATTGCCGGTGGCAAATGCCGCTACGAACACCAAGCCAAGTATCCAGTAACGCAGATCGGCCGACAACTTTTGCCCACCTTTGATGCCAAGTTTGCGCCGTAGCCAATGGGCGCTGTCAGTGACCATATTGACCGGGCAAACCCAGGAACAAAAAACTCTGCCACCAACGATCATATAAAACATCAACACCAGAGCTGCGCCAATGATTGCCGATGAGGTGATGCCAAAATAGCCACCGGCCAGCATTTGCAAGAACAACATCGGGTCAGTCATTGGAATAAATCCCAGCAAAAGACTGGAGGAGAGGTTGCCTTTCAGTATCGTATAACCTGCAACTGGTCCGATGATAAAGAGAAACAAAATTCCCAGCTGTGTTGCGCGTCGTGCCAGCAGATATTTGTGGGCTGCAAACCAGCCCTTTTTTGAGATCGCCTCGACGCCCAAATGACCAAGTGGTGTTTTTGACATTAGTTGGTCCCTCCCAGTCCCTTGTTGAGCGTATCAAGGGGGTTGGCGGAAAACGGAGAATCGGTTTGTGAAATTGAATTCTTTTTTACAAGTCCCCTGCCGTAATAGTCATAATCCATGTCGCCTGGCAGATTGAATTCGTGCTTTGTATCCGGAGTGACCAGTGATTTCCCGTATTTGTCCTTTTGCTTCCATCCAAGTCGATAATGTTCGCCAGACTTGCCTTTGGCCAGGCGTAGCGGAAATACCTTGATGGCTGCCTCTTCGAGAATACAGGCTCTCTCGCATAATCCGCAGCCGGTGCAGGCATCTGAGGAAACTACCGGTACAAACAGGGCATGCTTGCCCGAACGCTTGTTGGGCCGGATTTCCAAACGCAATGCATCCTTGCGAACCGGACAAACATTATAGCAAACCTCGCAACGCAGCCCCTGGAATGCGATGCAGGATTCCTGGTCGATCACGACTGCCAATCCCATGCGCGCTTCGTTGATATTTGTGAGGTGGTGATCAAGTGCTCCGGTTGGACATGCAGGAATACACGGAATATCTTCACACATTTCGCATGGAGCTTTTCGAGCAGTAAAAAAAGGTGTGCCTGTAGCAGGATTATCAGTGCCGAGTTTTGCCAGTTCAAGTATTTGGTAGGGGCAGTCACGAACACAAAGTCCACATCGTATACAGGCCGCAAGAAATTTATCCTCCGGCAAAGCGCCAGGTGGGCGAATGGACATTGCCGGCAACGAACTGGCTGCTCTGGTATAATGGCCAAGTGCCAGTCCACCCAGACTAACGCCACACGCAGTCTTGGCCGTTTTGGTCAAAAACTTGCGTCGATTTACCTTTTTGTGACGCCTGCGAGCGAGCATGATTTTCTCTGTCAATCCAGTTGTTGGGTATTATCGGCAGGCCGGACCAGGTTTTGGTCCGGCCTGTTTTATGCGTTGTCAGGCTCTTTCGACTTTACAGGCGCATTTTTTGTAATCGGTTTCCTTTGACAGTGGATCGGTCTGATCCAGCGTCAATTTGTTGACCAGGCGCCCCGCATCAAACCATGGCATGAATACCAGGCCTTCAGGTGGCTTGTTACGGCCACGGGTCTCGACCCGGGAAACAACCTCGCCGCGACGGGTCTTGATTTTTACCTCAGAACCATTTCGCAGTCGCCGTTTTTTGGCATCTTTTGGATGCATGAAGAGCATTGCATGAGGAACCGCGCGATAGAGTTCCGGTACCCGGCGCGTCATTGAACCAGAGTGCCAGTGCTCAAGTACACGACCAGTACTCAGCCACAAATCATATTCATCATCGGGTGATTCTGCTGCCTGTTCGTATGGCGCGGTGATGATATTGGCGCGACCATCCTTCTTGCCATAGAACTTTACGCCTTCTCCTTCCTTCACATGCGGATCATAGCCCTCACGGAAGCGGTAGAGGGTCTCCTTGCCATCGATTACCGGCCAGCGCAGACCCCGCGCTTTGTGGTAATCATCGTAAGGTGCCATCTCATGGCCTTTTTTAGGACCTTCCCACTGGAATCGGCGGTATTCCTCATACAAACCTTTTTGAGCGTAATAACCAAAGTGTTCAGCCTCATCGTTGTCATACTTGTTACCGGCTTCATCGGTAACCTGTATCTTCTCGAACTTGTCCACCTGACCATTGGCGTAGAGAACATCATACAGGGATTTGCCTTTGTATTCCGGCTTTTTGGCAACAAGTTCTTCCGGCCAGACATCTTCCACCTTGACATATTTGGAAAATTCCATGATTTGCCAGAGGTCGGAGCGAGATTCACCCGGTGCCTTGACCTGTTGGCGCCAGAACTGGGTGCGGCGTTCAGAGTTGCCGTATCCCCCTTCCTTTTCGGCCCACATGGCGGTCGGCAGGATCAGGTCTGCCCCCATAGCTGAAATCGTTGGATAGGGGTCAGATACGACGATAAAATTGTCCGGATTGCGCCAGCCAGGAAGTGATTCATCATTGAAGTTGGCGGCAGCCTGCAGGTTGTTGTTACACATTACCCAGAAACAGTTCATCTTCCCGTCTTTCAATGCCCGATGCATGGCCACCGCGTGAATCAGGGTTTTGCCTTCATCGGTTTTTGGTCCGGGAATTGTACTTTCGGGCAATTTCCAGATTTTCTCGGCAAATTTTCGGTGCCCTTCATTGGCGACAACCATGTCTGCCGGCAGGCGATGGGTGAACGTGCCAACCTCACGCGCGGTGCCGCAAGCCGACGGCTGACCGGTGAGCGAGAACGGGCCATTTCCAGGTTCGGAGATTTTGCCGGTCAACAGGTGAATATTGTAGACAAGTCCATTCATCCAAACTCCTCTTGTATGCTGGTTGAATCCCATAGTCCAATAGGAGACTACCTTCCTTTTGGGATCGGCATAGAGTTTGGCCAGTTTCTCCAGTTTGTCGACCGGAACCCCTGAAATCTCACTTGCTTTTTCAACCGTATATTCAGCGACGGAGGCAGCATATTCTTCAAATGTGATCGCGCTCAGCTTGCCCTTGTTGCGGTTCTTGGCGGCCTTTTCGCGGGGATCATTGTCCCTCAAACCATAACCAATGTCAGTTGGCGTTTTTTTGAAGTTTACATGCTTGTCGATGAATGCCTGATTGTAGGCCTTGTTCTGGATAATGTAATTAGCAATGTAATTGCCAATCGCCAGATCAGATTGCGGGTTAAAGATAATGCCATTGTCGGCAAGGTCAAAGCAGCGATGCTCAAAAGTTGACAGAACATGCACCTCGCAACCAGGCTTGGTCAACCTGGTGTTGGTCAGTCGCGACCACAGAATCGGATGCATCTCGGCCATGTTGGAACCCCACAACACGAAAGCGTCGGCGTGCTCCAGATCATCGTAACAACCCATCGGCTCATCAATACCGAATGCACGCATGAAAGCGCCAACGGCCGAAGCCATGCAATGGCGTGCATTTGGTTCCAGACTGTTGGAGCGGAAGCCTGCCTTGATCAGTTTTTGGGCGGCATAGCCTTCCCATATGGTCCATTGTCCGGAACCAAACATGCCAACACCCTTGGGGCCTTTGGCATTGCGGGCTGCAATCCATTTCTCCGCCATGGTCTTGAATGCCTCGTCCCAGGTAATTTCCTCAAACTTGCCATCCTTGGCATATTTGCCGTCTTTTTTGCGCATCAGCGGTTTGGTAAGCCGGTCCTTGCCATACATGATTTTGGTGAGGAAATATCCCTTGATGCAGTTGAGGCCGCGATTGACCGGTGCATCCGGGTCACCTTGTGTCGCGACCACCTTGCCGTCTTTCACTCCAACCAGTACCGAACAGCCGGTGCCGCAGAATCGGCAAGCCGTCTTGTCCCATCTGATTCCTGTTTCGTCCGCTAGGGCGGTATTGACGGTTGGCAGGGCAACCCCCGCGGTTGCAGCCGCTGCTGCAACAGCATTGGCTTTAATAAATTGGCGGCGTGACACTGACATTTCGCTTCTCCTTCTTAGAAATTTTTACTTCTATTCAAAATACTCATAGACAATTGAGGTGCTGATCACCCCGTCGATATTGTTGAGGCCCATGATTGTTTCACTGCAATAGGTGCGGTCAGGATGATCAAGCAGGACAACCAGCTTGCCTTGACTGGTGGAGGCACAAACTTCGGCACCTTCGAGTGCTTCAATGGCACCTTCTACAACCGGCGCTTTTTCCGGGCGTGCAAACACAACAAGAGAACATATGGTCATGCGGCATTCTCCTCAATTTCGGGGGTATCTATATGCGGTAAGTACATTTCGATTGCGCTGGCGGGACATGAGGCAATGCAGCCCCCGCAACCATTACAATTTTCTGTGCGAACAAACACATCGGTTCTGCCTCCCAAAACCGGGAAAAACCCAATGGCACTATTTTCACATGTTGATTCACATGCCCTGCAAATGGTGCCAAGTTTATCAAGGCAGTCTGATGATATCCGGGCGCGCGGCAGCCAAACGTCCTGCAGGTTGGAATTGGCGATAATCGCATCTTGATCGCAGGCTTCCGCGCAACGGCCACAGAATGTGCACCCATTTTGGTCAAAGCAAATGATTGGTCGATCGTTTTCGGCTAACCGGATTACAGTTTGCGGGCACGCTTCAATGCAATCGTTGCAACCGTTACAACGTTCCAGAAAAAAATTTTCAGTTATTGCGCCTGGTGGGCGTATCGCCCGCTTTTTACCGCTAAAGCGGCGAAAAAATCCTCGTCTGTCCATCGTGCTTTCACAATCTGATGCAACATTTGGCAGGATTCAACTAGCACCTGTTTGCCGATCAATCTTTGATAATTGTTAGGTAGCGCGTTGAATTTTTGACGGGTTAACAAGATTTGGAATGCGGGCAACGGAGGATGTTGTTTGATGATGAATGATCGTTTCGCCAGATCCCGGGATACGTCTGGGAATCAGCGATGGAGACAGTGCTGTTGTCAACTTTTTTAGTAATTGTGACCAGATAGATTATTACATTAAATTATAAAGTTACAATATATGGTTCATGTAGTAGATGAGGTTCCATAGATCCGTTAGAATGATCGAGATCAATAAACTTGAATAACGGATCATAGGGATATCAAATACGTTGCAAAAGAGTTGCAAAAGACAAGCAGCCTAAAGTGAAGACGTCAGGTACAGGAAATTACTTTAACAATGGTTTGTTCAACTCACCGGCAATATCCTGGATGAATTGCCAGGCGACCCGTCCGGAACGGCTGCCCCGGGTTGTTGCCCATTCCAGGGCTTTTGCCCGCAATTTGTCATCGGGCACATCCAGTTGATAGTATCGCGCGTAACCGAACACCATTTCCAGATATTCGTCCTGGCTGCATTTGTGAAAACCGAGCCAGAGCCCGAATCTGTCGGATAGCGAAACTTTTTCTTCCACTGCTTCAGCCGGGTTGATGGCAGTCGATCGCTCATTTTCGATCATGTCGCGCGGCAACAGGTGGCGTCGGTTGGAAGTTGCGTAAAATATGACATTGTCAGGGCGTCCTTCTATGCCGCCATCCAGCGCAGCCTTCAAGGACTTGTATGAAGTATCGTCGTTGTCGAATGACAAATCATCACAAAACAAAATAATGCGTTTATCGACTTTTCTCAGCTGGTTAAGCAAAAGAGGTAGTGAGTGAATATCTTCGCGGTGAATTTCTATCAGTTTCAGCGGGCTGTGGTCGTTGGTTTGCAGATCCTGGTTGATTGCCGCATGGGCTGCCTTGACCAACGAAGATTTCCCCATTCCCCGCGCACCCCACAACAAAACATTGTTGGCCACATTACCGTTGGCAAAACGCCTGGTATTTTCCATCAGTATGCCACATACACGCTCAATACCCTTTAACAGGCTGATATCGATGCGGTTTACCTGCTCCACCGGCATCAGGTCCGAGTTTTCAACCTGCCAGACAAATGCATCGGCAGCATCGAGGTTCAGTTCCGGTATTTCTCCTGGAACAGCTCGTTCAATCAGATTGAGCAGGCGATCCAGTTTCTCATTCAGGTTTCTGATTTCTTGGTTGCTCACAATTCTATCCGTTGGTTCAAATGGCAGGGCTGCGGGTTGGCAATGATGTTACTTATCATGCGGTTTTTGCCGTGCAAAAAGAAAATATTGTCCCAATCGGGATAATTGTCGTTATTTTTTTAGTCCAGCTAACATCCGACGCACTTGAACAATTGCAATTGTGTCCCACATGGCTATAGTCCGCCAAAATTATCCGGGTATCGACAATATGTTGAAATAACCGATATTGACCCGTACAACTGTAAGACCCCAGGAGTTCAATTCTTATGTTCGTGACATCAGCCCAGGCCCATAGTGCCGTAAACCATACGGTCTTTGACCATCAGGCTCCAGTACTGGCACAGGCTGCCGGCGGTTCTGACATGTTGATGAGTATTTTGCCTTTTATTTTGATTTTCGTGATCATGTATTTCCTGATTTTGCGGCCTCAAAGAAAGCAAATGAAAGAACGTCAGGAAATGCTGGCGAATATCAGTCGCAATGACACCGTTGTCACCGGTGGTGGCATAGTAGGCAGGGTTACAAAAGTCATTGATGACCATGAACTGGAAGTGGAAATTGCCAAGGATACCAAAGTCAGGGCAATGCGTAGCCTGGTTGCCGAGGTCAGGGTCAAAGGCCAGGTAGCGACAGCAGCTAAAAGAACTGCTGGGAAAACCGCCGAAAAGAAGCCAGCTGTAAAAAAGTAACATCAGGGTAATTTCACCTGTTTTGAATATCTGACACGGAAAATTGTAGATGCTTTATTTCTCG
>JAAEMP010000037.1 GCA_024225445.1 Hyphomicrobiales bacterium | reverse complement strand
AGGTCAACATATGAGATCAACAACTTTCCCAGTACTGCTGGCTGTTCTGCTATTGCTCGCTTCCTGTAGTTCAAGCGATAGTGACGTGGAGCCCATCGCGAGTTCTGACGTCGCGGCCCTGTTGGGTATCGATAGTTCCGATTGGGCGGACGAGACCCGGCAAGAGCTGATTCTTGGGTTCGAGGAAGCTATTCAGAGCTGCATGAAGGGCAACGGCTTCGACGTGTACCCCGTCGGTCTCGCATCGGGCCGAGACTTCCAGAACCTCTCGGAGGAGGAACTGAGGATATTTGAGAACGCCCCTTACGTCGACGCCGATGGACGTTCGCTCTACGACCGCGAGTTCGTGGAGCAGTATGGGTATGGTTTCGTGGCTGCTGCGATGCATGACCTCGGCCTTTTGGCCGGAGGGGCGATTCCTGCCGATGTGGAGGCGGCCGCCGACCTCCAATCCCAGATGGCCATCGAGATGCCTGAGGAAGAGTACATTGCACTTCTCAACACCCTCGGGGACAGCCAGAGCGGTTGCTACAGCGAGGCCCGATCCCGTTCTGCTTATGGCGATATCGTTTCTGGTATCGACTCTCTTGAACGCGACTTCGACGAGGAGATCCAGGACCGAGTGGAAGCGGATCCAAGGATCGTTGAGCTTGAAAACGAACTCGTCCGATGTATAGCGGAGAATGGTTTTGCAGCGGACCGGCTTGTTCGGGAACGTCAGTCCATCCTCGACGAGGTCAATAACGTGGTTGACGTTGTGGACGAACCGAAGCTGTCGGACTTCATGACGGTACTCGATCGTGAGATCGACCTCGCACGCGTCGAACTCATCGAGTGCTCTGGTGGACCGCATGCAGACGCTGCATGGGACGAAGTACGCCTAGAGGTCGTAGCTGAATTGATCAATGCCAACTATGCT
>JAAEMP010000036.1 GCA_024225445.1 Hyphomicrobiales bacterium | reverse complement strand
TGTTGCCCCAAGAGGTGTACTGGATGGCCTTCCTGCTTGTCGTTCTTTCAGCGCTGATACCGAAGTGTTGATGGCCGATGGCTCGAAGAAGCCGATCTCGCAGATCGAGGTCGGTGACGAGGTCCTCGCCGCGGATCCGGAGACCGGAGAGTCCGGCGCTCGTGTAGTTGTCGCGACGATTCCGCACAATGATCAGCTACTCACGCTGCGAACGTCGGCCGGTGAGATAGTCACTACCGAGGACCACCTGTACTGGAACCAGACAGACAGTGAGTGGCAGGAGAGCCAGCTTCTCGGCCTCGGTGATCGACTGCTCGCTGCCGATGGTGATGTGGTGGTCGTTGAGGGCCTCGACTGGTCCACGGTCCACATCGATGCTGCGTACGACCTCGACGTTGCTGGCTTCGACACGTTTTACGTGGGTGCTGGCGATGAGGCGGTGCTGGTTCACAACATCGAATGCCCGTGGCAGTTGAAGACGGACGACATCTACGGGAATCAGATCTTGGGCGGCGATGTTCACAAGTTCGACTCGTCGGTCTTGAGAGAGCTGACACCAAGTCAACTGCGAGGCCTACAAACCGACCTAACTGCAAGTATTGCCAACCGAACGGATAACTTGCTGAATCCAAACGCTGCCGCTGGGCACAACGACATGTCGCAGATCTGGCTCGATCATGCGGACAGACTTCTTGACGAGAAGCGTCTGCTAACTCAAGTGGAGCGGATGCTCGGATGACTTCTAACGAGGTGGTTCTCATTTACCGCGACTGCGATCCCGAGTGGGAAGAAGTTGCGAAGTTCGTGCATGGCTTCGCCCAAGTATTTCTTTCGTTCGAGTTTTCGGAGAGAACTGAGACTCTCCTTAGGGATATGGCAGAAATGAACGCCTGCGTGGCCGTTGCGATCGTGCTGAACAGGTCGAGAAGCGTCCCGGCGCTCGTCCGGCCTACCAAAGGTCTAGACGAGCGCTGCTCGCAGGATGTCTTGTTCATGCTCGGATTTGCGCGAGCGTTGATTCCTGAAGAAAAGATCTTGATAGTCACTAGAAGCGACGTGCAGCTAGCGCCGGAGTTGGACGGATTCGTACAGGTCTGGTTGGACCGCGAGGATTGGAAGTCCACTCTCCGTGAAGAGTTGATGACTGCTGGGATCGGATCGTGAGTTGACGGCCGACCTCAACGACTTGTTGCGTGGTCCCGTCGCTCGGAGTTCAGTGATGTCGACAATTGAGGCGCTACACACGTCATCGAGACCGAGCCTTGGCAGCGGCGCCGCTTGCGCTTGTGTGGTATCGCTTCAGTGAAGTTGAGGCAGCGCTGGGCTACGGCCGTCATGGCGGCCGTTGTCGTCGTATTAGGTCTCGCTGTCGGTATCGCGGCAGCCGCCAACGTTCCCCTGCCTGGTCCAGCCCATAGCGGGAGTCGTCCAAATACAACTACGACGTCGGTGGGAGCGACGCCGCAAATCGCCATCGTTCATCAAGGCGCCGCTCTGCATCATGGGGCGACGAGGGACGTCGCTATCACGTCTGCATCCGGGGTAATCGACGGCAGCTATGGCTTGTCGGTCAGCTTTGTTGCCCCAAGAGGCGTACCGGGGGTTAGGACGCCGGATGGCATTGCAGATCAGGCGACTGATGCCGCGTCACTCGCTGCGCGGGCCGATGTCGAGGGTGGTGCTCAGATTTGGCGTGTGGGTACGACTGGACGTAGTAACGC
>JAAEMP010000035.1 GCA_024225445.1 Hyphomicrobiales bacterium | reverse complement strand
GAACAAATGTTCAGACAAAGCAAACTCTGGCTATGGCAATTACGGTTATTGAAGTTTGCACATGTATATTCAACCTAATGGCGCGGTTAATACCCAGTTATTAGGGCCCTGGTTCTAGGCAAACTGATCTTCCCCCACTGAGTTAGTCTATCCTGACATATTGGCAAAGAGAAGGGTTGCTCCTGGGAATCAAACATAAGCGTTGCGTCAATTACACCTCTGCTGTGTAATTCCAGGGCACAAATTGTCATCGAACAATGGAGGAGACATTACGACATAGTCAGATAGTGTGGTGTATTGGGCTACTGCCCACTGGCACCGGAAACCTTCATCGCAATGGATCAAAAACTATGCATGAACTAACATTTGAACTGGACCAATCAATGGGGACCGATCATTCTGTATCAAACTTTAAGATGTCATTATCTTAATAAAATGATGGTTGTAAGGACAGCTTATGAAATTTTCATCTAACGTCATTTCTCTGGCACTGTTTTATGTTGTGATAGCAACAGGTCTGTGGGGATTTGGTGCATATTCGTATAGAAATCAAGTGTTTCCCGTACCCCTCGCCAAAAAAATTGGAAAAGAGGCGAAAACGGCATTGTATGAGATTTTTTACGAACTGGATCTTGCTGTATCCCCCGGCAACAAAAAACGTCCAAATGCTATTGATGGAATAACGGTTAGCAGGACTGATGAAATGATGCCTGGGCTCACTTTGGTTAGTCAAAAAGCAGAAGAAAGCAGTGATGTTCATATTATCCATGCGCTAGGCAAAGTAGTTCATAGCTGGAAAATTGAGTGGCAAAAATTATGGCCGAATGTTGATCACCTTGACTCATCTATTAAACCCAAAAGTCAAAGGGGTACCTATATACACGGTATTGAGTTGATGCCAGATGGTGGTTTAGTGTTTAATTATGAGCCGATGGGAATGATCCGAGTAGACGCTTGTGGCTCTGTGAAATGGCGTTTGAACTACCAAACACATCATTCTGTTCATATTGGAATAAATGGAAATATCTATGCCAGTGGTAAAGAGTTCCATAATAAAAAATTGGACAGACTCGCAGACCACGAGCCTTCATTCTTTGAGCTGACATTTGTAGAAATATCCCCGGAAGGTAAAATAATCGACAAAATTTCTTTTCAAGAATTATTAGAGAATAATGGCTTGGGTGGTTTGCGGCAATTGGGAATTACGGCTAGCGCATGGAACTTGGGTTCAGGTGACACTTTACATTTGAATGATGTCGAACCTTTTCCGCTGGATATGGAGCCTGGATATTTCGCGCCTGGAGATATATTGGTTTCATTTCGCAATATTAATGGGATAATTGTGTTCAATCAAAAATCCAGAAAAGTAAAATACATCAATATCGGTCAAGTAATTCAACAACACGATCCAGACTTTGTTGATGGAAATAGCTTCACGGTATTTGATAATAACAACAGAATTTATTGGAAACGAAAATCACAAAGCAGGATAGTTAAAGTAAATGCTTTGAAAGGGACCATTGAAACTGTATTACAAGGAACGGAAAAGATACCTTTTTTCACCGATGTTATGGGTATGCACCAAATGCTGAAGAATGGAAATATTTTGGTTGTCGAAACACGCAATGGAAGGGTTTTTGAAGTTGGTAAATCAGGCGAATTGGTGTGGAATTATAACAATGTTGTTAAGGAGGGAGTAGTTGGAAATATTTATAATGCCAAGCGACTGTCTACTCAATATAATTCAAAGTTTTTTGAAGATGCGACAAAAAGATGCTCCGAAAACAGCACTTGAATTGAAACATAGAAATATTACGCAAACATATGGGTAAAATAATGCGAGAACAAATATTGATGTCGAAGATAGTAATGGCAATTGTTTTTTTGCTGATGTTACCTATCGAGGCGCAAGCATATGTGGGGCCCGGTGCTGGTTTATCTGCTTTTGGATCACTGCTTGCTTTGATTGCTGCTATCATATTGGGAGTTTTTGGATTTCTGTGGTTTCCCATTAAAAGAATAATGAAAAAACGATCTGAGAAACCACAGGGTGATAATCAATTGGCGCCCCATACCGAAAGTGAAAAAAGTGAATAATGTGATAACTAAGCCAATTTGATCACTATGGCATTATTTGCAGCCATCTTTGTGGTAATCGGATTTGCGATCCTTATAGAAGTCTTCAATTTGGTGGAGTTGTCACAAAAGGCCATTGCTGAAGCTAGAGTTGCAACAGCAACATTACGCGATCCAACAATTTCTGATGAAATCAAAGAAAGTGCCCTACAAAGAAGCACTATTAGATTGTTCAAATTTTTTTGTGGCATAACTCTCAGCGGGCTTGGAAGTTTAGTCATCCCACTAGGGATAGTATGGCTTGTGTCACGAACTGGCTTGTTCAATTTCGATGCTGTTATTGCATTGTTAGAACGATGGGACTTTATATTGGCCGCTACAGTCATTGGTATCGGCACTTACATATTATTGTCCAGGTTTGTGACCAGGAAACAGACGCCGGCCCAAGAGCATGAGAGTTCATTAGCTTCTACTCAAGCCTTCGAGAATAAATATTCTCGGATCGACAAAGCACTTCATCGTTTTGCTTTTGCTTCAGTTTCAATCCAGGCAACAATGTCAGATATTGAAGACAAAATTTACAAGGAGGAGTTGGCTGGTATAACGGTAGAACAACTTGTGTTCATAACAGCCCTGCCAAGGGCAGGCACCACGGTACTGCTAAATATGCTTTATAAAACCGGAGAGTTCGCTACCCACACATACCGCAACATGCCTTTTGTTCTCAGCCCGATGCTTTGGCAGAAATTTTCCCAGCGCTTTTTTAAAGAAGACGTGCAAATGGAACGGGCTCACGGTGATGGGTTAACGGTTTCTGCCGATAGTCCTGAAGCATTTGAAGAAATGATATGGCACCTATTTTGGCGAGAACACTACAAAACAGATCGAATTGATTGCTGGAATTCTTGTAATGATTCCTATTTTAAAGAATTTCTAGATGCTCATATTAAAAAAATAATTGCTTTGGGTAAAAATGATAATCCAACCTCCCTGCGATACATTTCCAAAAATAATTTGAATATTGCCCGTTTAGCAATATTACCAAAAATCTATCCTGATTGTCGTATCATAGTGCCTTACCGCGAACCATTGCAGCATGCAGCATCATTATTAAACCAACATTTGCGGTTTTTGGAAACTCATGCACAAGATCCTTTTGCCAGACGTTATATGGAAGGCATTGGCCATTATGATTTTGGCGACAACCTGCGACCAATTAATTTTGGCGATTGGCTTGATAGTGACCGCAGAAGTGATGCCAAGACAATTGAATTTTGGCTGGAATACTGGCATGCAACTTATCGTCATGTTATAGATAATGTTGATGAAAACGTCTGCCTGTTGTCTTATCAACAATTAACAGAACGTCCAAAAGAAGGTTTGCGATATCTATCAACACTTATCAATCTTGCAGATCCGGTTAAGCTCATAGACCAATTCGACATTATTCGCTCACCCGGACAACATTCCGTGGGTGAATCAGATGTTTCTTCGGGCATTTTGGACGAGTGCCGGTCTCTATTTGCTGGTATGGAAAAGCAGAAATTATTTTGACTTGGAGCAGCATTCGACCACACGGAATTATTTGACCGGTATACCTATTGTGGCAGGTACTCTTTTGCAGGATACTTCATGTCATAATTCGCCGGGCGTTCTTCTTTTGCGGGCATTATGGGGCCTTGCGCACCGCTTTGGGTTCATTAAACATAATGAGTAACTATTAGATCAATTCACAATTGAATACAGTGCCTCTCGTGGTACTAACACTGCAAAACACTATTTTGTTGGCTGAACGAAAACTGTCAATTTGACATGTTCGTAACAAAGATGTTTCATTAATTTTTCCGAGAGAATTTCTTGATGAGAATCGCGTATTTTGTAAATCAATACCCTATGGTTTCGCATAGCTTTATTCGTCGTGAGATAATGGCATTGGAGGAGTTGGGATGTGACATTTTTCGCATCGCTTTAAGATCCAGCCCTCAGTCCCTCGTAGACCAGCATGACAAAGCTGAACTGGTTAAAACTCGGCACATTCTGCAGGAATCGGTTTTTACATTCATACGAGCGATATTTGGAAGTTTGATAACAAGCCCCAATCATTTTTTTAGTGCTTTTGTGTTAGCTATGAAAACTGGATGGAATTCCGAGCGTGGTGTTGTGAGGCACATTATTTATTTCGCTGAAGCTTGTGTTTTGGCGATGTGGCTGAAAGCCGAAATGGTACAGCACGTTCACGCTCATTTTGGTACGAACTCAACAACTGTCGTGATGATCGCCAATGAGCTCTGCTCCATACCGTACAGTTTTACAGTACATGGACCTGAAGAATTTGATAAGCCGGTTGCTTTGTCGCTGCGCCAAAAAATCAAGCGATCATCGTTTGTTGTTGCTATCAGTTCATACGGTAAAGGTCAGTTATCTCGCTGGGTCACTTATGATTTATGGCATAAAATTAATGTGGTGCATTGTGGATTGGACAGAAATTTTTACTCCGGGGAAATTGAACCGATTGGTAAAACGCACAAATTTGTATGCGTTGGGCGTTTGTGCGAGCAAAAAGGCCAGCCCCTGTTGCTTAAAGCACTCAGCATTTTGTCTGAGGAAGGTAGGGAATTCGAATTGGTTTTGGCGGGTGATGGACATCTACGTCCAGAACTAGAGGCATTGATCCAGGAATTTGATCTGCAGGACAAGGTAAGAATTACCGGTTGGATAAGCAGTAAACAGGTGAGGGAAGAATTGTTGGATTCTCGCGCTCTGGTTCTACCCAGTTTCGCAGAGGGCCTGCCTGTTGTTATTATGGAGGCTATGTCGCTAGCACGACCTGTAATATCGACATATGTGGCAGGCATACCTGAATTGGTTCAGAGTGGAGAAAATGGCTGGCTGGTTGCAGCAGGCGATGTTGGGGCATTGGCTGATGCCCTAAGAGAAGCCTTGACAACGGAACAGTCAGTTTTGAACGAAATGGGGAGGAAAGCCAGGCAAAGAGTGATTGAACGGCATGATATCAATACTGAAGCTGGAAAATTGCTCTCACTTATTAGCAACCAACAATAATCTATTGCATAATTTAGAACTGCATGTTTCCCGGAATAAATTTGCAGTCGGAAAAGGACAGTTTAGTGACCCAAAGACGATATTGTCTGATAAGCCCTGTTCGAGATGAGGCGGAATTTGTCAGGCGTACGCTCGATTCGGTGATTGCCCAAAGCGAATTACCTGCCAAATGGGTCATTGTTGATGATGGTTCAAAGGATGAAACGCCAAAAATATTGGCCGAATACGCAGAAAAACATGAATTTATCCAGATAATCAAACGTGAAGATCGTGGAGGCCGTAATGTCGGGCCGGGGGTTATCGATGCGTTTTATAGGGGTTATGATCAGGTAAATCTGGAAGCCTATGATTTTATATGCAAGCTTGATATGGATTTGGATATGCCAAGACAGTATTTTGCTATCCTTATGAACAGAATGGAAATTGAACCGCGATTGGGCACTTGTTCAGGGAAAGCTTACTATCCAGCTCCTCAAAATATTGAGAAGAGTTTTGCTGGACCTTTAATCTCTGAACATTGTGGTGATGAAGCATCAGTTGGTGCAGCAAAGTTTTATCGGCGTGAGTGTTTTGAAGCTATTGGTGGATTCGTGCGTCAGGTAATGTGGGATGGGATCGACTGTCACCGCTGCAGAATGGCTGGCTGGATTGCGCGTTCTTGGGATGAGCCCAATCTGATTTTCTTACATTTACGCCCGATGGGATCAAGCGATCAAAGTATCTTTGTTGGTCGAATGCGTCATGGTTTTGGACAGTGGTTCATGGGTACGGGGCTGGTGTATATTTCTGCCAGTGCAATTTATCGGATGACTAAGCGTCCATTTGTGATTGGCGGTCTTGGCATGCTTTGGGGTTATGCAAAAGCAATGATGACTGGAAAACCGAGATATGATGATCTAAAATTCAGAAAATATTTGCGAAAATACCACCGATCCTGTTTGTTTCGTGGCAAAGCAGAAGCTACCAGGATTTTGGATCGGGAAATTCAAGTTACATTTCGATGAGTAAAATCGATAAATATGACCCGTGCGGCAATTTGGAATACGCCAGTAATAACGATATAGATCGTGATGTTCATTGTTTGCTTGGTCTGGTGTTTGACTCTGTAGGAACTAAGAAAGCCGCAGGTGCTCTTCATTCTGCCGCATCGCAAAAAAAACCCTACCTATTGTCGACGCCAAATGTTAATTTCATGGTAAACAGCCAACGTAATCAGGAGTTTCGTGAGGCGGTGCTTTTGAGTGAATTATCTGTTGCGGATGGTATGCCTCTGATTTGGATTGCACGAATACTTGGCGTGCCATTGCCTGAGCGCGTGGCCGGATCGGATCTTTTTAGAGCGCTGAGCCAACCTGACAAAAACGATAATCGCAAACTATCTGTTTTCTTTTTTGGCGGTGCGAGTGGTGTTGGGGAACAGGCTAGCGAAAAACTAAATTCCCAGAAAGGAAATGTGATCTGTGTAGGATCACTAAACCCAGGATTCGGTTCTGTTGATGAAATAAGTGGTGCGAAACACATTTCCAGGATTAACAAAAGTAATGCCGACTTTCTTGTCGTTGCGCTAGGTGCTGTCAAGGGCCACCTTTGGCTTGAGAAAAACAAAGATGCACTAAAAATTCCACTTCGTAGCCATTTGGGTGCTGTCATTAATTTTGAGGCAGGTACTGTGAAAAGAACGCCGGAAGTTCTTAAATATTCTGGGCTTGAATGGCTCTGGCGATTGAAGGAAGAGCCCTGGCTTTGGCATCGTTACTGGAGTGACAGCTTCGCCTTGATGGCAACGATGTTCACGAGGGTGTTTCCATTGGCCGCTTATAATTTTCGGAAGAGACATTTTTCAGGGAAAATAAAAGAAAAATTTTCAATTGCTTGCAAGTACACAGATGACGAATCTGAAATTTTGATATCTGGTGATGCCGGGAATGAAAATTTGGGTGATATACGCACTTGCTTCAAGAAAGTCGCAAATTCCGAGCTGGATTGCATTCTCAATCTCAAAGAACTGAAGCATATTAGCTCTTCATGTTTAGGTACGGTGATGATGTTACGAAAAGTATTGCTGCAGAGTGAGCGTTGTCTGAGAATTACGAACGCGTCTTCTGGAGTAAGGAAATTATTTAGATGGTATGGATTGGAGTATTTGCTGGATGATTCAAATAATCAACTTTGAATTTAATTCATCTGATGGAAATCTCTAAACTCAACGGCATTGATAAACAAGCGTGGCTCAGCGATGTACCGAGCCGTATCGCAGATCGCAAGATCGACACGATTGACGAACTATTGCCCTGGAATTATCTTGCGGATGAAGCCCAATTCAAGTGTAGACGAATTGTGGTTTCTGCGGAAAGAAACGTATACAACTTGCGTGATACCAACACTGATGCATCTGGTGATTGAATAATAATGTTCGAATTTGAATTAAGTGCCGGAAGCAAGACATCTTCCCAAATCCCTGGCGAAGTTGTTGCTGTGTTTAAAGACAACACCATCGATTTCCCATACCGTTCCGTCAGTATATGGGAGGAACATTGTACGGAATGCGCTTATCCAGATTGTTACAAGACTTGTGATCTGTTCGAGCCGCGCAGGGACGGCAACTGCCGTCGCTTCGTAGCCGGGGTTGTTCGAATAGACGGGCTGGCCTCGGGCGGTGGCCCTGTGGTCGAGGTCACTTTCAAACGGTGGGCGAATATGTTCGCCAAAGGTATCAACTCATTGGTGAGCCAAAGTGAAGCAATCCGTCTTGAAGACAAATCCCGCCGCTGGTCTGATCTATTACGCCGAGTGCCTGATGGTGGCATCCATGTAAATGGCTGGCCAGGCCCCTTTGTGCGGATTGCGAAGCGCATGCGTCGACGTGCCACCAACCGTATCATGGCACAGGCCAACACAGCAATTGTAGCCGAAGCTTTTGTCATGGCGATTTACATTCCGGCACCCGGGACGTTCGACGCTACGCTCACGATCAGTAACGGCGAAAACAACTCCTCTCGCAAATTTCAGAAACGCATAGTACTAAATCCAGGCTATCATCGAGTTGATATTCCCATCGCCGAGATCGCTAAGGTGAATGGTGAAGGCAGGGCGGACTTCGTCTCGCTTATTCCAAACACCGAGGGGCAATCGGCGGACAAAATTTATCTGGGTTTTTTGGGCTTTGTAAGCAGTGGCGATGCCAAAACCAAGCCGTCAAAGGCAATCAAAATCATGGTCTGGGATCTTGACCACACGATGTGGAATGGGATCCTTGTGGAAAATGGTGTCGAGGGCCTTACGCTCAAGCCTGGTGTGGCTGAGATTGTCAAAATCCTGGACAGTCGTGGCATCGTCAATAGCATCGCCAGCAAAAATGATCCTGAACTCGCACTGGCAGCGCTCAAACACTTTGGGATCGATGAATATTTCGTCTTTCCTCAAATCAACTGGGGTCCGAAAAGCCAGTCGATCAAGCAGATCATCGCGGATTTCAACATCGGCGCAAACGTGGTCACTTTTATCGATGATCAGCCATTTGAACGCTCCGAAGTTGAAAGTGTTCTGCCGGAGGTGCGCACCTATGATGCTGCCGATTATCAGACGATTTTGGAGCGGCCCGAATTCAATCCCGAGGTCTCGTCAGAATCTGCATCGCGACGGCTGCATTACATCAACGAAGGCGCGCGCCGAGCGTCGAAATCCGCTCATGACAACGATGGTTATGAGAGCTTTTTGCGCGATTGCGATCTGCAGATGCAGATTCTTCAGGGCGAAGGCCAGAATATCGACCGCATCTATGAACTGACGCAGCGCACAAACCAGATGAATTTTTCCGGTACGCGCCACACTCGTGAGGATATCGCGCGTATTATGAGCGATGCCAGTTTTGATACATTTTCGCTGCGTTGCCAGGACAAGTTCGGCGATTATGGGACAGTGGGCTTTGGCCTTGTCGCTTTGCCTCAGAGTCCAGATGCTAATCCGCAGGTGGTGGATCTGGCCTTTAGCTGCCGGGTACAATCAAAACGCGCGGAACATGCGTTTTTCGCTTGGCTGGCCCAGAATTACAGGGCCCAGGGGATAGATACATTCGAGGTGCACTATGTGCCCACAGATCGTAACAAAGCGGTCGCGGCCGTGTTTGACGATATGGGTTTTATCGCGGCAAAACCTTGCGATGATGCGCGTGCAATCATGATGATCGCAACAGATCAGCCGGACATAGCGGCTTATCCCTGGAACATAATCCACCAAGATCACCGTAAAACCCCGATGAAAGACGCTGAATGAAACGAACCGTGATCGAGGCAGTCAAAACCTGCGCCCGCCCTGTCAAGCGGGCGCTTGAACTCGCTATCGACAACCGCCTGGTTGATTATCACATGCCGCTGGAGATGCCAGGGGATATCCTGATCACCTTTGACGATGGGCCACACCCTGAATACACTCCACTTCTATTGAATCTGCTGGATCGTTATGGCGTTAAGGCAATGTTTTTTGTTATCGGAGAGCGAGCTGAAAAAAATCCCGATCTGGTGAAGGCCTATCATGAGCAAGGTCATATTGTCGCCAACCATACCTATTCGCACCTAAACGATGTCGCTGGCGCTCGCTATTCGCGGGATCGTGTCGTTGAAGATATCAATAAATGCTCAGATCTGGTGGAGAGCACAATTGGCAAAGCCACCCGACAGTTTCGCCCGCCTCGTGGTGAGTTGAATATCAAGACATGGCGCGCAGCACGTGATACGGATCATAGTCTGATGCTCTGGTCAATTGAAGGTGGTGAATGGGGAAAACGGAGTGATTGGTCGGCTGAAGACATATCCGACTTTGTGACATCAAATATCAAAAAGCGGGATATTTTACTCTTGCATGACGACAACGAAAAATCACTTGTTGTAATTTCTGATCTTCTGGAGAGCTTGAGAAAACGAAAACTTGATCTCAATTCAGCTATAGAGAGCGTGCGTTAAATTGTAATAGTCACACCGACCTGATGATTGTGACTATCAGGCAGTTACACTTTGAGGGTGACCCAGTCCTGAGAATTCAACCATGATGTGGTAGAGTCCATTGGAAATAAAAGGATGGACTATGAGGCGTGGATAGAACCTGGACTTCGTACATATCAGTTATCGGAGTGAGCTTGCAAGATATTCCCAGACTTACTGTGCCAGCGGGCAACCTTGAACCATTAACGTGTAGAAGACTCCGCATGTGACTTTGGAACAATGGATGGTTTCGGTGATCAGGGTGCCGCCTCTATTTGTGTAAAATGTATATCGAAGATGACAAGATTGGCAGCTCTGATGAGCTGTCACCTTGAATTTGTCTTGCAGACGAATGATCAGCAGAGGATTTACATTACATTTGAGCAATTACGGTGTTCACAAATTGTTCATGCGAAATTAATAGCCGCTTAATCTCGCGTACAGGCACTAATCACGAATTTGCACTACATTGATGGTACGCACTTAAGAAAAGCAATGACAGTCGATAACTGGAATTGTGGTGTTTCAATGTCCCGGCAACTTTTACTGGAAAGGATTTATCATGTTCAACACTTACTATTCAAAATATCGCTCATGGCGCAGGAACCGTCAGGCTTGTAATGAATTGATGGAATTCTCTTCCCGCCAATTGGATGATATTGGAATTTTTGATCGTCAAGATATTAAATCAATTATTCATCAGGCCAGCCGCTCGCTGCCTTCAGCAAACAGTGGATGATAAGCCTCCTCTCAGCTTATCATCTTCACTAGCGCCCATACTTTCCCTTAGCAACGGGCGCTTTTCGGTGAAGCCCGTTTACCGCGTAAAGAATAGTTCAGATTAGATGGGCTTTACCGTATCTTTGCCGAGAGTTTGGAGGGCGCGTACAGATACCTGTGCGGTGCGATGCAATATCAGCACCATTGATTTATCGAAGAAGATTGTTTGCTTACAGTTAATTGAGACATGTTCGGAGTGATGCAAATGCTTAATATTCTTGCTAATAGCCTGTTGATTGCGACAAGGACGGAAAACTTTCAATCTCAAAAAGATTGCGACTGGGGAATGCAAAACAAGCCCGTGAATGGTTACATGTCTACAAGAAAACGTCGATTGCTGATCCCGAACAATAGTACTCCTGATGGAAATGATAAAAACGCTGTGCGCATATTCGCAATTGTTCACAGTAGTGCAGAATTACCGTTTATTAGGAAAGACTAGATGACCTATTTTAGAAAAGCCAAGCAATATTGGCGTTCTTGCGTCGATATGCGATGTCACACGGTAATAGCTGGTTTTGTTGTTGGTTTTTTCGTGTTTCAAGGGAATTCTTTATATGCGAATGAAATAGGTATTAGTACTGATACTCCAGCCCGAGTTCGGGTTGAAAACAATACGATTTTTTACAATGGAGACATTTCCAAAAAGAGTTGGGAAGCATTTAGTAATGCAGTCGCGAACAAAACAATTACCGATGTGCGCAAGATTGTTATTAATTCTGGCGGTGGTGATACTATATATGGAAGAAAGCTCGGAGCATGGGTTCTTAAACGCAATATGATCGTAGAAGTGGAGGGAGGCTGTTTTTCTTCCTGTGCGAATTATGTGTTTGTAGCGGGTCGGAAAAAATTAATACGTCAAGGTGCGTTTGTCGGATGGCACGGAAGTGAAGCTCAGCAGCGAATAGACGGATTTTCGTTTCATGAAACGCTGGTTGATGGTATCAATGGTATCAGTGGCGAAAATTTTCTGAGAACAAAATTGTATGAAGCCAATTTGTTGCATTATCCCGATATTGAAGCTGTAAAAGAACTGGATGCGGCTGTGGAGCGTGCATATCGGCTATCTATGGAACGGATGGAAAAATCTCTGGCGAATGAAGACATGTTTTTTGAAAAGCTGGGTTTGAATAATACATTTACCATTTATGGCTTGTTACCTGAACAGCTTAAAAGACTTGAAGATAGCGGAAAACGAGGATGGACGTTTTCCCTGGAAGATATGAAACGACTTGGCATTACCGATGTGCATTATCTGGGGTTAGAGGAATATCAAATGACACCCAATGTCCGCAAACACCTGATAGTTTATAAGCTTGCACCTCCTCAAACATAGAGACAATGTTGTCGTATCCCAAGGGCGCTCACGTCATTTTCCCAATCGACGACATTGCAGTGAGCAGCAATAGATAATATGCGCAACAATCATTTTACCAATTGTCACGCTTTTGTATGAAAGCGTGAGTAAAGCCGAATATGCGGGCTAAACCCCGCCATATAACCGTCACTCCCGCAGCAAGCCAGACCCGCATATTTCTCGGTACCGGGATCATGATACTAATCTCTTCAACTGCCAGATCAGCAAAAAACCAACTCTCACCAGCGGCAGATCAAAGGGGTGTCGTAAACTCCGGATTGCACAGTACAAATAGAGTTTACGAGATAAGCTATGCAAACAGAAAACTATTACTTATAATCAAGCTATGAAAAAAACGATCAAAATTATTCTTGGCATAGTCCTGTTGGGCATAGTCTTGGTAGCTTCAGCGGGAATATACAAGTTCAATTACCTGTCTGGCCAACCTGGATATGATGTTGATGGAAATAAAATCGATAGCTGACATTGATATCAGATAAATACTGTTTTTGTCAGATGATCATCCCGTGCTGAAGCGCTCCTATCAGAAGGTGGGGGATTTAGGCCATGGAGTGGATATTAGAAAAGGTACCCCATTATATCGACCGTTCCATCTGGCCATGCCTTGTCCGAGGTTGACTTGATATAAATAATATTATCCAAACGCTCAATACCAACGCCATAATTTTCAAAATCACATAACCACAAGCTTTTCAAATAAGGCGAAATGACGCGAAATCCGTTCTTTAGATATAAACGCCCATCAACAGCATGAAGCAGGAGAAAATCAATTCCCTTTTGCTCTGCTAACTCAGTAATTTGTGCAAGCAAACTGGTGGCAATCCCTTTGCCTTGATGCTGATCAGACACAAACAAATCAATGACCCCGAATATGCTTAATATCGTACCTCCAACACGAATGATTCGATGATCTACGCCTAAATGACCTGCCAGGATTCCATTGTCTTCAGCCAAAAGCCTAAAATGAGGCAATTGCTTAAAATATGATCGTTCCCTTGGCGCATCAGGAAAACTCTTATTTCGCAAGCTTGTAATCTGATCGTGCTGATCTGAATCTATTTCATGTTCAATTTTTAACTCAATACGCAAATTCAGATCTTACCACATCTAGTTACTAGACTCACAGCCCCCATTGATTGTGGTTTCACAAGATGATTATTTTATGGTTCACTGGTTATAGGAGCAATTTTCATTCAAAACAACACTTGTTTTCTTTCGCTGGTGGTATGAGCAATCTTGCTATGGTGGGACTGGTGAGCGTTTTTTATATGCTACAGGGCTGTTCATTGAACGCAGAAGAAATCAGCATCAACAGTGATACACCTGCAAATGTCAGAATAGAAAACAATACGGTTTTCTTTCGCGGAGATATTTTTCAAGCGAATTGGAAGGCATTTAAGTAACATAATACGGTAATGGTATGGACGCCCCGCACGGCTTCTAAATGAGCCATAATGGAAGCGTTAACAACGATTCTATTAACAGGAGGCGTCCATGACTAATACCATTACCACTATAGGGTTAGACCTTGCAAAGACTGTTTTCCAGG
>JAAEMP010000034.1 GCA_024225445.1 Hyphomicrobiales bacterium | reverse complement strand
GCATGATCTGAGCTGACGCCGTTTTGTTTCAGTTTCCCGTCTATTGGTTTGGTCCATCAAATGCTTCCGTGTATAGAAGACACGGTCTAGTTCTTGTTCCTATTCGAGGGATTTTAGCTGACAAAATCACCACGATGCTCATCCAGATATTTCGTTGCCTCTTTCAGTATGCCCTCTTGCGATGAGTTGAATTTGACCAGCGGCAGCCGAACCTGATCGCTCATATATCCGTGAAGTGATAGCGCTCTTTTTACCGGTGAAGGACTGCTATCGATAAACAGCGCTTTGGCCAAAGGTGCAATCAGTTCGTGCAGAGTCCGGGCACGTTCGGTATCACCACTTTTCCAGGCGTGATAAAGCGCCACACATATCTCAGGGTCATAGTTGGACAGAACACTTGTCAGGCCACGTGCGCCCAGAGCGTAAAATGGCAGGGCAAGACCATCATCACCGCAATGTATGATAAAGTCGTCACCACACTCCCGGTGTAGCTGGGTAACCCGAGCGGGGTCACCACCGGCTTCCTTGATCGCAATAATATTGTTACGGGATTTTGAAAGCCTGCCTGCGGTTATTGCATCAATCGCTATGCCAGCGCGACCCGGTACGCTGTATAAAACATTATCGACAAGGGCGCAGTCGGCAACCGCCTCGTAGTGCGCCATCAACCCCTGCTGCGAGGGCTTGTTGTAATAGGGGGTCACCAAAAGCACCCCATCAACGCCGGCATCAGCCGCCTGCTTTGTGGAATTTATGGTTTTGGTGGTTGAATTCGATCCGGTTCCGGCAAGGACATAGGCTTTGCCATTTGCCCGTTTAACGGTGTGCGAAATCACCGCAAGCGCCTCTTTTTCACTCAAGGTTGCCGCTTCGCCGGTTGTCCCCACCGGCACCAGGCCTGCAATGCCAGCTGCAAGTTGTCTGTCGAGCAGTGCATCAAAGGCTGGCCAGTCAATCTCGCCATTCTCCAGAAATGGTGTAACAAGTGCCGTGAATATTCCGTCTAGTCTGCTTGAACTTGTCATGGGCTCTCTCGGTTTATTTGAGTAGTTACGAAGAAATATCGGCCGGTGCATAGGTGCCATTTTGCTGGCTGATCAGCCATTTGGCGGCGGCAATTGCTCCGGCGGCATAAGCTTCGCGTGAATGAACGGTGAGTTTCAGTTCAATGGTTGCAAAGCCCAGTGACAGCTTGATGATATTCACACCCGGTGTATCGCCGACGCGCTGTATATCCTGTGCTATTTGCCGGGCTTTTCCGTCTCTGGCGGGAATTTGTGCAAGTTCGCGGCTGATGCGTTGGGTTGTCCCCGAGGCGGCAGGTTTCTTGTCTTTGTTGTAGATTTCGCCGACGCTGACATCGGCATCGGCTATTGCGGAAACCAGATCATGGCTCGCAGTCAAAAAACTCTCGAAACCATAGGTGAAATTGGCACCTGTCAGGATAGGTCTTTGTGCACCTGCCGCATCAAGTCGGCCTGCCTGTTGCGCAGAAAAACCGGTTGTACCGATCACCAGCGGCAGGTCGGTACCCTCCAGCAGATCAAGAAGCTGCATTGTCGCGGCTGGTGTTGAGAAATCTATTGCCACATCGCATTTGAGCAATTTCTCTTTTGATACCGGAAAATACTGCATCGAGTCGGAGTTGTTTTTATTACCCAGGCTATCTGAATCTTGCGAAACGAAATTGGTCGCAGTTAAATCCGGATCGCTTGAAATTGATACAAGTTCAACAATCTCCCGGCCAACTTTTCCGCTTGCCCCGACTATTGCTATGTGTGTCATGACAACATTCCTTTCTAATCGATAACTACCCTGGTTTCGCTCATTTCCCGCAAGGCAATGCGAACACCTTCGCGACCAAGACCTGATTTTTTAATGCCACCAAAAGGCACATGTTCGGCGCGGAAATCAGGGCCCTCATTGACCATGATCCCGCCAACCTGAAGAGTACGTGCCAACAAGCGGATTTGCGCGTGATTGTTGGAATAGATACCGGCCTGCAAACCGTAATCACTGCGATTAACCTCGGTAATTGCCACATTGAGATCGGTAAAACCGCGAATTGCCAATACCGGTCCAAAAGTCTCGGTGGAGAATAATTTGGATTTTTCGGCAACGTTTTCGATGATCGTTGGTTCGAAGAGTGCTTTGTCATTATTCCCGCCCGCAAGTATTCTGCCACCAAGTTCAATAGCCTGATCAAGGCGATTTGAAACATCCTGTGCTGCCAGTTCGTCAATAACCGGGCCCATATTTGTTGCCGGGTCGGCTGGATTCCCGGTCGTTAATGCAGTGGTTATCGCCATCACTCTGTCGATGAAATCTGCTTTTATATCCTCATGCACATAGAGTTTTTTCACTGCCGCACAGCTTTGACCGGCGATTTCGAAACGCTGGACCACCGCTGTTTTTGCTGCCGCATCCAGATCACCATCCGGCATAATAAAGAGTGGATCATTGCCACCCAGTTCCATCAAACAGCGCACAAGTCCACTGGCTTGCTTCAAAGCAAGTCCGGCCTGAGGGCCACCGGTGAAACTCAACAGATTGATGGGGGATTTCGCAAGCGCGACCGCAGCATCCGCACCACCATGGATAATTTGTATTAACCCCTCTGGCGCGCCTGCTTCTTTGCATAGTTCGACGACATGCTGTGCAGCAAGAGGAGCTTTGGGCGATGGTTTGATAACAATTGCGTTGCCAGCCGCCAGTGCCGGGCCAAGTTTGTGGCAAAGCAGGTTTACCGGATAGTTAAACGGTGTGATGGCTGCAACGACACCGGTAGGCACGTAAGTGACAACGGCTTGCCGATCAACGCCTCCCTCAACAATACCGCAATGCATGACCTCTCCATCCAGAAATGTTGATGCGTCGCCGGAAAGCTTCAGTGTATTTTGTGAGCGCCTGATTTCATTGCGGGCCTCGGTAATGGTTTTTCCAACCTCGGCACACACCGTGTTTGCCAACTGGTCTGCATCACGCTTGATCAATGCAGCAATCTTTTCCAGAAGGCTGCGGCGTTCATGAGGTGTTGATCCCCTGAATTCCGCGGCTGCCTTCAGTGCGCGTTTAACTGTCAACTGAATATCATCGACTGATGTTTCGCTAATGTAGCCAATACAACATCCATCAAATGGATTGTGCACCTGGAAATTTCTGCGATGTTGGATGGCTGGATGAGGGATTGTATTGGTTTTCATGACAGGCGTTCTTTTGTTTCCGGTTGAAAATTAGATGAATCTTTTGCATTGACAATGCTGCGCACCGAGACCGGCAGCACTGGCCAACGCTGGCCAGACAGACCATAATCGATTCGGGATTGATCATGGTTCAGGAGGTGTTGAACCCATTCAGCACAAAAACGTCCCTGACAAGGCCCCATGGCGAACCGGGCAACCAACCGGGCCTCCCGCAAAGTTGGACTGGACAGTGAACGCAGATCAGCCAGTGTCCGGTTTTCGCAACGACAGATAACTGTATCATCTGCAACGCCTCCAAGACGGTTCAATCCATCATGGGAGTATAGTTCGCTGATGGTGATCTGGGCACGTCGATGTAATTCGATTGACCGGTTGCTGGTTAATACCGTTGCTCCACCGGTTAGTATTCCGGCAACTTCCCTGCCGATGCGACAGCCATCCAGTTCCGCTGCCCTTGCCCCCAGAATTTCTCGGCAATCGCCGGTTTTTCGTATGGGAATCTCTGCGGTTTCATTGATGCCATAGTCATTTGTGTGCAAACCATCATGCAGTCCAAGAATATCCGCTGTAATAGAGCGGGTTTTACCAGACGACGTGGCGAATGAAATGCGCAGCTGTCCGTCTTTGTCATTGCGGATGATATTATTGATATGGGCACCCGAAAATACCGGCACACGGGCAATCGCCAGAATTGCCAGGTATTGCAATGCCTCACGCAGGTAGGAGAGGGGCAAACGCAACGCCCGATATGGTCGAGAGAATGGACGGCCAGCTTCAACAATTGCCAGTGGTGGGTTTCCCGCTCTGGAAAGTTGGGCGCCTATGGCTAAAAGGAGAGGACCTGAGCCTGCAAGCACTGTTTTACCCGGTGGCGCCAAACCTGATACCTTTAATGATGTTTGAATAGCGCCAGCGGTCATGACACCCGGCAGTGTCCAGCCGGGTCTCGGCTGCACTCGTTCAACCGCACCTGTGGCGATAATCAGCCCTGAAGGTTTGACTATCTCGCTACTCTCACCCGACAAGTTGCAAATAAGGGCATCGCCCCTGTAATCCAGCCCGGCGAACCGTGTGTTGTATCGAAGT
>JAAEMP010000033.1 GCA_024225445.1 Hyphomicrobiales bacterium | reverse complement strand
TATTCGCTGCGCAGTAGCAGGAACCCCTTCAGCCCCCGGCGTATTTGAGGTGATGGAGCTTTTTGGCAGAGAAGAAACACTGGCCAGAATCAGTGATCAGGTGAAATCACAGAAAATCTGAATGAGATTGGCTGCTGGTTTCTGCGCAATTACATTGCGACAAGTTTACCTTGGCCTTTAGTTGACTTGTATCGATGGGATAAATCAGATACCTAAGAGCAATAATTTCTGGTTGCAATTCTCATACCAGCAGACGGCGCTTGTTGGAAACCAGTAAAAGCTGCGGAATTATTGATATGGCGCAAGCCAAAGCAATATGGGGTCCACTTTCTACGAGCAGCGACAAACCTAGTGATAATTAATCACTGAAACGCCTTTACAGGTACGCATGCAACAAGTTTGCGGCGCCAGATGAATTGAATTTGGAAGGAACTATTAATGACAGATAAGAAAGCTACTTTAACGATTGATGGCAAAAACTGGGATTTTCCAATTTTAACCGGCAGCATGGGTCCTGATGTTATTGATATCTCTACACTTTATAAAATTACAAACCATTTTACCCTGGATCCCGGCTTCACTTCAACTGCATCATGCGAAAGCGAAATTACCTTTATTGATGGCTATGAGGGTGTTTTGGCCTATCGTGGATATCAGATCGAACAATTGGCAAATGAAGGTGATTTTCTCGAGACCTGTTACTTGTTGCTTTATGGCGAACTACCTACACTTTCACAAAAAGCAAAATTCGATAGCCAGATAACCCAGCATACAATGCTGCACGAACAGATGGGAAAACTGTTTTCAGGATTTCGTCGCGATGCCCATCCAATGGCAATTATGGTGGGGGTAGTTGGTGCGCTTTCCGCATTTTATCATGATTCAACGGATATTTCGGATGAGAGGCAGCGCATGATTGCTTCAATGCGAATGATCGCCAAAATGCCGACAATTGCCGCGATGGCCTATAAATATTCAATTGGCCAACCACCGATCTATCCAGCCAATGATCTGGACTACGCATCCAATTTCCTTCGCATGTGTTTTGCGGTTCCCTGTGAGGATTATAGGGTTAATCCCGTTTTCTCACGCGCCATGGATCGCATATTTACGCTGCACGCGGACCATGAACAAAATGCATCTACTTCGACTGTACGACTTGCGGGTTCTTCAGGTGCGAACCCATTCGCCTGTATTGCAGCCGGCATTGCCTGCCTGTGGGGTCCAGCGCATGGTGGCGCCAACGAAGCTGCATTAAATATGCTGAATGAAATCGGTACTCCCGACCGAATTCCGGAATTTATCGCCCGGGCAAAAGACAAAGACGACCCGTTCAGATTGATGGGCTTTGGCCACCGTGTTTACAAAAGCTACGATCCACGCGCCAAAATTTTGCAAAAAACTACCCATGAAGTCCTGGAAGCACTGGGAATCAAAGATGACCCGATTCTTGAAATCGCCATGCAGCTTGAAAAAATCGCACTGACCGATAAATATTTTGTCAAGAGAAACCTTTACCCTAATATCGATTTCTATTCAGGCATTACCCTCAAGGCTCTCGGCTTCCCTACTGATATGTTTACTGTGCTGTTCGCGGTGGCGAGAACAGTTGGCTGGATCGCTCAATGGAAAGAAATGATTGAGGATCCCAACCAGAAAATCGGTAGGCCACGTCAACTTTTCCAGGGTTCCAATATTCGCAATTATGTTCCTGTTGACAAACGCTGATTGCCTGTAGAGAAATTAAAGTTGTACAAATTAGTATTGTTGTTTGGAAAACTCTTCATAAACTGGTGAACCAGCTAAAACGGTAGCATTCGGGATGCCAAACGAAAGCTGGGAATGAGCTATTTTTTCCATCCGGCAACTTGCAGAATTTTGTCTGTTGCCAGATCACCTTTTTCACTGTCACGCTGCATTATTTGTCGAAGTAGTTTGAAGCCTTCCAGTTGCGCATCTCGTTCATGGCCCGGATTGCCGAGTTGTTCAAGCACTCTGGCCAGAGCCTGCGGATGCCCGTATTCTTCAAAACGCTCAGGTACTATTGCCCGGTCCGTAATCAAGTTGGGTAGACAGGCGGTCCAGGCCACCACCATATGCCTGACAACGAAGCCCAACGCATCCAGCTTGTAAATTGACACGGTCGGAATTGAAAACAACCCCAACTCCAATAATACAGTTCCCGAACATGCCAGGGCAACGTCGCCGTTTTCAAAGGCTTTTTGTTTAGCCTGTTTACCCAGTACGATTTCCGGCTTCACTGGCCACTTGCTTACTTGATCAGAGATATAGTCAGCCAGGTGATCGACTGCAGGCAAGACCGCGTTAAAAATAATATTTCTCTGCTTCATGATCGACAAAGTATCGCGAATGACCGGAAGCAAACGTTTCACTTCACCCTTGCGGGAACCCGGTAACACCAGCAAATTCATCGGGTTTGCCGGGATAGTTCGATCCTTGTCGCCAAACTGTTCCAACTCGCTTGAAAGCGGGTGACCGACATAGGTTGTCGGCGGACCTCCAAGTTCCTGCATCAATTCGGGTTCAAAGGGCAGTATCGCCAATATATGATCAATATATGCCGTCATTTTTTTGGCTCTGCCCTGACGCCAGGCCCAGACACTGGGGCAAATATATTTAATAATTGGAATCTCCGGATTACGTTTTCTGATTCGCTTTGCGACGGAATAGTTAAAGTCCGGACTGTCAATCAACAACAATATGTCAGGCTTGAATGAGATCACATCATCTGCCACCTGCCGAACCAGTTTGAATATTTTTGGCAGTCTGGCAATGACAGCAGTCAAGCCCATCACCGACAGCTGTGAAACATCAAACAGGCTGGCTGCACCCTGAGCCTGCATTTTGGGACCTGCAAGTCCTGCCAGTTCATAGTCAATATTCTGGCACTGTAATGAAACCAAAATATTTGCTCCCAGCGCATCACCGGAATCCTCACCCGTAACCATATAAATTCGCAATGGCCGGGTATCAGTCACTGGGCTCCACCTGTATTTTTGGAATTGTCGACAAAGCCGAATATGTATATTTTGTTTTTCCTGGCTAGTTTCAGGGTTTCCTCTTTTTGCAGGATTAAGGATTTCCCCGCATCAACAGCAATACCACACAGGCCAGCTCGCTTAACTGCCAATACTGTAATTGGCCCGATTGCAGGCATATCAGCGCGATGATCCTGACCAGGCTTCATAAGTTTGACCAGAACACCATTTTTGCCAACAGGTGGCATACGGCCATTCTGCCGCAATTCGACGACTCGCTGCAATAATCCGTCTGTACCTTCAACTCCCTCCACTGCTATCACCCGGTTAGCCTCCGCGATCGCCGCCTGTCCGATATCCAGTTCTCCAAGGGCATTACATGCGGCAGCCGCAAGCTCAATATTCTGCATATCTTTTCGCCCAGGTTTGCTGCCAACGATGGGGCCACAACCGGAAAGAAGTTCAGGAGCGACTTCATGGGCCCCAACCACCTCAATATTGTGATCTTCAAACAGCTTTATCAAACCGGATAGCAAAGTATCGTCGCCACCCAGCAGCATAGCCATGGCACGGGGGATAGAACTGATCGCACCCCAATCCAGCTTCATCTTGAAAACCTCAGGACGGGCATGAATTCCACCTGCCATAACAATTTGGCTGATTCCATTTTCTTTCAGCAGTTTTAGCAATCCGCCAAATTGTCCGAGATTCATGTACCGATGATCAAATTCCTCAATTGAGGGTTCTGCTTCACCCTCAATTCCAACCATGAAAGGACGCCTCCCGGAAGCCTGTGCTCCCAGGGCAATCTCTTTTGGCAAAGTGCCATAACCTGATATTATCGCAATTGGATTGCTGGAATGTGATTTTGAAATTTGATTATTTCGAATTGCCATTGCAGGCATTCCCTAATCTTTTTTTGGTGTACAAAGCGCTCTATCTCCACCATCAGAGATAAAATTCAAAATAGCCGCGCACACTGCATCCTTTCTTGTATCCGCATCTATGCCCTGGGCCAATTCTCTAACCGGCTTGTCACCAAAAAACAAATCCTTGAACAAGGCCCGAGCGCTATGAATTGACTGGCGATCTATTCCCGCTCTTTTCATACCCACCAAATTCAGGCCACCCAGATAGGCTCGATTTCCAAGTGCCATACCAAAAGGAATGACATCATTTTCCACGCCGGCCATTCCGCCAATGAAGGCATTCCTTCCGATCCGGCAAAACTGGTGTACACCGGCACCGCCACCAAAAATTACATTGTCTTCAACCACACAATGTCCAGCTATCATTACAGCATTAGAGAAAATTGCGTTATTTCCGACCTCACAATCATGGGCAACATGGGCATTTGCAAGGAACACACAATTGTTCCCGATTTTTGTAACGCCCTTGTCTCCGGCGGTACCCGGATTCATGGTTACACCTTCACGAATGATACAATCATCTCCAACAACAAGTACACATTCTTCACCGTGATATTTTAAATCCTGTGGTTCATGGCCAATGGAGGCAAACGGAAATATCCCCGTGCCACGACCAATCGAAGTAGTTCCCCAAACAACAACATGCGAATGCAACTTGACATTATCAGCCAGTGTCACATCCTTCCCGACATGACAGAATGGGCCAATTTCTATACCCTCACCGAGAATTGCGCCATCTTCTATGACAGCGGATGAATGAATTTTGTTTTCCATCAGGTATCTTCCGGATCAATCATCATTGCGGTAATTGAAGCCTCGGCAACTTTAACCCCTTCAACCACAGCATCACAGTCATACTTGAAAATACCTCTGCGATGTTTGGTCTGGATAACATGCAACAACAGCACGTCACCCGGAGTAACCGGCTTTCTGAATTTCACACCGTCAATAGACATAAAATATACCAGTTTCACTGCACCCTTGGAATGTTGGCGAGCACAAATTGCTCCAGCAGTTTGTGCCATTGCCTCAATTATCAAAACACCCGGCATGATTGGTTTACCAGGAAAATGGCCGGCAAAATGAGGCTCATTTACGGTGACGTTTTTTATACCAGTTGCTGACTTGTCTTCATTTACATTGATGATTTTATCAATCAGCAAAAATGGATACCGATGCGGTAGTAATTGAAATAGTTCATTAACAGAGACCGCATCAAATTCGCTCTCACTCATCTTTTTTTCGCTTTCTATTATTTCTCCAGTTTTTGGCTTCACGCTCGGTTTTAGCTGCCTTGCGCATCCACAAGTCTGCTGGAATGGATGGGTAACCCATCACCTTTTCACCTGGATCAATGTTTCTGTGAACTGCGGACCCACCACCAATTTGTGCACCCGAGCCGACGGTTACGTGACCAATAATTCCGGCTTGACCCGCGACCACGACAAAATCGCCTAATGTGACGCTTCCAGATATGCCAACTAATCCCACAATGATGCAATGTCTTCCCAGCACCACATTGTGTCCGATCTGAACAAGATTGTCTATCTTGGATCCCTCACCAATAACTGTATCCCGGTTAGCTCCGCGATCGATTGTTGTGTTGGCACCTATTTCAACTTTATCCTGAATAATAACACGGCCAATTTGCGGGACTTTGACATGCCCGCCAGGACCCATGGCAAAACCAAACCCATCCTGCCCGATTGATGCACCGGGATGAATGATTACGTTATCTCCCATATAGGTGTGTGTTATTGTACAGTTGGGCCCGATCGTGCAATGACGCCCGATTTGCACTTTTTCTCCAATTACAGCTCCGGCAAGAACATTGCTGCCCTGGCCTAAGGACGCACCAGCACCAATTACACAACCAGGCTCAATTACTACCTCCGACTCACATTCGACTCCGGGAGCCAGATAGGCCGCTTTGCTAATTGAAGTCTCACCAGTTACCGGTTGAGGTCTCATCGAGGTAGGAAATAGCAAATTCAACGCTTGAGCGTAGGCCTGATAGGGATTGGAATGAACAAGAACATTCAGATGCTCTGGAGCATGTCCGGCATGTTGTTCATTGCAAAACACTGCACTTGCCGAGGTGGTTGCGAGATATTCCAGATAATTCGCATTATCCAGAAATGTAATTGCACCATCGTCAGCAGCCTCAATTGGACCAGCGGTGTGAATTTCAACTTTTTCCCGAGATCCAGCTCTTAATACTGCACCGGTTTTTGCCGCAAGGAGTTTAAGTTGCAAAGGCTCCACTTGCGCAAAGAAACTTGGGTTTGTCATATATTTTCCAGAAAACGAGCTAGAGGCTTTCATGTTTATACTGAACCGTTTGATGGAGCAAGATCAGCCCAGTATGCAAGGCGCGGCGCGCAGCGCGATCTGGTTGATCGGGCAAGTGCCGCAACGTCGCAGATGGGCTGATCTTGCTCCATCAAACGGTTCAATATAAACATGAAAGCCTCTAGGTCATAGACTGATTGGAAGTTTCACTGTCAGATGAATTTCGCGTTCAAACAATACCTGTATCGCTAGAATTTGGTACTTGCACCAAAATTAAATCTGCGAAGTCTGTCATAAGACTTGCTCATGATTGGCTCAGCAAAATCAAAACGGATCGGACCAAATGGTGAATCCCAGATAACACTGACTCCAACTGATGCACGAATTGAATTGTCGTCGATCGCGCTCAGGTCCGCAGCAGGATTGGCAGCCGCGATTAATCCGCGACTGGCAGAATCCACGCTAAACAATGTTCCCGCATCGGCAAATACAGCGGCTCTCAGGCCTGTGGATTGCGGTACAAGAGGGAATGGGAATTGCACTTCTGCTGTAGCGTTGACAAAAGTCATCCCCCCCAATGCATCACCGGTTATCGGATCACGGGGGCCAAAACCGAAAGAATCAAATCCACGAACAGCCTTACCACCCTGATAGAAATTATCCAGAACACGATAACTGCCACTACTACCCAGGTTCAGGATATGCCCACCACGCACTCGGGCAAATCCAACCATGTCAAAATCTTTTAACAAGGGAACAAAAGCTGCCACAGCCGCGTCAGTTTTTAGCAAATTGGCATCACCTCCTACACCAGCCCAACCCTGGTTGAAAGTAGCGCGAATTCCTTCACGCGGGTTACTGGGATTGTCCACGTCTGAATAGACCAAAGAATAACCAAGGACTGATGAAACCCAGTTACCGTCCCACTGTGCTATTGCCGCAGATATTTCGCCTGCTCTATTCCCCTGGACACCGTCATAAGGAAGTACAGGTGGTGGTGCAGACGGATCCAGCAAACTGGCAGCGATTGAAGTATCACTTGAATGAAAGCTATAAAATACACCAGCCCTGAAATCATTTGTTATTGGCATATTGAAACGCACGGCTCCTGTAAACCCATCCTGCGAATAAGACTTGTTATCGGAAGCATCCGAGATAGTCTGGGCTAATTCAATGCCGGCTGATATGCGGTAACCCAAGAAATATGGCTCTCTGAACGCTAATCTGTATTCCTGGTCATCTTCGCCAATTCCAGCGGTAATGGCGAAATACTGGCCGCGGCCAAGAAAGTTTTTCTCGGAAAACTTGATGTTGGCAATTGGGCCATTTGCAGTGGAATAGCCACCACCAATTGAGAATTCACCAGTGGCTTTGTCAATAACCGTGACCACCACTACTACTCTATCGGGCGCAGATCCGGGTCTGGTTGAAATATCGACACGTTCAAAAAAGCCCAAAGCATCAAGACGCTGCTTGGTCGTATGCACAGTTGCCTGGCTGAAGGCATCACCTTCTGACATATCAAATTCACGGCGAATTACGAAATCACGAGTACGATCATTGCCCAAAATGTCGATGCGCTCTACATAAACTCGCGGTCCCTCATCAACAAGGAATACTACATCAATAGTGCCGGTTTGGAAATTACGATCACCACGTGGAACTACCTCAACAAATGCGAAACCTCTAGAAGAGACAGCATTTGTCAATTGTACTATTGAATCTTCCACGTCACGGGCGGAATAAGATCTTCCACTTCTTATCTCAAGTTCCCTGTATAGATTCTCAGTTTCCACGCCCGGAATTGTACTTTCAATGGATACTTCACCAAAATTGTAGAGTGAGCCCTCATCAATATTGAAAGTTATATTGTATTGATTTAGTGCAGGATCAAGATCGGCAACGGTGGAAATCAACTGAAAATCAGCGTAGCCATGGTTGTAGTAGTAACGGCGAAGAAGTTCTTCGTCTGCCTGCACCTTGGCCGGATCATAAATATCGTTAGTACGAATAAACGAAAGAAAATTACTTTCCTTTGTTTTGATAATATCCTTTAACCGAAAATCACTCATTGCCTGATTGCCAATGAATTGTATGCTGAAGATCTTGGTCTTTTCGCCTTCATTGATATTGAAAATCACATTAACGCGATTATTGCTTAATTCCACAATTTCGTAACTGACGGATGCGTCCTCGCGGCCCACCCGGGAATAAGCATTTGAGATCGTTTCAACATCGCTGAAAACAGTCTCTTCGCTGAAAATAGACCGGGATGCAGATTGAATAGCGGCGCGCAATGCTGGCTCTTTAAGACGTTTGTTGCCTTTGAAAAACACTTCGTTAATAGTCGGATTTTCGACAACCTCAACAATTAGTGTCTTACCACGACGAGCAATATTGACATCGCTAAATAATCCGGTTGCAAACAGCCGTTTGACCGATTCATCAACATCACCGTTGTTATAGGATGAACCAGGCTTGATAGTCAGGTAAGAAGCTACCGTATCAGAATCCATTCGCGCATTACCGACCACCTCAATTCTATTGATTACCGCAGCATATGCCACCGATGCGGTGCTGAAGAGCGCGGCAATGCAAGTAATCGATACGACTAGGCCAATTAACAAAGCACAAGCAATTGTTTTCAATCTATTATTTTCAACCAACATGCTCAAATCAGATCCTGAAAATCCATATTATACCTGGTACACGAACCCGCTTCGCCTGATTGACGAAAAAAGAATCCGAATTTATTAACCAAACTTTTACAGAGTTTTTCGTTCCGTGCAAGCCTTTGTAGATCAAGAAATATATCATTTTGTCAAAGTGTTGCAGATAAGCCATAGCAATTGATTATATGGTTAATAAATTTGTTAAAATGGTACTAACTCAAGAAAACTCGCTTATCTGAAGACATCATTGTAGGTTGTGAACACCATCAGCGAAAAAATGATCAACATACCCAGTGTAAAACCCATTTCCTGAGCTTTCTCGCTTAGCGGCCTTCCTCTGATCGCTTCGATTGCATAAAAAACCAAATGTCCGCCATCCAACATCGGAATTGGAAAAAGATTCATCAAGCCAATTGCAACGGAAATGAACGCAACAAACTGGATCAGGGAAGCGATACCCTGGCTTGCAATATCGCCTGAATATTTGGCGATCTTAATTGGCCCTCCAAGCATTTCAGCCGATTTCTTCCCAATAAATATGTCCTTCAAATACAGCAATGGAATTTTGATTTGGTACCAGGTTTGGCGAACAGCCTCTTTGAAAGCTCCGACAAATTCCATTTTTTCAATTCTGAAATTGCCCACTTCACTAGTATTGGTAATCCCGATAATGCCAATTTTTTGCACATTGCCGAAGCGGTCTTCGAATTCTTTCTCCCTGGGAGTAATTTGAAAACTGCGTTTGCTACCCGCCCTATCGATGACAATAGTCATTTCCTCACCAGCATTTGGTGCAACTATCAACGGAATATCGTTGAAGGATGTGATTTTTGTACCCCCGATGCTGACGACAACATCCCCGGCTTTCAATCCAGCACTTTCAGCAGCACTATCAGCCTGAACCGAGGCAATCACCGGATCAGAGACAGGTTTCCCCCAAATCATGAATCCGGCGGTAAAAATCACGATAGCCAATATGAAATTTGCCGCTGGTCCGGCGGCTACTATCGCAGAGCGCTGGCCCACCGATTTATGGATAAAACTTCCAGCCTTTTCTTCTTCGCTCATCGTTTCGAGTTGATCAAAATCAGGTACAGAAGCCGCATTGGCATCGCCGGCAAACTTTACATATCCACCCAGAGGAATCGCACATATCTTCCATCGAGTCCCATGCTTGTCTGTTCTGCCGACCAGTTCCTTGCCAAAACCAACGGCAAATGCCTCAACATTGACACCATTCCACCGCGCCACAGCAAAGTGACCCAATTCATGGAAAAACACGACAGGTGTTAACACCAGAAGAAATGGCAAAATGTAACTGATAAGCCAGTAGGCATTGCCGAATATCTGGGAAACAAATTCGCTCATGTGCAAACTACCTGACTTTTTGTGAGAATTTGGTAACTGGATCTTATTTTGCAGAAATGGCCAAGTTCGACGACATCAAGTACGCCATGTCAACTCATTTTGCCGACTTAATACAATATTAGTGGCATGAACACGGCAGGCCTGACTTGTCAAGAAATAATACCAAGGGCCTTTGGTTTTACCTACCGCTTCTGCTTGAAATTACTGCCTGTCACCTTGTCAAAATTGAAGAAATCAACGCAGATGCCGGTTCCCATGTCCAGTTGCCAAAAAAGACATTAGATAAACCTAATGCAATAAACCATGCAATTACCGATGTGAATATCAAACCGTCAATGCGATCAAGGACTCCACCGTGTCCAGGAATAATTGCACCTGAATCTTTAACATCAAATCTTCTTTTCAGCGCTGATTCAACCAAATCACCAATCTGGGAGAAAAATACCAGGATCAGCGCAACAGCAATAAATGCCGGCTTTGCGGAGTAGCCGGACAATTTCATCATCAGCCAACCAATAATCATCCCGCCAAACAAACCGCCAAAAAAGCCCGACCAAGTTTTACCCGGTGAAATTTTTGGCACTAGCTTTGGACCACCCAGGGTTTTTCCTACAATATAAGCCATTGTGTCGGCTCCCCCAACGAGAGCAAACAATAACAGAATTGCAGAAAATCCTTCTTGCGTATTACCACGCAAGTGAACCAGACCAAAAAATGGCAACAGCACGTAAATCATACCCAACGCGCCCCACCCGGAGCGTTTTATGATGAACTCCCAAGCCCACAATGCCAAAAATCCAAAAAGACTCAGCACGATAGCGGTATCATATGCATTTGATATCCAGGCGATCATATTCAACAAAACGAACGCAAACATAATAATGGAGACCCGCGTTGGAAGCGCCCGGCCACATATTCTGCGATATTCATCAAGCATAATGATTGCGGCAATTGCCACACACACCTGAAAAGCCAGTCCTCCAATCCACGTCAAGAAAAATGCTGAGACAGCAAGCAACAATCCAAATATTATCCGTGAATGCAGCTCTGTTTTTGCCGTTGATTTTTCTGGTGGCTGACTAGCAGATGAAACTTGATTGTCGCCATCATTTGATTTGTTCAAGAGGCAGTATCCTTGACTAGGCCACCAAATTTTCTCGTTCGATTCCCGTATTCCAACAGACAATCAGAAAAAGTTGACTTGTCAAATTCAGGCCAAAGACAATCAACAAAAATCAATTCGCTATAAGCTGCCTGCCACATCAGAAAATTTGAAAGCCGTTTTTCACCACTGGTTCGAATTATCATGTCAGGATCAGGAATACCTTTGGTATCCAAATGTTCAGAAATCAACTGTGAATCAATCTCATCAGATGTGATCTCATCATTTTGTGCCTTCTTCGCAATTAGTCTCATGGCACGGACGATCTCGTCCCGTGCACCATAATTGAAAGCGATAACAAGAACTTGCGCATCATTATTCCGCGTCAGGTTTTCAGCTTCGATGAGCAGGTTCAGCACATCTAAAGGAAGACCTTCGCGTGAACCAATGACGCGTACGCAAACATTATTCTTGTGGAGTTCTGCCAGATCACGTCTGATAAATAATCGCAGCAATGCGAAGAGTTCGTTGATTTCCCCTTCCGGTCTGGACCAGTTTTCCGACGAAAAAGAGAAGAGTGTCAAATATTCAATGCCAAACTCACGCGCTGCCCTGACGGTCTTTTTAAGTGCGTCAACTCCAGCCTTGTGGCCATTGGAACGCGGCAACATTCTTCTTTGAGCCCAACGCCCATTTCCGTCCATGATAATACCAACATGGCGTGGGGTTGAATAAATATAGTCATTCTCCAAGTTTTGGCTCATGCGGCACACTCAATCCCAACTTTATATATTTGATCAACCCGATATACTAATTAACTCACCATTTGGCTGATTCGAAATCTGATCGCAAATCATCGCATCGAAAACAGGTTAAACTTGCATAATTTCAGTTTCTTTAGTTGCAAGCGTTTCATCTATTACATTGATTGTGTCATCGGTATGATTTTGAACTTTGTCGGAACCGGACCGCAACTCATCCTCACCCATATTTTCATTTTCCTTCAGCTTCTTCAATTCATCCATACCGTCCTTGCGCACATGGCGTACAGCTACTCTCGCCTGCTCGGCATATTGATGAGCAACTTTCACCAATTCCTTACGCCGTTCTTCGTTCAGTTCCGGCAGCGGAATACGTAAATTTGTGCCATCAATAATTGGATTTAGACCAAGATCAGATTCTCTGATTGCTTTGTCAACTGCACCAACCATGGACTTATCCCATACTTGCACTGCAATCATTCGTGGTTCCGGAACAGTTACGGTTCCGACCTGGTTAATTGGCATCGCCTGTCCATAAGCTTCAACCGTTACAGAATCCAGAAGGCTTGCTGAAGCCCTTCCTGTACGCAAAGCTGCAAAATCATTTTTTAGGGAAGTGACAGCGCCATCCATGCGTCGCTGCAGATCATTTAGGTCTATCATCGTATTTGTGTTCCGTTGTTATTTACACGATCTTGAAAATCAAATTACGCTTCCACGATAGTGCAAAGGCCATTACCATTCAATATGTTAACAAGACCGTCTGTACTATGGATGGAAAACACCACCACAGGAATATTATTATCTCGGGTTAAACTAACTGCTGCAGTATCCATGACTGCCAAACCCTTGGCAATCACTTCATCATGCGTAATACTTTCAAACCGGGTAGCATCCGGATTCGTTTTGGGATCAGCGGAATAAATTCCATCTACCTGCGTGCCCTTAAATAACGCGTCCGCACCCATTTCAACGGCTCGAAGTGCGGCAGCAGTATCGGTCGTAAAAAACGGATGGCCAATACCTCCGGCAAATACAATTACTTTGCCATCGGACATGCAATTGTCCAGAGTGTTCTGACTGAAAGCCTGAGTGATACGTGGCATATCGACAGCGTTTAATACGACACAATCCAGGCCGGTTTCAATTATCGCCATTTTTAGAGCAAGAGCATTCATCGTGGTAGCAAGAATACCCATGTGGTCACCGGTTACACGGTCTGCACCTTTTGCAGCCAGCGCTACCCCGCGAAAAATATTACCCCCACCGACAACCACGCCAATTTCACAACCCATATCAACCGCTGCTTTGATATCAGAAGCAATCTTGGCCGTCATATTTGGATCGATACCGAAACTTTGATCCCCCAAAAGCGCTTCGCCGGATACTTTTAACAGCAATCTCTTGTATTTTGGTATTTCGCTCATGATTCGCCTGCAGGTTATTATTGTGTCTGGATACAACAAGGGCGCCACGTTGTCACGAAGCGCCCAGATGAATTTATCGGTATTTGACCAACAAATCAGGATTTATTCATGGCTGCCACTTCCGCGGCGAAATCACTTTCTGTTTTTTCAATGCCTTCGCCAAGCGCAAAACGGGTGAAACCACGCAAAATAATCGGAGCACCAGCGTCGCTTTCAACATTCTTCAATGCCTGCTCAACAGTATTTTCTCCATCGACAACAAATGTTTGCGACAACAATACACTTTCCTGGTAAAATTTTCGCATACGGCCTTCAACCATTTTCTCAATGATATTCTCCGGTTTGCCGGATTCGCGAGCCTGTTCTGAAAAAATCGAACGTTCGCGATTTGCAACATCCGCAGGAATTTCATCTTTGGTCGCGGCCAGAGGATTAAGCGCAGCAATATGCATGGCAATTTGCCTGCCTATCCCCGTTAACACATCCGCTTTACCTGTAGATTCGAGTGCCACCAGCACACCAATTTTCCCCAAGCCATCGCTGATCGCATTGTGGACGTAAGAAGCAACGACACCATTTGGCACTTCCATCACCGCTACACGACGCAGATTCATATTTTCTCCAATAGTGCCGATAGCATCGGTGATAGAATCAGTAACATTTTTACCTGTTTCTGAGCCATTGATTGCCAATGCAGCAGAGGAAACCGCCTCAATAGAACCATCAGTTTCAAGTGTAGTAGCGGTTACAGCGCGAACAAGATCCTGGAATTGTTCATTACGGGCAACAAAGTCGGTTTCCGAGTTTACTTCTACTACTGCAGCCTTGTTACCTACTGACAATATGCCTACGAGACCCTCGGCGGCGACGCGCCCTGACTTTTTCTCAGCCTTGGTAATACCTTTGGTACGAAGCCAGTCCATTGCAGCTTCAATGTCGCCATCATTTTCTTTCAGCGCATTTTTGCAGTCCATCATTCCTGCGCCGGACTTTTCGCGCAATTCCTTTACCAGTGATGCTGTAATCGTCATTTTGTTTTTCCTTAAAGGACCGGAAGGCAAGATATCAATTCCCGCCCGTTGTTCCAGTTCAACAGTCCTGTACTGCAGGCATAGTCCTGCGGTGTAAACTGAAGATATTTATTATGATGAAAACTCTTTGGCCTGGGCAATCCAGCCATCGCGTTCAATTCTGCCCTTGAAATTGAGTCTGTCGTCGACTTTTTCAATTTCCTCCGGAGTAAAACTTGCAATTTGTGCAAATTTGGTGACACCAAGTTCGTGCAGTTTTCCTTCCAGAACAGGACCAACGCCTGATATTTTTTTCAAATCATCAGGTTCTCCTTCGGGTGTTGAGAACAAAGCACCCTCTTCAGTCGCTTCACTAACGGGTTTTTCTGCTACAGCTTCGGGCACAGCTTCAACAACAGGCTCTTCTTTGGCCGTTTCTTCCACCGGCGCTTCGGGCACAGCTTCAACAACAGGCTCTTCTTTAGCCGTTTCTTCCACTGGTGCTTCAGCCGCGGATGCTTCAACCACCGGCGCTTCAGCCACTGGTGCTTCAGCCACTGGTGCTTCAGCCACTGGTGCTTCAACCACCGGCGTTTCAACCACTGGTGTTTCAGCCACTGGCACATCAACCACTGGTGTTTCAGCCACCGGCGTTTCAACCACTGGTGTTTCAGCCACTGGTACATCAACCACTGGTGTTTCAGCCACCGGTGCATCAACCACTGGTGCTTCCTCAACTTTTGCTTCGACCGCAGGTTCTTCAAGTGCCGTTTCAACAGGATTTTCCGCTTCACCCAGATCAACCCCCATACTCCCCTGTTGGCGTGCAATGCCATCAAGTGCGGCCTTGGCGATCAGGTCACAGTACAAATTGATTGAGCGTGAGGCGTCATCATTGCCGGGAATTGGATGTGTAATTTCATCCGGATCACAGTTTGAATCAAGCACTGCAACGACTGGAATATTCAGCCGCTTTGCTTCCTGGATGGCAATTGCTTCCTTGTTTGTATCAACAACAAACAACAAATCAGGCGTACCACCCATATCCTTGATGCCGCCCAGGGCACGTTCCAGCTTGTCGCGTTCGCGAGTCAGTGTGAGACGCTCCTTTTTTGTCAGTTGAGAAGCCTCATCAGCTGCCAGGATTTCATCCACTTTACGAAGGCGTTTGATTGAATTGGAAATAGTGTTCCAGTTGGTCAGCATACCACCAAGCCAGCGCGCGTTGACATAATATTGGGCCGAACGATTGGCGGCATCTGAAATAATATCGGAAGCCTGACGCTTGGTACCGACAAACAAAACACGCCCGCCACCGGCTACTGTATCAGAAACAACTTTCAGAGCCTGATGAAGCAGCGGCACAGTTTGCGCCAGATCCATAATGTGAATCTTGTTCCTAGTACCAAAAATGAATGGACCCATTTTCGGGTTCCATCTGTGGCTTTGGTGGCCAAAATGACAGCCAGCTTCCAACAGCTGACGCATGGTAAACTCTGGTAGAGCCATGTCTTTCTCCTTTACCGGTTGAACCTCCGCAGATGCTGAACAACAAATATGCCGTCACCGGATCGCCAATTGATCAATGCCAAAATCGGGGGCTGAGCCAAACCGGAAGGTCTGGATGATCATTAGCGCAAATCTGCGTGTGGAATAAACGTGGCTATAAAGGAATAAGGACCAATGCGCAAGAGGCAATATTGGTTAAATTTCGGGGTTAGGTATCATCGACGTGGAATTTGGAATTTAGCCACTTTATTGTAGTAAAGTGATTTTTTTGGGCCTCGACCTATTAATTCCCAATATGTCGAATGACGGCTCTGAGCCCAAACCCACCAAATACAAGAAATGATTGAATCCACCTTTTCAAGATGCTTGGTATATTGTTTACTTATGACAAAGTAATGCGGTTGGAGCACACAAATGGAATTTGAAACTTGGATGGCCTTTGCCCTCGCGAGTGCGGTCGTGGTTCTCATTCCTGGACCAAATATCGTTCTGACGGTGAATTATGCGATCCGGCATGGAAAACGATCTGGGCTTGCAACCGTCCCTGGTGTTGTGGCTGGAGCGTTCATTGCGATGTCTTTGTCTCTGGCTGGGGCGGGTGCGCTCTTGGCCACCTCAGCGTATCTATTCTCATTACTAAAACTTGCGGGAGCCATGTACCTCATTTGGTTGGCGTATTCTCTCTGGACTGCACCTGTTGAAACCGCCACGAAGGAGGATCCGATCGCGGTTCAATCACTAAAATTGCTGTTTTGGCAGTCGTTCCTTATTAGTGTTCTGAACCCAAAAGGGCCCGCTTTTTACGTTGCATTCGTACCCCAGTTTGTGAGCGCGACAGGACCTATTTTTCAACAGTTCGCGACCCTTATCGCCACCTTCCTTGCGGTAGCGGCCTTGAACAGCCTTTTTTGGCTTCTTTTCGCGAGCAGTATGCGTGCCCAGTTTCGGAAACCTCAGGCGATGAGATTACTCAATCGCGTTGGTGCGAGCTGTTTGTTTGTCGCCGGAGTATTCACGGCGCGAGCAATGCGGGCGAACTAATCGAGGGGCTGCTTTGTCCAAGTCCGCAACTCGGTCATTCGGGGCCACCAGGCATTAAATCCGGTACAGGAAGTTCAATCAAATGGGCCGGAGAACCTGACCATTTCTGATCATCATTGGCTGAGTGAACCCGAGCTTGAATACATCATACCTCACTTCCCGCTATCCAGTGGAAGCCACTGTATCGGCGATAGACGTGTAATAATTTGGATCAATTATAGTGCTTCAGGCAACTTTTTCGAGCAATGGGTGAAGTGCGGGATGAATGGAAGGGCTTTCTTCTTTCAGAAACCGGATGATCGCCTTTTCATTTTCATGAAAAACCCCGTCACGACCAATTCTTTCGACAAACCAGTTTGATTCATCTAAATCAATTGCTTCGGCTTTGCCTGAAGCTTTCTCGAATTCCGCGTTTCGCTCACCCCAGGCCTCCTGCATACGCTGGTGGTCTGATTTAAACGCTTCTCCAATGCCATCAGCGCTGAACAGCTCACTGAACGATGACAGTGCCTTTTTCAAAGTGCCGGACACATCGACTTCCGTATCGTTCAACCATTCTTCTCTGGCAAAAGCGGTTTGTCTGTCAGGTGGCTGATAGCCTGATACGGCCATCAAATAGCTGGCAATTGCCTTGACAAACAAATCATTCCACGCCGGGTGGTTTTCAGACTCTATCGTCTTGTCATTCAATTCAAACAGTACTTCTGCTTCTTTTCTGGAAACAGCAACGCTGCTTTCGCCTGACACTGCATAGATTACCCGCCGTAGAATTTCAGCCTCAGCTTCGCCAATTACACCCTTGGTGAATTTCTTCCCGTTCAACAAATATCCATCACCGGTAATAACAAGGTGCGCCACCTGTTCGAGAACATAATTTGAAAGAAATTGGGGGCAGTCAGTTGCCTTTTCAACTATCTTGACCAGTAACTCCAATTCATTGGCAAGTTTGATATTTCCATCCCGTTTTATCTGACGTATCAACCACTCTGCGTTTTCAACCGAAACATAACCGCGGGGTTCCATCTGGTGTATGGTGAAATCGGTCAGCGATTCAATGAAAAATTCATGCCACTCGCCGCATTGATCACCGGCTGCTTCGTTGATCATGAATATCGCATCGGCTTCATATTTGGATACCAGGCCATCACGGAATATTTCTCCGCGAAACTGCAATACATCTTGCGCGCTAACGGTTCCCGGCGATTGTAGAAGTGGCGCAAGGTCAACTGGACTTGTTAATATCATGATTTTTCCCGCTATGTTTGATAAAATGACCAAAGAACTGGCGGGAAGAATAAATTATCGAGTTTTATATTTAACCAAGGAATACAGTTAACACTATGACAACAACTAGAGCACATTATCAGATCAGTTATTGGCAATGGATTTCGAAACCCGCTGTTCTCTCCAGAAAATAAACAGGCCTGAACTGATGATAATACCCGTTCCCAGCCATTTTGACGGACTGGGAAAATCACCAAATATCATCAATCCCAGTACTGTCGCACTGACAATTTCAATATACTGAAATGGCGCCAGGGTGGATGCAGGAGCCATCGAAAATGCAAGAACAATCAACAGATGGCCAAGAGTTGCTATAACTCCTATCAGGAACAGTCCGGCAAAAACCTCAAATTGTACAGGAATGGTAAATGCAAGATCTTCAACGCCGCTGACCTCCCCAACCAACATGGCAATGCTACAAAAGACCACCCCACCAATACCGGAAAAGAACTGCATTTTCATTGGGCTATCACCAACCCCATATTTTCGTGTAAGGATCAGATAGAATGCGAACAAAGTGGCTGTGCACAGGGGTAATAACGATACCGGACCAAATTGCGAAAAACTCGGTTGAATGACCAGCAAAGCGCCACCAAATCCAACAATTGCAGCCATCACCCGGCGCCAACCGACAATCTCATCCAGGAATATCCATGACAAAAACATGACAAATATAGGTTCAACAAAAAATATTGATATTGCATCCGCCACTGGCATGTATTTTACGGATATGAAAAACAGCATGCTGGCTGAACCAATCAACAGTCCACGAACAATGTTAAATGCTGAATTTCGTGCTGAAAAACCAAATGACCTTGTACGAATTGCAACAAGTATTGCCATCAGCATTACCTGAACGAGAAAACGCGAGAATGTAATGGTTGCCGGCGCCATGGGGAAACTTGTGGCAAGCCACTTCGCAAGAATATCCATTCCGGGAATGATCAACATGGCAATGACCATGATGGTCATGGCACCGGTCACCCGATTATTCTGAATTGTTGAGGTTTCAGTATTCATTTGGTTTGATATCGCAATCGATCAGGCCTGATCATTTACTGCGCAAAACAGAAAATAGGCAGCTTCCATCTCTTTCCATCGATTGTCACGGCGTTTTTTTGCTTCATGGTCCTCTCCCCAGGTATTGATGTTCCAGTCTTCATCAACATGAGCAATCTGCCAGGCCTGGGCAGCAGTATACTCTCCTGCGGCTATTGCCAATGCCAGGATAACCGAGCCGGTCAACACCGTGAATGTATGAAGTGCTGCTATTGTAATCGGATCCTGCCACCGCCTCAACGCCACACTGATCAGGGTAACAGACTCTTTGGGCTGATCTATTTGTATCAGTGACCGGGTTGTCTCAAAGCTTGCGCCATATTCATCGGCAATCCAATCAAGAACAGGATCCCAGTTCTCTTTTTGCAGTTCTATCAGGCCCGGCGAAGAAGATGCCCGGTAGCAAAGCAGGTCACTTGAGGCAAATTTTAACATGTCTTCAACAACAGCCTGTGCGTCAATGGCTATGCCATCAATGGCTGTGTTTACCAATCGATTAGCAGGCATTGTCGCCGCATCAATCGTATCTTTTTGCGCTTCCCATTCTTCTGCAACGATTCTGGCTGATTTGATATTGGGAAACAGCAGAGCGTTTCGTGCCGGAGTTTTTATTTTTCGGCCATCCAAATGTATTGCAAATTGCATGGCTCCCACCAACGCAGCATCTTCATCTTCTGGTTCTTCCAGAATTGTAACTTCCTTGTAAAACCGTTTGGGAAGCTGCGGTCGCATGGCCTTCTGGGCGGCGGTTTGTGGATTAACCAAGCCATCATGATCAGGATTATTGAATATATCTCTCATTAACTGGCAACCTTCAACAACTTGTCGATTGCTCCAGGGATATCAAGGGGATGGTCGATAATTGCATGAGCTCCTGACTGCTCAAGTGCATGGACAGGCTGGTAACCCCAAGATACGCCAAGCGCTTTCGTTCCTGCCTGAACCGCCATTTGCATGTCATAACTTGAATCGCCAACCATCACCGTATTTGACATTTCACAACCTGCAATTTCACAACACTCCAGTATCATCGCCGGATGGGGTTTTGAGGGGCAATCATCAGCAGTGCGCGAGGCGATAAATTTGTCACGATATCCATAAGCATCAATCATACTGTTAAGACCACGACGCGATTTGCCTGTTGCAACAGCCAGTAAAGTGTCTGGCTGCGCTGACAAAAAATGCATTATTCTGTCAATGCCGTCATAAAGCTGCGAATGCAGTTCCGGCATTTTTTGCAACTCACTGGAGCGTTTCTTGTAGCTGGCACTCATCGCCTCGATTTCATCATCAACCGGACGGCCAAGCAGATTTGCAAACAGCAGGTCCAGGGACAGGCCAATGGTTGCCAGCGCAGTATCAACTGGTGGGATCGGATATTTAAATTCCATAAATACCCTACGCAACCCTTCCAGAATGATTGCCCTGGAATTGATCATCGTCCCATCAGCGTCAAATATTATCAGACGCATTAAAGTTCTTCCTTTTCTTCAGCGCTTGCTTCCTCAAATCCAAGCAAATTGAATGTCTGTACCATATGTTGGGGAAGCGGCGCTGTGATATCCAATATACCACCGGAAGGATGCGGTATCTTGATATTTCTTGCATGCAGATGCAGCCGGTTCTGAATACCGCCTGGCAAAGCCCAATTTTCTATATTAAAATATTTACTGTCACCAATGATGGGAAAACCGATATGGGCTGTATGAACTCTCAATTGATGAGTGCGACCTGATATAGGCTGCAATTCAAGCCAGCTCAAATTTTGACCGGATTGCTCAACAACCCGGTAATTGGTTTGTGAATGATCTGCGCCACGCTCGCCATGGCGCGCAATTCGCATTCTGTCACCGTCAGCCGTATGCTCCTTCACCATATATTCGGATATACCGCCCTGTTTCTTGCGCGGCACACCCTTGCAAATGGCCCAATAGGTTTTCCGGGTTTCACGATGGCGAAAACTTTTGGTCAGTGCCGCAGCTGCTCCTCGCGTCTTTGCTACTACCAAAACGCCAGAAGTTTCGCGATCAAGGCGGTGTACGAGCCGGGGTTTTTCACCCTTTTTACTGCGCATTGATTCAAGCATTTTATCTATATGCCGATTGAGGCCGGAACCTCCCTGGACAGCCAGACCAGCGGGTTTGTCAAAAACAAATACTTTGTCATCTTCATGCAGTAACATTGCCTGCAATACATCAACATCATGTCGATCTCTGATGGTATTGGAGGTCAGGTGTTTGCCAAACTTCCCGGAATCCTGATTTCCCAGACGATTTAACATTGGTGGTATTCGGATCAATTGCCCGGTTGCAATTCGAGTATCAGATTTTACTCTGCCGCTGTTTATCCTGATCTGACCGGAGCGTAGCAATTTTTGCAATTGGCCAAATGCAAGGCCGGAATAGTGCAGTTTGAACCATCTGTCCAACCGCATCCCCGCCTCATCAGCATCAACTTTTCTGGTACCCGTGTTATCCAAATGAACTTTTTTGCTGTTGTCAGAATTTTCCCGGCCCATCAGGCAACACTCCGAACAAGTATCAGGCCGGCGAAAATTGCCAAAAGAGACATCGCAACACTGGATGTTACATATATTGCTGCCATTGCGCCCTGGCCACGTTCCCACAAGCTTATCGCATCAAGTGAAAATGCTGAAAAAGTTGTAAAACCACCCAATATTCCGGTTGCAAAAAAAATTCGAACTTCATGGGGTGTACCGGTACGCCGGGCAAGAACCCCGATCAAAATTCCCATCAGAAGAGAGCCCACGACATTGACAAATAAAGTGGCCCAGGGAAACGAAGGACCAAAATAACGAAACACGATGGTGCCGGTTAAATAACGAAGACCTGCACCGATTGCACCGCCAAGTGATGCAAGAAGCAAATGGTTCATTTCACGCCCTTGTTGCCAATAGAAAATGATATCGTCGAAATTGCAGCTACATCATTGGAAATCCGACGGGGATATCTTGAATTTGGGTTCAATTGTTCCGATACGACAATATCCCCAATTTACCAACAAATATTTGCCGGGGTGAACGCAATGATACAGCCAACGCGATCAGTCTTCCAGATCAATTTCCAATATAGCCATGTTAAAGTTATAGGAAAGTTCACCATCATCTTCGTCACGGTACAAAACACCCAAGAATTCGTCACCGATATAAACCTCGGCAGAATCATCCTTTCTTGGCCGCGCTTTTACAACCAAACCAGGTGTTTTAAATATTTTTTGGAAATAGGTGTTAAGTGTTTTAAGTTCGTCAGGTCTCAAGATATCTCTCCGGTATTGAAACGTCAGCCTTCATGTCTGGCTTGTGCCACAAGACAATCAATCCAGTAAAGCCTAAATGACATGGAAAATCAGTTTTTGTCTTCCGCCAATATCTGATCCATGCTTCGCGACGGTTCGGGACAGCCAGCAACGCCGACTACTTTACCCGGTATGCCTACTACCGTAACATTGGATGGAATATCCTTTAATACAAGCGAGCCAGCAGCAATTCGTGTGCAATCTCCTATTTCTACATTGCCCAGTATTTTGGCTCCGGCACCAATCAACACGCCGCAGCCAATTTTTGGATGGCGATCGCCTTGATCCTTGCCCGTTCCACCAAGAGTAACACTGTGAAGAATAGAAACATTATCGCCAATAGTCACTGTTTCACCAATAACGACACCAGTCGCATGGTCAATAAACATGCCTTTGCCCATTGTAACCGCCGGATTGATATCCGTCTGAAATACTTCAGATGACCGGCTTTGCAAATACAATGCAAAATCCTGACGGCCATTTTCCCAGCACCACTGAGCAAGCCGATGGTTTTGAATGGCGTGAAATCCCTTGAAATAGAGAATTGGATCAATGAATCGGTGACATGCGGGATCCCTGTCATATACCGCTGCCAGATCACTGCGCAGATACTCGCTCCATTGAGGCCAAGCCTCCAGCATATTCTGAAAACTTTGTCGTATTAATCCGCCAGACACTTCAGCGCTGGACAATCGATCAGAAATGCGTTGAATAACAGCTTCTTCGAGGCTGCGGTGATTCAAAATTGTCGTATAGATAAATGTCGACAGGACTGGTTCGCGCTTGATCACCTCATAAGCTTCTTCACGAACAGCATTCCATACCGGATCAATGCTGGCAGTTGCCTTAATAATCGGTTTTTGTCTTGGATTCGACATGGCACATGCTCCAAATTGGCAGTATATTAGTGTCCAACCCGAAACTCTGAGCAGGGTTTGACGAACCGGATTTTGGGTGATTTTGTTGGAAATTCTGTGCCGCAGGCTGGTTGCCTTCAAGCAGAAATTCCGGCAAAAAGGGCCAAAATCAGGTTCGCCCGCAGGGTTTTGCACAAATTGCCCACTATCGGTGGAGTTTTTCTTGCAAAGGGCACCACCCTGTACTGCGAAAAGCTCCTTGATATTGAACAATTTCTGCAAAATCAAACCCTGCTCAGAGTT
>JAAEMP010000032.1 GCA_024225445.1 Hyphomicrobiales bacterium | reverse complement strand
GCCCTGGTCGGGCAATAATGTCTTTTGTGACAAGTGTCCAGGAGCGGAAAAAACAGCTTCCCGGACGCGGCGCATATAAGGATTGTGGGCGCCATATGTCAAGTGGAATAATGGCGGGCCGGCCTATTTGCCATGGTTGTGCGGAACATCAAAATTTCCGTTGGGGAACGTCCCGTCATTTCCAGGTTTTCATTCAGCCTGTTTTGCGTATTCCTCAATTGGCGGACAGGTGCAAACCAGGTTCCGGTCGCCGTAAACATTGTCAATGCGGGCAACCGGTGACCAGTATTTGGAAGTCATATCAACGCCTGCCGGGCAGATGGCAAGCTGGCGTGAATAGGGGTGGTTCCAATCGTCTGCTATAAGTGCGTAAATGGTGTGCGGGGCATTGACCAGGGGATTGTCTTCCAGTGGCCATTCACCATTTTCGACTTTTTTCGCTTCGCCAAATATGGCGTTCATCGCATCGGCAAGGCGGTCGATTTCGCTTAGCGGTTCAGACTCTGTAGGCTCGATCATCAGCGTGCCGGCAACCGGCCAGGACATGGTCGGCGCATGGAAACCGTAATCGATCAGGCGTTTGGCGATATCATCAACACTGATACCTGCCTTGTCCTTCAACCCCCTGGTATCAACAATGCATTCGTGCGCGACGCGTCCGCTGGCACCCTTGTACAACACCGGATAACATTCAGACAACCGGTGGGCCAGGTAATTGGCATTGAGGACTGCCGCTTCAGACGAGGCCTTTAACCCTTCGGCCCCCAGCATGCGGATGAACATCCAGGAGATTACCAGTATCGATGCGGAACCATGCGGCGCTGCCGATACGGCATGATCAGTTCCGGTTTCCACATGACCCGGTAAAAACGGAACAAGATGGCTGGCAACGCCGATTGGGCCAACTCCCGGGCCGCCACCGCCATGGGGGATAGCAAAGGTCTTGTGGAGATTCATGTGGCAGACATCCGCGCCAATATCGGCGGGACGGGCCAGGCCAAGCATGGCATTCAGGTTGGCGCCGTCCAGGTAAACCTGTCCGCCATTGTCATGGATGGTCTTGCAGATATCAATGATCGCTTCCTCAAACACCCCGTGGGTGGAGGGGTAGGTGATCATCAGGGCTGCAAGATTATCGGCATGCTGGCGTGACTGTTCTTTCAGGTCCGCAATATCTACATTGCCATTTGCATCGGATTTCACCACAACAACTTCCATGCCGGCCATTTGGGCGGAAGCGGGATTGGTTCCGTGGGAAGAGGCGGGGATGATGCAAATATTGCGATTTGCCTCGCCATTTGCCTGATGAAATTTTCGAATCGCGACAAGACCGGCAAATTCCCCCTGGGAACCGGCATTGGGTTGGAAAGAGATTTTGGCAAATCCGGTGATTTCACTGAGCCAGCGGTCAATATCATCAATCATCGCCTCATAGCCGGTCAGATATTCGGGTGGTGCAAATGGGTGAACATTGGAGACTTGTGGCCAGGACAGCGGCATCATTTCCGCGGCGGCATTCAGTTTCATGGTACAGGAGCCAAGCGGTATCATCGCCCGGTCAAGTGCCAGATCCTTGTCCATCATTTTTCGCAGGAAGCGCATCATTGCGGTTTCTGAACGGTGGTCATGAAAAACCGTCTGGGTGAGAAAATCTGCACCACGACGGGTCGCAGCAAGCGGTGGTTCAACGGCCGTTGCCACATCGGTGGCAAATATCTTCGCCAGAACAGCCAGCGTCTCCTCATTGCTGGTCTCATCAAATGCCACGCCCAGGGTGTCCGCATCAATTCTGCGTAAAAGAACCGCCTGTTGACGCGCTGTGGCAATCAGTTCATCAGCCTTGCCTTGCGCCCTGATTGTAACCGTATCAAAATGACTTGAGTTGAGGATCTGATAGCCTGCTTTTTTCATGGCCTGGGCAAAGCCGGCCGCAAGACTGTTGATCCGGGAGGCAATCTCGACCAGTCCCTCAGGTCCGTGCCAGATCGCATAACTTGCGTTCATATTTGCCAGCAATGCCTGGGCGGTGCAAATATTGGAGGTGGCTTTTTCCCGGCGAATATGTTGTTCACGCGTTTGCAGGGCCAGACGCCAGCCTTCATTTCCTTCCGCATCAATCGATTGACCAATCAGTCGACCGGGCATCAAACGGGTGAGTTTGCGGGTGGTTGCCATATAGGCTGCATGGGGTCCGCCGTTACCCATCGGAACGCCAAATCGCTGTATTGATCCAACGACAATATCTGCCCCCCAGTTTCCCGGCGCATCAAGCATCACCAACGCCATTGGATCACTGGCAACGATAACCAGAGCGCCTGCGGATTTGGCCTGTTCGACGATGCGGGCCGGATCGATAATTTCACCGTATGTGTCTGGCCATTGGATGAAGATCGCCGCACAGCTTTCATCCACTTCACCTTCGGTTAATTCGATATCTGTCATCTCGCAACGCGTTTTCAGCACATCCAGGCTTTGCGGATGCAGGGTATTGCCAAGTGCGAGTTTGTTGCGTTTGGAACGGTGGTGGCGAATAGCCATGGATGCAGCTTCAGCAATGGCCGTACCTTCATCCAGCAAAGATGCATTGGCAGCAGGCAGACCGGTCAACTCGCTGACCAGCGTCTGGAAGTGAAACAGCATCTCCAGACGACCCTGGGATATCTCGGCCTGATAAGGCGTATAGGAAGTATACCAGCCCGGGTTTTCCAGAAGATTTCGCTGGATAACCGGTGGCACATGACAATGATGATAGCCCTGACCAATCATTGATGTGGCTGTCTTGGCTGCCGTGATTTTCCTGTGCAGTTCAGCCAGCGCCTGTTCCTCACTCACTCCCTCTTCAATATCGAGTGGTCTGCTCAGTCGAATGGAAGCTGGCAGGGTTTGCGAGATCAATGTTTCAAGAGACGGCAGTCCCAGTGATTTCAGCATTGCGCGACGGTCAGCAGTTGTAGGGCCGATATGCCGGTTGACGAAAGCAGTAGACATGATTTTTTTCCGTGGTGTTGTCTGGGTGTCTGTTCAGGAATTCCTGTTAAAGGGTGGACTGGTAACCGGCCTCGTCCAGCAATCCGTCAAGCTCACTTTTGTCTGACAATCTGATTTTGAAAAACCAGCCATCTGACTGGGCAGCGGAATTTACCAGCGTTGGATCATCCGATACGGCCTGGTTCACCTCAACCACTTCACCGGTGACCGGGGAATAAACATCAGATGCGGCTTTCACGGATTCAACCACCACCGCATCATCACCTTTGGCGACATTATTTCCCACTTCCGGCAGTTCGACGAATACCAGGTCGCCCAATTGTTCCTGAGCGTGATCGGTAATGCCGATGGTGGCAACATCACCTTCTATGGTAATCCATTCATGGTCTTCGGTATAATATGTGCTGGACATGCATCTGTTCCTTGTTTTGAATTGTTATTGGGTTATCGTTTGTATTTGTGAGGGGTAAATGGCAGGCTTGCAATCTGCAACGGTATCTGCCTTGAACGAACTTCCGCCATCAGGCCATCGGTGTCAGCATCAACATTAATCAAACCCAGTGCGACCGGATGTTCGACGCTTGGACCAAAACCGCCAGAGGTTATTGTGCCAACCCGGTTTCCCGATTTGTCAACGATTGGCGCGCCGGCGCGCACCGGTGCGCGGCCTTCCGGTTTCAGTCCAACCCGTTTGCGCTTGCGCTTGGCGGCGATTTTTTTCTCTACTGCAGTCGCGCCTATATAGCTGCCACCAGATCTGAGATTCTTTTGTATGGCCCAGGTCAGACCGGCTTCCATGGGGGTAATATCGGCTGACAGATCCTGTCCGTATAAAGACAATCCCGCCTCAAGCCTCAGACTGTCGCGCGCTCCCAGTCCAATCGGTAATACCCGCTCGTCCGCCAGTAATTGTTCTGCAAAAGCCGCAATCCCGTCTTCGGGAACCGCGATCTCGAAGCCGTCTTCTCCGGTATATCCGGCGCGTGACACCAGCCAGCCGTCACGCGGACCGCCCAATTGCGTTATTTGCATGAAATTCAGGGATGAAACCGGTAATCCCGCGTCTTCAAGAACCTGTTGGGAATCAGGGCCTTGCAAAGCAATCAGGCCAAGGGGAAGTTTACTGATTTCCACCTGGTATTTATTCGTGCGGGTGTTGATATGTTCCCAGTCTTTTGTTGCACATCCGGCATTACATACCAGCAGAAACCGTTCCTCTCCCAGTCGCGATACAATCAGATCGTCAATTATTCCAGCCTCGTTGTTGAGAAAAAAAGTGTAGCGCGCATTTCCGGGTTCGATTTCCCCAGCATTCAATGGGCACAACAGCGATACTGCTTTTACAGCATCACTTCCGGATATGCTTACCAGCATCATGTGGGAGATATCAAACAGGCCAGCACTCTGTCTGGTGTGCTGATGTTCGCCGATAATGCCTGTTTTGTAAAATAAGGGCATATCATATCCGGCAAACGGGCCAAATTTGGCTTCATGTTTCACATGAAGGTCATATAACGGGGTTTTATTCATTTGGTACCTCGGGCATTGCCGGAAAAACCGGTAAACAGACAGAATGCGAGATCATCAATGTGCAGCACGCTAACTCAAAACGCGCGCCATTTTTGATTACACAACAAATCTGCTCCAAAAACTTTTTGAAGTCAGACTTGCCCCTCTGTCTTGAGCCTGAGAGACTTGCGGGAAAATCCCGCTTACACCTTCGGCGCGGATGTTGAGCATCCAACTTTCCAGAGTGTCTTTTGGTAGAATAATCCGCAATATTAAGCTGCATCGATTATTTCACTGTGATCGACAACGATCCCTTATGCCTGAGAGATTTACGGGCGTATTCCCCTTCGGCGATCAAACAGCAACGCTGCTTTTGACACTCTCTCGCTGTCGAACCTGCAAATTGCAGAAGACGATGGCAAATTTATGGGAAACTGAATTGATTGTCCAGTATTGTGACGTCAGTTAACATTTTTGTTCGGTTTTCGAATTTGCCGATACTGCCATGAATGGCTTTGAATCGTTCTGCGCTAACACCGGCAGCCAAGCTACATCGCCATTTCCCTGTGACCGGCATTCTTGTTTGGATGAGATTGCACCTGATTGAAATTTTTGATGTTGGCACAATCATCATCGATAAAAATGGCAATCTTGTTTTTACCATTTTTCTTCGCTTCATACATCGCCGTATCGGCATTTTTTATCAGCACTTCACAATCGGTGTTGTCACCATTGAAAGGGTAAATTCCAATACTTGCAGTGCAATTGTGCCTTTCTCCGTCGAGCACGAAACCACGAGAAAATTCTTCTATAATCTTGTTTGCAACGGTTGTCGCATTGGTGTTTGCTACGGTTTCACTTTCTCCGATAGAATCAAGCAGAATGACAAATTCATCACCTCCAAGACGAGATACCGTATCGTTTGCTCTGACCACCTTGCTAATTCGGTTGGCGACTTCCTTCAATAACAGATCGCCAATTAAGTGGCCATGGGCATCATTTACCAGCTTGAAATTGTCTATATCCAGAAACAGCAGGGCCTTAAATATACCGCTTCTTGAGGAAGAAGAAATCGATTTTTCCAGGTGGTGCAAAAAAAATGTGCGATTTGGTAATCGGGTGAGCGGGTCATAATATGCATAATAGGCAATTTTCCCCTCAGCCTCTTTTCGCTGGCTGATGTCGCTGATATGACCATGCAGGAATATTGTGCCATTGTTCAAGCGTTCAGGCGTTGCGGTCACTCCCACCCAGCAGTCAACACCATCGGACTTGGTTATCTTGAAATCGACGGTCCAGCTTTCCATGGTTTCCAGTGACACAGATAAAGTCTGGGCACACCGGTCGCGGAATTCAGCATGAATTCGATTGAGAAAAATTTTGGGAGTGGCAAGATCAGCTTTGCTCAGACCTGTCAGATCATGAAAGCCACGAGAAGTAAATGGAACTGAAAAACTTCCGTTTCTGTTGACCTGCAACTGAAACAAACCACCTGGCAGGTTGTCTGAAAGTTTCTCAATGCGGTCTTCCAGTTTACCGCGTTGCACAGCATCAGAAATATTATGCATCAATCCTTCATAATGAGCGGCTTCACCCTCGGATACCTTTCCGACCAGATGGGCATTTTCTGATATCCAGATGATCTTACCGGTTTTAATGTGTCGGATTTGTGATATGAAATCCCGTACAAAGCCGTTCTTTTTCAAAATCTCCACAAATAGTTTTTTCCGCCCGGGTTCGACATACCAGGTATTAGCTGTTTCATCGCCGCTGGAAAACAACTCATCGCAATCATCAAGGCCGACCAACTTTGCCATCGCCGGGTTTGCATACACCAGTTTTCCGTTGATTTCAGCTCGATAGAAACCTTCATTCAGCTCTTCCAGAGATTTGGAATATTGATCTGCTTCCTCTTTGGAATTGCGGTACAATACGCGATATCTGAGCACCCAAAGCAGAAGCAGGACCGACAGCAACAGATTGGTTGTCAGTAACCAGTCTCGATCAATCGATAACATGGTGACAATATTGTACATAAAACCCGCCTGTAATTTTCACTCCATCGTGACGGAAAAATTGAAATTGAGTATTATTTTTTTTCGAAATTTTACGAAAATCGATAGCAGGGTTAATAAAAGATAAACTGATTTGTCAGAATTATTCTTTAAGCTGGCAATTGCTGGTGGAGTAAGATTGGATCAGCCTGTAGAATGTTGGTAAATCAGTAAAGTCATCCTGAATAACGGCATCAAAAAACACAAACTCAACAACTTACCTTTCACAATCGTCAATTACGGCAGGTATATTGGACTATCACATGTTTTCAACAGCTTCCATAGCGGACAGGGTGCCCCATATCAGCCCATCGGAGTCCCCATTGGTGTTGGGGCAAAGCTTGCCCGATGCACAAGCATCGCGCTACGCTCCGCGCCTGGCCGAGTGGACCGATATGGGGCATCAAACGGTTCATATCTCATCAAGTGCGCTCTAAATAACTGCCTGATTATTGTGCAGAATGCTATTGCCTGAATTTTCTTACAATTGAAACGAAATTTGGTCGGCCTGTTTTTGGTGGATTTTACTAAAATTTGCTTAAAGTCACCATTGGTTTACCTAGTTCAGACATATCTTCACAAAGGAACCTGATTGTTAACCTTCAAGCTTGCATAATCGCAGCTGTAATCTGGTGCAAACGCATTTTCCATCTGTAAAGAGGTGAAGTAGTGACTATCTTAAAACGGGTCAGAAATTTCTTTAATCATAAATCAGGAAATGTAGCCGCAACATTCGCCATTGCTTTGCTACCTATCATGTTGAGTGTTGGGGCTGCGATAGATTATTCACGCATGTCCAATTTGCACAACAAAGTTGCCATTGCAACTGATGCCGCACTTCTGGCAGCGGTAGCCAATGTTATGAACAGTGTCGATCTGAAAGATACTGCTGCCGTAAATGCGCGATTGAAAGAAGAGTTTGAGCCGTTACTTCTTGCCAATATGTATGGCGCAGACAGCTACATTTATAATGGGTTTACCATCAATTTTGATCCAAAAACCGGTGGGGTCGATGTCAATGTAGATGTTGACTACAATGCCGCAATTTTCGGATTGGTTGGTTTGAATAAATTGGATACCGACGTCGAGGCCGCAACCAGTATGCAGGTCAAAGCTGGCGGCGCAATTTCAATGTTTCTGGTGCTTGACCGGTCAGGTTCGATGGATTGGAGTAATGGCGATGGCGGTACAAAAATGCAATCTCTTCAATTGGCAACCATCCAAATGATATCAAATTTCAGGAAATATGACCCTAACGAAGAATTTATCCGAATGGGATCAGTTGCCTACAGTTCTCATACGTGGTCGGTTCAACAGATCAAGTGGGATCTGGATTATGTAAAAAATTATGTTGATGCCATGCTTGCCGGTGGCGGTACCGATTCATCCAATGCGGTGGAACAAGCATATAACATGTTGACGAAAAAAAGTGAAATTACCGAGCATGAGAAGAAAAATGACCAGGAACCGGACCTGGTATTGGTTTTCATGACTGATGGAGATAATAACAGTCCCGGCGCTGATTCAGCCACCAAAATAACCTGTAGCAAAGCCAAGAATTATGGAATAGAAATTTACACGATAGCGTTTCAGGCTCCTGCTAAAGGTCAGGGATTGTTAAAATATTGCGCCAGTTCCAGCGCCCACTATTTTGAACCAGAGAATACCGATGAACTAATCGACTCATTCAAAAGTATTGGCAAAAATGTCAGCGATAAGTTGGTACTGGCAAAATAAACCGCAACCCAGTTAGATTCCACACCTAGTTCAATCGCTTGCCTGTTGATAGCGTAGCTTGTCAACTATGTTTAAGATCAGTTGCAGGGAGCGATTGTACCGGTCATGTCCGCCGGGAGAATTGCGACGTATCAGTACCAGCCTCCGCACTTCCTGGGGATTGCAGAAAGGCACCCGGTAGAGTTTGTTTGACAAGGATTTTGCCAGGAATCTTTGCGGTACAATCGATACTCCAAATCCCTCGCCGACCATGCGTTCAATCGCATCCAGTGAGTTGATTTCCATGATTTCATCAACATAAATTCCCCGTGACTGCAGTCGCGCAAGGATCTGTTGACCCAGCCAGGTTTTTCGCGAAAACGATATGAACGGACGTGATTGTAGCAATTCCATGTCATTTTTACCTTTTTCGCTTTTATTTCCAATCGCATAGAGTGGTTCTTCAGCGAGTTCCTGAATATTCAACTCCGGAATTTGGGTTGAAGGCGAAGTTACAAACGCCAAATCCAGTTCCTGATTGAGCACTTGAGAAGTCAGATCACCGGAAAGTCCTGATTTTACATTTATCTGCAAATCAGGATGGTTGCGCTGAATTTGGCCTAAAATATAGGGCAGAATATCCTGCAGCGTTGTGGGAACAACGCCAATTGTCATCGCATTTATCTGTGAACGCCCGCTGCCGACAAGCCGCACATCGTCTATCATGCGCAGCGCTTTTTGTGCTAGTTCAGCGGCTTTTTGTCCAGAGGCTAAAAAAGTAGGAGGGCGCGTGCTTCGATCAAATAGCGGCTGCCCGAGCTCGTCCTCCAGTGATTTCATATGTAGCGAGATAGCCGAGTGACTTAATCCGATTTTGCTGGCCGCAGCGGAAAAACTTTTACATTCGAGTATTGCTGCCAGGGATTTGAGCTGTTGCAGATTCATGGATATTCCTCAGGAAATTAGTGTTAGCATTTTTAACATAAAATCTGAAAGAAATGACTTTTATTTTTCAAAACTGCATTTAATATGAACCGAACCTGGAACTTCTGTCGGAAGCTGAATCAGATATTTGATATGGAAATTTGATAAATTGACGCCGCAAAATATGAACAGCCCATCCACAGTACTCCCCGGAAACGGCAAAAAAGGTCCGTTGGACGGGATCAAGGTACTTGATTTATCGCGCATTCTGGCGGGTCCGACCTGCACCCAGCTTTTGGGTGATTATGGCGCAGATATTGTCAAGGTGGAGAGACCTGGCGCGGGTGATGACACACGCAGATGGGGACCTCCTTATGTGCCTGTTACTCGGGGTAATGAAACCTCTGAAAGTGCCTATTATCTATGTGCCAATCGCAACAAGCGCTCTGTCGCAATTGATATTTCAAGTGAGGAAGGCGCTGAAACAATACGGAAACTGGCAGGCAAATGTGACATTCTGATAGAAAATTTCAAGCTCGGGGGACTTCGTAAATTTGGCCTTGATTACGATAGTCTGAAACAACAAAATCCGGCACTAATTTATTGTTCAATCACCGGATTTGGTCAAACCGGACCAAATGCCCATTTGCCTGGTTATGATATTATGGCCCAGGGCTATGGCGGCATCATGAGTCTGACCGGTGCCAGCGATGGTGAGCCAATGAAAGTAGCAGTTGGTGTTGCTGACGTGATGTGCGGTATGTATGCGGCAACTGCTATTCTCGCGGCCATGCGCCACAGGGATCGCAGCGGTGAGGGGCAGTATATTGATATCGCGCTTGTTGATACCCAGATTTCCTGGCTGGTCAATGAGGGGGCCAATTATCTTGCTTCCGGTGAGGTGCCCAGACGTCGCGGTAATCAACATCCCAATATTGTGCCCTATCAGGTTTTTGAAGCCAGGGATGGCTATGTCATTGTTGCAGTTGGTAATGATGGTCAGTTTGCAAGATTTTGTTCAATTCTCGGGCGCGGTGACCTGGCGGTTAATTCTGACTATTCAATCAACGAAAAACGGGTGGAGAACCGATTGGCACTGATTGATATTCTGAAAGCGGAAATCGCAAAGTTCGGCAAACGGGAATTACTGGATCAGATGGGACAACAAAATGTGCCCTGCGGTCCGATTAACAATCTTCAAGAGGTCTTTGATAGTGAACAGGTCGCGGCGCGCGACATGCGCATAACTATGGATCATCCACTGGCAAAATCAGGTTCAGTCGAATTGATAGGAAATCCGGTCAGGTTCTCGAAAACGCCGGTGACCTACAGAAGAGCGCCACCGGTTTGCGGTGCTGATACTGATGAAGTCATGGAAGATTGGCTGTCTGGAAACCAAAATAGTAAATAGGTGCAAATGTGTTTCAACTGGATGAAAATCAGGGCAGGTTGCAGGATGTCGCAAAAAGGCTGGCCACTGACATATTCAAGCCAAAAGCGGCCCGGATTGATGCCAGCGAAGAATATCCCTGGGACAATGTCAAAACGTTGACCGAGGCCGGTTTCATGGGCATGGCCATTCCTGAAGAACATGGTGGCCTGGGATTGTCATATTTCGATGTGGTGCTGGTGGTTGAAGAGATTGCCAAGGCTTGTGGGGTGACCGCCCGCATCGTCGTCGAAGGAAATATGGGCGCCATTGGGGCGATCATTCGTTTCGGCACCAGCAAACAGATTGAACGAATAGCACCTTTGGTGCTGGCAGGTGACAAACCGGCAATATGTATCACCGAGCCTGGTTCTGGTTCCGCCGCAACCCAGATGACTACCACGGCAGTAAAAACAGGCGACAAATATGTTCTCAATGGCACCAAGCACTGGATTACCGGTGGCGGGGTTTCGAAAACCCACTTGATTTTTGCCCAGGTCAAAGAAAATGGTGTGCGTCTGGGTATCGGCGGTTTCATTGCGGTTCTTGACGAGGACCAGGGTTTGAAAATTGGCAAGCGCGAGCCTGCGATGGGTCTGAGAGGTATCCCGGAAACTGAAATATTGTTCGAGAATTTGGAAATTGCGGAGGACATGGCACTGATCCGGCCTGAAGATTTGAAGCGTGGTTTTGCCGGTTTGATGAATGCTTATAATGGCCAAAGAGTAGGTGCGGGGACCGTTGCACTCGGTATCGCCTGCGGCGCTTACGATGAAGCCCTGGCTTATGTCAAAATACGTGAGCAGTTTTCAAGACCAATTGCTGAATTTCAAGGTCTGCAATGGATGCTCGCCGATATGAATGTGTCACTTGAAGCGGCTCGAATGATGATATGGCGCGCCGCAACAAGTGCGCAAACTACCAATACCGGTTTTCCTGATCCATTGATGGCTGCACAGGCGAAACTGATTGCATCTGAAACTGCCGTGAAAGTGACGAACGATGCATTGCAATTGCATGGAGCTGCGGGATATTCCCGAAACATGCCCGTTGAACGAATGGTGAGGGACGCTCGCATGTTCACTATTGGCGGTGGCACCGCACAGATGCTTCGAAATCTGATTGCCGGACGTATCCTGGACATGAAAGTGCCACAGACGCGTGAAGGCTATGTGCAGAGCAAGAACAGATAACAAAAACGATATTAAGGGCCAAGAATAGTAATGAAGACAACGGCAGCAAAATTGCTGGCAAAAAAACTGCATGAGGCAGAGTGCCGCCATGCTTTTGGCATGCCGGGTGGCGAGGTACTGGTGGTGATGCAGGCTCTGGCGGAAGCCGGAATTGAATTTACTTTGTGCAAACATGAAAATGCTGCCGGTTTTATGGCGGAAGGATCCTGGCAGGCGAGTGGGGCACCGGGAATTTTGTTGACCACAATTGGCCCGGGACTAGCAAATGCTGTGAATTCGATTGCCAATGCATTTCAGGAACAGGTGCCTTTGATTGTCATTTCCGGATGTGTGGAAGATGGCGAAGCGCAAAGTTTTACCCATCAGATTATTGATCAAAAAGCGCTGATGAAACCGGTCACCAAAGCCCATTTTCAAGTGGCTGCCGGCAGTATGGGAAAAATAGTCGACAAAGCAATTGCCATTGCCCTGGCAGATCCTCCCGGTCCGGTGCATATTGATGTGCCGCACAATATTGCCGACAGCGAACTGGATGTTAGTGAGAGCCGATTGGCCGTGGTAAAATCCGGTAACTGGCCCGATGGGCCGGAACTGGATAGGGCATGTTTCATGCTGAAAAATGCACAACGTCCAATCATGCTTGCCGGTCTTGGTGCCCTTCACCACGACGCAGGCGATGCAATTCTCAATTTGTGTGAAAATTTGTCGATTCCGCTGATAACAACTTATAAGGCCAAGGGAATCATTGATGAAAATCATCCACTATGCCTTGGAGGTCACGGTCTTTCCCCGCGCTCAGACGGGATAATCTTGCCACTTTTGGCACAGTCTGATTGCATTATTCTTGCCGGATATGATCCTATAGAAATGCGTTCAGGCTGGATTGAACCCTGGGAAGCGGTAAATGCCATTGATTTATCCCACGCAGATATACAACACGGAATGCATGGCGCAGCTGTCAGATTCATTGGCGATATTGCTGATTCAATTGTTCGCATAGGGCAGGGTGTTTTGAAGAAACACAAGTCCGGCGCTTCACAGGTCTGGCCTGAAGGGGAAATTTCAAGGGCCCGTGATGCGCTAGACCAGATGTTTGGGGACAGGGTTGAATGGGGGCCGCACAAGATTTTTGCAATTACCCGCAGAAAATTGCCAGACAATGGTGTGGTGACGGTTGACAGCGGAGCTCACCGAATTTTGCTCAGTCAGATGTGGAAGTGCTCAAGGCCGCGTACATTATTGCAGTCCACTGCATTTTGCACCATGGGAATTAGTCTGCCGTTGGCAATAGGTTATGCAAAAACAATGACTTCACAAGGGACTAGCCAGAGTGTCTCGAATGTGGTTGTATTTGTCGGCGATGCAGGTTTTGAGATGGTGGCAGGAGAACTTGCGACACTTCGGGACTTGGGACTCGCAATTGTAATAATAGTTTTGGTTGACCGGTCGCTTTCGTTGATTGAACTCAAACAATCCAGGAGCAACCTGCCTAATCTGGGTGTGGATTTTGGCGCGACTGATTTGGTTTCCGTTGCCAGTGCCTATGGTGGTAACGCGAAGTGGATTGATAGTAGTGAAGCGCTTGAGGTGGCGCTGGATGAGGCTTTTGATATGAATGGTTTTACATTGTTAGCCTGTAATATCGACAAGCAGAATTATTTGAATGCATTTTGAATAATGGATTGGGACACAGAGTGTCATCGTTGTAGCCCCAAATGCCGCAATGCCGGCAAATTGTTTGATGGCAAGTAAACCTAGTAAGCTCTACAGGAGGAGTTAAAATGACGATAAGAAAATTAACCCTGGCGCTGACAATGGCAGCGTCTCTCGGCGCAGGCTCAGCTATCGCCGCTGACACTCAGTTTATCAGCATTGGTACCGGTGGTGTAACCGGTGTTTATTATCCAACTGGCGGTGCGATTTGCCGTTTGGTCAATAAAACCCGCAAGGAGACTGGCATTCGTTGCTCTGCTGAATCAACTGGTGGATCAATTTATAACATCAACACGATTCGCGCTGGTGAACTGGAATTTGGTGTAGCCCAGTCAGATTGGCAATATCACGCTTATAACGGCACTTCAAAATTCAAAGACAAGGGTAAGTTTGAAAATCTCAGGGCGGTATTCTCCGTGCATGCTGAGCCTGTTACTGTGATTGCCCGTGATGATTCCAAAATCATGAACATTTCGGACATCAAGGGAAAACGTTTCAATATTGGCAATCCCGGATCTGGTACTCTTGGTACATGGGAGGTTCTGGAGTCTGCCATGGGGTGGAAACGCTCAGACCTCAAACTGGCCTCAGGTATGAAATCAGCCGAGACCGGTGCTGCTGTCTGTGATGACAAGATTGATGGTTATTTCTGGCTGGTTGGCCACCCATCAGCTTTGACGCAGGAATCCCTGGCTTCATGTGCGACGCACCTTGTTAACGTAACCGGACCGGCAATTGACAAGCTGATTGCTGATAACCCATATTACCGTTCAGCAACAATTCCAGCCGGAATGTACAACAACAAGGAAGACATCGCGACTTTTGGTGTTGGCGCAACTTTTGTGACTTCCGCAGACGTTCCTGCAGATGTTGTTTATACGGTTGTAAAGTCAGTGTTTGAGAACTTTGATCAGTTCAAGAAGCTGCATCCTGCTTTT
>JAAEMP010000031.1 GCA_024225445.1 Hyphomicrobiales bacterium | reverse complement strand
TTGACGTCTTTGGTCTCCAAACCACCCATGCGCGAGTGAATACGAGGTCCGCGGCTCATGGCCAGAGCAAACATCAGTTCATTGGCGCGTGGGCCATCGCTGATCCTTACTTCCATTGCATCAAAATGGCTGCGCACATAGGCGGCATTAATGTGGCCCAGCGGGATATCAATTGAGGTGCCAACACCACCGGCCTTCATCGCCGAGGGGACGATTGCTTTGGCCTCTCCCAATCGCTCGCGCATCGAATATCCGCCGGGTACATGCCAGAGTGCCGTGTGTTCAAGTTCACCATTTTCCCCGCATACGGCAGCCTTGCCATAACCGTCAATGCCATCAATACCACCCAAGGCGTCAATTAAAATATCAGACATTAACAGGCCGAGAGGTTTCAGCTCATCCATGGCACTTTGCAGGTCCTCCTCATATCCGCCGGCAAATGGATTGCTGACAATTGCCGCAACGGCAGCTCGCTTGCGTGGATTAGAGGGTGCAGGTCCGTTTTCGTGATGAATGGTCTCGATAAAGGTAAGTGTTTTACGAAGTTTGAATTCAGGCAATTGCCAGTTCTCCTGTATTGGTGTGAATTAAATCCATGGTGCCAACCTGGCGAATGCTGTTTTTCAATATCAGCATAGCGCCATCAATTGCCCCCTCATGCACGCAGGTCTGAGCCAGTAACTCGCCATTGTTTAAGGCGGTTTCAACATCTGTGTCAGTTAAATCGCCCACGTCAACTGTTGCCAATTGCTCACCCAGATCGCTGTCGGGTGAAATTTCCAGGGCCATTGTTCGGGATATGTTCGTATGGCCAGGCAGATTTACCGCATTGGCTATCATGGTCGCTGCAGCATCAGCACTGGCGCAATTTGACGCAACCACGCTGACAGTGTCGGCTATGCCCAGCGACTGGCTGCGCCCGCGCCATCCCGAGGTTGCAACACCACGCGAGTGATCTGTCGATTGAATAGCGATTTCCGCTCTAAATGGTGCGGCAATTGCGGCTTTCATTGAATGGCCTGGTGATAAATAAATTGCCGTATCACCACCATTATTGACGTAGATTCTGTCGATGCCTTCACCTGCACCCATCGCCTCAAGAATTTCATCTGCCACCGCTCCGGCGACTGCCGCCATCGGGGTAATAAAACGCGGTAAGAAATATTCAACACCCAGTTGCATTCTGCGGGCAATGGCACCGTGAAACTTGCGATCCGGTTCACATGGCTGACGCAACACTTTCAGTTCTTCAACCAGTTCGCTCAACACGGTTTGAAAGCGGGCCTCGGCCAGAGCGAGGGCTTGTAAGCGTTCTGGCCCAAAGGCTTCGACAATCAGGTCAATGGGACCGTGGTGAAGGTGCAGCCGGCGTTCGTCAGGTAACATTTTTGCAAAAGGGGGGTGAGGTTTGATCACGATTAGTCACCCTTGTCGCCAAATGCCGTCAGTCGCGCATTGGCACCATATTCGCCACCATGTTCAACAATATCGCCAATCGCACGTATGGCATCTTGATGGCCACCCAGAGCCAGATAATCATCAAGGCTGACGGTAAATTCCAGCGGAGCGACAATTGCCGGTGTAGGTACATAGCCGAATGAATCGTCGGGAAGTTTCAACACATCCACCATGAAGGTGATGCCACCGCCCGGCCAAACATAGACATCAGCTCCGCCGCAGGTAACACTGGTTTTTAAGGCCTGAACGGAGCGGGTCAGCAATACCGGGTTTTTCGTCGCACCGGAGCGTAATGATCCACCGGCCCCACACATGAATAAAACACTGCACAGAGAGGGTTCACAATTCTCCTCTATCAATTGCACGGATGGGAGCAGGCTGTCGGGCATGTCCTGTAATTGGGGCACCAGATCATCGTCCAGCACATAATATGCATGTTGTTCTCCAGTGGTGGAGACCATCATCAACCGCAATCCCGGCTTTGCGCCTTTTTTTGCATTCCACGGGCCCAGGATAACACTGGGGTCTTCAATATTTGTACCACCCCATCCCAGACCGGGTTCAGCCACCTGAAAATATCTGCCCGGCGTAGATCGTCTGCCCTTGATCTTGATGCCGGTATCTTCCCATCCAAGCACCTTGCCGGCCTGATGTTCCGAGACTACACCGGTGATGTGGTCATCAATTACCACTACTTCATCAACCAGTCCGCGCCATTGAGAGGCAAACATGCCGATGGTTGCCGATCCGCATCCAACCCGCATGCGCGTTTCAGTAACGCCATCAACAATCGGTGCTTTTCCTGCCTGTACAACTACTTTTGATCCTTCATCAATTTCCAGTTCAACCGCCTGTTTGTTGCAAAGCTTCAACAGACTGTCGCAGGTTATCCTGCCTTCCGCCTTCGAGCCACCGGTTAGATGATCCACACCCCCTAAAGACAGCATTTGCGAACCATATTCGCCGGTCATCACATGGCCGATTACCTCACCGCTGGCGCGAACGATAGCCCCCTCATGACCCAGATGCCGGTCGGTATCGATTTTGATTTTGACGCCGCAGTAAGAAAATATGGCCTCGGTCACAACAGTAACGAAATCAACACCCCCGACCTGGCGCGAAACAATGAAAGGCGCTGGTTTATAATCAGGATAGGTGGTGCCCGAGCCAATGGCAGAGACAAACACTTCTCCGCCTTCCAGCATTTTGCCATCCCAGTCTGACTTTAAAAACGGCCTTATCTCGCCGCCTTTTTCAAGTTGCCTGTCCAGGATAGTCAGTGGGTCACAGCGGATGATGCGGCCATTCTCGTTGGCATAACGATCACACGCACCGGCTTTGCCTTCGGCCACATAGCACATTACAGGGCATGCATCGCAGCGGATTTTTTCTGGTTTTGTTAATGTATCAGAGTTCATTATCTTACTTCGCCTCCCTGATCGCTTTTAATACCCGATGGGGAAGGGCAGGCAGAGTGGTAATGCGTGCGCCACATGCATCGCGAATTGCATTCAGTATGGCTGGTGCGGTGGGTATCAGTACATGTTCACCCAGTCCCTTGGCGCCCATCGGCCCTTCGGGGTCGGTTTTTTCCACCAGAATAGACTTGATCCTCGGCATATCGCCAATGGTGGGAATAAGATAATCGTGCAAATTTTCGGTCTGCCCGGGAATGAATTCTTCCATCAGCGTCATACCCAGGCCTTGGGCAATACCGCCTTCAATCTGACCTTCGCAAAGCAGCGGATTGATAGCCCGCCCGACATCATGCGCAGCGGTAATATCGGTTATCCTCAAAGTTCCCAATACCGTATCAACTTCGATCTCGGCAATGTGCGCTCCATAGCCGTAAACCGCATAGGGAACACCCTGGCCGTTTTCATCCAGCGCGGTGGTGGGAGGATCATAGGTTTCTTCGACGGCAATCACATAACCATTTTCATCAGGCTCCAGATCGACCAGACCAACGCTGTGTGCAGATTTGCTGTCACGAATAACCAGTTTTTGATCTTCCAGAGATATAGTGGCCGAATCTCCCATATTGCTCATGCGCAATATCTGTTTTCTCAAAGCCAGACCGGCCAGTTCCGCTGCTTTGCCAGTAACAAAAGTCTGTCTCGAACCGGAAGTTTTGCCGCAATCGGGCGTCAGTGCGGTGTCGGCTCCAACAAGCTCAAATTTGCCAATTTCCACTCCCAGGGCATCTGCACAAATTTGCGGGATTACCGTGTTCGATCCCTGGCCAATATCGACCGCTCCCTGGTGGATAAACAATTTTCCATCACTGCTTATTCCAAGTCTGATTGTTGAGGGATTGGGGATGGCGGTATTACCGCAACCATACCAGCAGGATGCAACGCCAACGCCTTTTTTGATGGTTGGCGAGTGGGAGTTGAATTCGGCCGCACTTAGTGTCGCTGTCTGCCACCTTTCCTCAAGCGCATCAAGGCAATCGCCAATGCCGATGCCTTTGGGTGTTTGACCGCATACCGTTCTGTCACCATCAGCCAGGGCATTGATCTGCCTGAATTTCAATCGGTCGATATTCGACTGAATTGCCAGATCATCAAATAATATTTCCTGGATGATTGCCGCCTGGGGTACACCAAATCCACGAAATGCCCCTGATGGCGGAGCATTGGTATAAACTGCACGAACCCTGGCATCATAATTGGGTGTCAGATAGGGACCAGATGCATGAACCGGCACGCGTCCTGTAACTGTCGGCCCCCAACTGGCATAAGCTCCGGTATTGAAATCCCCGCTAAATTGCATTGCCACGATCTGGCCGCAAACATCACAACCGATCTTCGCCTGCATTTTTGCCGGATGACGTTTCGTTGTTGATGCCATCGACTCCCCGCGCGAATAGATCATTCGACAGGGCTTGCCGGTTTTGAGAACAGCCAGACCCAGCAATGGCTGAAGCGAAAGATCAAGTTTCGATCCAAAACCCCCGCCGGTTGCCGATGGAATGACACGCACTTTTTCAGATTCCAGCCCGAGTATGACAGCGGTTGAATCCCTGTCCATGACTGGTGCCTGGGTGCATGCCTGAATAACCAGCACATCACCATCAAGCCAGGCACTGCCGGCTTCAGGTTCAATATAGGCATGTTCGACAAAGGTGGTTTCAAATTCCATCTGGGCAATTTGTGCGACCTCATCCAAAGCTGCACCGGCATCACCACAAACTACTTTTCCCTCAATCAGAATATTATTTTTAAAATTGTCGTGAACTTGCGACGCGTTTGCGCTCAATGCTTCTTCTATACTGATGCAGTGATTTTGTTGGTTCCAGGTGACCGGAAAGTCGTCAAGGTCGAGTTCACTGACGATATTCTCATCGCCGACAACCAGTGCAATGGCTTCTCCACGGAACAATGTTTGATTAACGGCCAAAGCCGGTTGGTCTGCATATGCCGGGATTACACCAAAACAATTGTCACCTTTGATGTCTGCAGCTGTCACTACGGCTTCAATTCCCGCAGATTCAGTTTTCCACTTTTGCAAATCACCAAACGTAAATTCCGCCTTTGCATGAGGTGATCTGATTGCCCGTACCAAAAGTGAATTTGCCGGAACATGATCAGCGCCGAATAATTCTTTGCCGGTAATCTTCTCCAGGCCATCCAGCCTTTCAATTCGCGCACCCACCGTATTGCCGCAGGCTGGCAGGGGCAATGAAGCCCCGGGAGAGGCAACATCAAGTATGGCCGTGATAATTTTATTGTATCCGGTGCACCGGCAGAGAACACCGCTCAAGCCGTCTTCAATTTGCGACCTTGTCAGCGTGCTATCTTTCTCCAGCAAAGCGCACGCCGCCATCAGCATTCCCGGCGTACAGATGCCGCATTGGGCTGCCCCATGACGAAGCATCGATTTCTGCAAGGCTGACAATGTTACAGGGTCACCGGCAGTGCCAGGTTGTGGTTTTTGTGAAAGACCTTCGACAGTAACAATACTGGCCTGTTCCGCCTGGGCAACGGGTATCAGGCATGAACACATCGCCTTACCATCAATCAATACGGTACAGGCACCGCAATCGCCTGCATTGCAACCGGATTTGGTGCCGCGCAGTTCCAGTTCTTCGCGCAGAACTTCACTTAACCGCCGTGTGGGGTGTGATCTTATCGCCACATCGCCACCATTGACGCGCAATCGAATATTGTTTTCCCTGTTCGGGCTGTGAATAGTCAATTCGCATTACCCCCGGTCATCAATTCTTCGACAGTGCGTATGATCAATTCGCGTGCCGCGATATTTCTGTAGGCTGCATCAGCCCTGATATCGTCGATGGGAGATAAATCTTGCTGGAGAATTTCCTGCTTGATCAATGAGTGAAAATTGTCATCCACACTGCAACCTGCAAGAATTGCTTCCACGTTTTTCAGGCGCGCGGCTACGGCGCTGCATGAACCGACCGATATGGCGATCTCCTTGATCAGCTTGTTCTCCAGCGACAGGCGGACAGCTGCCATTGCAATCGATATTACCAGGTATTTTCTGGCACCGAGTTTCTTGAATGCGGAAACGCCGCTAATTGAGGAATTGGGTATCAATATGGTGGTCAGTATTTCGTCCTGGTTGAGCGCGGTTTGGCGTGGACCGCGTAGGAACTGTGAAAGGGGCAGGACGCGTGACCCGGAAACTGAACTCAATTTCACACTCGCATCAAGAGTTATTAACGGTGGCACACCATCTGCTGCGGGAGAGGCATTGCAGAGATTCCCGCCAATTGTGCCTGAATTCTGGATCTGGACTGAACCCACCTCGCTTGCAGCAGCTTTCAGGCCGTCAAAAGCCGGTGGCAGGTTGTGCCTGACTATTTCGCTCCACTTGACAGCACTGCCAATGCTTACACCGTCACCGGTTTCGTTTATCTGACGAAGTTCATCAATGGCGGTGATATCGAGCAGGTTCTCAAATTTTGCTTTTCGCAGATATTGGGAATCGGTTGATGCAAAAAGATCAGTGCAGCCGGCTGCAATACCGGCATTATTGTCAGCCAGCCAGGCGAGGGCCTGTGATAATTTGCTGGGGCGAAAATAATTCATCACGGGGTTGGTTTTACCTGATCAAACTTGTTCGTATACAAATGGATTTTGCGCTGCTATTCTTTAGCTGTCAACATTGTTTATCTTGTTAACGGGTTCTTATGCCGAAACTCATCACCGGAGTGCATGCAATGGCCAAGGATTTGTCTCGTCAGATTTCACCTGACGACAATTTGCAAAGAAACGCTTTACCAATCCAGGGTGAGGTTTGCGAATATCAGTTGACCCGGCAGGTGGGTTATATCCTTCGCCGCGCCAATCAGCGCCACCTGACGATTTTCGCCGAGCATATTCCGGCTCTTACCCCCACCCAGTTTGCCGCACTGGCAAAATTATGCGAATTGGGACCGGTGTCGCAAAATGAACTGGGCAGGCAAACTGCCATGGACGGCGCAACAATAAAGGGGGTAGTTGATCGTCTGAAAAAACGTGATCTTGTTGAAACCCGTCCCAATTCTGATGATCAGCGGCGCCTGCTTGTGGAGGCGAGTGATCAGGGTCGGGCACTATATGCCGAAAATATCGGCGCCGCCCGGAAAATCAGTGAGAAAACACTGCAGACCCTGAATAAAAAAGAGCGCAAGAAATTTCTTGAATTACTGGTAAAAATTACCTGAAATTGATTCCGGAGGATGAAACATGAAAAGCCATGATACCGCACTATTGATGATTGATATTCAAAATGATTTTTGTCCCGGAGGGGCATTGGCCGTTGAAGGGGGGGATGAAGTGGTTGCTGCGGTAAACAGCATGCAACGCGATTATGATGTGCTTGTGCTGACCCAGGACTGGCATCCCGCTGACCATTCTTCCTTTGCCCAGAACCATCAAGGCGCGGAGCCGTTTTCGATTACCACAATGCCCTATGGTGACCAGGTATTATGGCCGACCCATTGTGTACAGGGTAGTCATGGTGCCGAATTTCATCGTGATCTTGTCATCGACAGGGCCGATTTGATTATCAGAAAGGGCTTTCGAAGTGAAATTGACAGCTATTCCGCATTTTTTGAAAATGACCGGCAAACCAGGACCGGCCTCACCGGTTACCTGCGAGACCGGGGGGTGAAAAATGTCGTATTAACCGGCCTTGCTACTGATTTTTGCGTCTATTATTCGGCCATGGATGCGCTCAAGAGTGGTTTCAAGGTCAAATTGATCACCAATGCCTGCCGGGCCATCGACATGGACGGTTCACTTGCCTCGGCCCTGGACGCCATGAGGGCCGCCGGTGTGGAAATAGCGTAAAGTATAGCAGACCACCTTCAAAATGATCATGCAATCAGGAGCGAAAAACGACCGGTGCCGGTGCGCCGCCCTGGCGGAGGCCGGGCATAAGCCCGAATAGCCGTGAGCAAAAAAAATAGTGATCAGGAGCGAAAAGCGACCGGCGCCTGTGCGCCGCCCTGGCGGAGGCCGGGCATAAGCCCGAATAGCCGTGAGCAAAAAAATAATGATCAGGAGCGAAAAGCGACCGGCGCCTGTGCGCCG
>JAAEMP010000030.1 GCA_024225445.1 Hyphomicrobiales bacterium | reverse complement strand
GTCCGCAGTGCCGACATTTGACCTTGCCTCGAACTCCACCAAAATTGCGACCTGACTGATGATGTCAGAATGTGCCAGAAACTGACATAGGCAGCAGCTCTAACGATTTCTGATTGACGGGGCACGCCGGATTAAGACACCAATTTGAAAAAGTGAGATTACGATAACTATCCCTGGCATGGGGCCGTAGAAAAACCCAATAATTATTGAACGCAAGCGCGCCTCAGCGCTTTGGGCGTAAAAAGAATAGTCTGGGCCGCAAGGCGATCCCCAAAATAGTAACGTTTCAGACCAAATTGGATAGTTAAGAATCACAAGCAGAATTGCGAATAAGCAAGCGGGTACATTAATCAAAAAAGTATAGAACTCAGTATCAATGGATTGGGTTGATTGCGTACGTTTCCATCTAATCAGCAGGAGCACAGAAACCAAGAATAGTAGAGGGCCACTTAATACTACGCCAGACATAAACGGACCATCAGCACCTTGAGTGCATGTCCCAAGAGTTCCAAGCCATTGGAAAACAAGTATCGCTGGCATCGCCAGAAGTATCACGAATATCATTTTTTACTCATCTACACAGTTGAATTATTTTTTCTGTGTTATCTTCGGAGTTTGATTTCACCTTACCATAGATGAATGGCCGTTGTGGGCCAATCTTTACGGTGAAACCACCTTCCGGCAATTCAAATCGCGACACCTGTCGGAGGTCTTAAGTGGGCTCCAAGCAGCCGTGAAACTATTGGCCAATTTGTTTCAATTTTAGCCCAGTTTGTTTTGCGGATAGATTTCAAGCGTCTCTTCCAGAATTTCGGATAAGTCGTCAATTTCCTGCATAATGTCTGGCGATACATTCCCTTGAAGGGCTATATTTCTAACGACTGTCAATAGCGGTTTCATCTGCTCCAAATGTCGCACGATCTCCCAACTCATGGCTTCATCAATGTGGAACAACATGCGTTCCCAACCTTCGAAACCGGGATTACCGGCAACAGATTCACGCAAAACAGACCAGGCGCCCTGCAAATCGGAAAGTATCGTTTTCTCATACGCTGTGGGTTCCACAAAGAACGTCATGTATTCTCCAATAACAGCACTTTGCCGCGCCTCCTATCCATTGCCTTCGACGTTTCATAATGGACATTATCACACCAACAAAACATCTTCATCCATAATGTCCCCTATATCTTGTGTTTTCCTCTTTTCGTAAGAGCTACTTTGGAAAAATTTGAAATAATTTACATTTTGATCGTGTTGAGAGCACCGCTCCCAAAAGCACTGGAAACAACAGTGATACAAATATTTCAATTAAAAAATCTGACACTGATGGCGTCCCTCCCGCAATCGGTGAATAAAGATTAAACCCTGGAGATTTTGCTACCCAAAGTGATAGACCGACCCAAAAAATGCAACACGAAATTGTCGCAAATAATCTGGATTTAAGGCGCTGGGACAAATACCCAACCATCAGCAAAGTCAACGCTGCGACATACCAATATGTCACTGAGCGTTTTGCAAAGTAGAAGCGAGCACCGGTAGTATCCCCTTGGGCAAATACATATAACACCATAAGCACCCCAAAAATAATAGTTCCCGATGCCGTCAGCACCAGAATGTACTTACCTAATTTGTTCAATCCATCCTCCAATAATAACTTTAGAGCCTGATTTAAAAATAGTTGAGTGATATCAGTGGTTTGTGCTTCATTCGGATTGCCAAAGATTCGAAGGAGATCGACATGGGATTGAGTCCGGTAGGGGGCGAAATTGTATCATATCGCATCATAAGGTACTTACACCCGATCTTTTGACCGCCTGAATAAAGTGGTGCGCCTGGTTTGTGACCCTAGCGTATGTCAACTAAATGACTATACAAATATTTGAGCATACTATCAGGAATTTTGCCAAGTGGCGACATTTCAGATCTGTTATTATATAAAGATCAAAACAATTTATTCTCATCACATTGTAATATTGATACTGTTTGAGAAAAAGTAATTTGTATGCAGGTAATTTTTGTCAATCAACAAATCTAAAAATAGCCAGGATGGACGGAGCCACAGCTGGTTCCGCCTGATTGTTTATAGAACGCAAATATAAATCTATCACCACTACCCGATTTTCTGACCGGTTTTTTCCCAGTCCGCCAGAAACGCACTTAAACCGGCATCGGTCAGCATGTGTTTTACCAGTTTGTGCATGGTTGAAGGCGGGATGGTGGCGACATCGGCGCCGATCAATGCTGCGTCTTTTACATGGTTTACTGTACGGACCGAGGCGGCCAGGATCTGGGTTTTGAAATCATAATTGTCATAAATTGTGCGAATTTCCTCAATCACTTCCATGCCATCAAGGCCAAGATCGTCGAGGCGGCCGATGAATGGCGAGATATAGGTGGCACCGGCCTTGGCTGCCAGCAAGGCCTGATTGGCGGAAAAGCACAATGTGACATTGGTTTGCTGGCCACGGCTGGAGAGGGTCTTGCAGGCTTTCAGCCCTTCCATGGTCAGGGGCAGTTTGATGCAGATATTATCAGCGATTTTGGCCAGAACGGCTGCTTCCTCAATCATGCCGTTATAATCGGTGGCGGTCACCTCGGCAGATACCGGACCATCAACAATCGAGCAGATTTCCCTTGTCACCTCGATAATGTCGCGGCCTGATTTCATGATCAGGGAAGGGTTAGTGGTAACGCCGTCGACAAGACCGGTGTCATTCAGGTCGCGGATTTCTTCAACGTCGGCTGTATCAAGGAAGAATTTCATGGGCAGGATGTCTTTCAATTGGGTATAATTTTTCAGATAAAAATCACTCTTATAGCAAATTGTGCTTCAGGTCATTACGCTATAGTGAGCGAATCGCAATTTTTTAAGAGTTTTTCTTGACCGCAATTGAGCCAACAGCAGATTATCAGAGGGTAGCGGTAATGTTGCCGATTCCCGCTGATCGTCCCTACACCTACAAGGTCGGTGATCAAATGGCACTGGCGCCGGGCGATATTGTGCGTGTTCCATTGGGACCGCGTCAGGTTTTTGGTGTGGTCTGGGATAGCCAGGACGAGGATAGCGGTAATAAAATTGCGGCTTCAAAATTGAGGCAAGTGAGCGAGAAACCTGACTGCCCGCCTATTCGCGAAAATATGCGGCGTTTTGTTGAGTGGGTGGCAAATTATACCCTGTCCGCGCCCGGCATGGTGTTGCGTATGGTATTGAGAACGCCTGCCGCCTATCATCCACCGCAACTTCAGCAGGGCTTGCGCTATAGCGGGCTGGAACCGGAGCGTATAACCGCTGCCCGCGCAAAAGTGCTGGAACTGGTTGGCGAAGGGTTTATGTGGACCAAATCAGGGCTGTCTCATGCGGCCGGGGTCAGTGGTTCGGTGATTGAGGGAATGATCAAACAAGGCAGTTTTGAAAAAGTCTACTTTCCACCACCTCCAATTGTTGCCAAGCCCGATGCGGAATTTGGCGAGCCTGAACTGTCAGAAAAGCAACTGGCTGCTGCTGCCCAGTTGCTGGCGCAAATCGCCAAAGGCGGAAGCTCGGTCAGCCTGCTGGATGGTGTTACAGGGTCGGGCAAGACGGAAATCTATTTTGAGGCGATGGCCGAGATTTTCAAACAAGACCGTCAGGTGTTGATATTATTGCCTGAAATTGCGCTGACTTCCGGATTTCTTCAGCGCTTTGAGCACCGGTTTGGTACAAGGCCGGCTCAATGGCATTCAGATATCACGCCCAAAATGCGGGAAAAGATCTGGCGACAGGTGGCAACGGGTGAAGTTCAGGTGGTGGTTGGTGCGCGCTCAGCACTTTACCTGCCGTTTTGCCAATTGGGTCTGATCATTGTTGATGAGGAACATGAGGCGGCATTCAAGCAGGAAGACCGGGTATTTTACAATGCCCGCGACATGGCGGTGGTGCGTGGTTCGATAGCCGGGACGCCGGTAATATTGTCTTCAGCTACTCCGTCGATTGAAAGCCGGGTCAATGCCGATCTGGGTCGCTATCATTATATCCGGCTGGAGGAACGTTACAGACAGGCTGCACTGCCGGATTTGCGGGCCGTGGATATGAGGGAAAACCCACCGCCGCGCGGAAAATTTCTGTCACCGGTTCTGGTAGAGGAAGTTGCCGCTGCGCTGGCGCGCGGTGAACAATCCCTGCTGTTTCTAAATCGCCGCGGCTATGCTCCGCTTACATTATGCCGGGCCTGCGGGCATCGGTTTGAGTGTAATGATTGTTCTGCATGGCTGGTGGAACACCGGTTTCGCCGACAACTGGTCTGTCATCATTGCGGCCATAGTGAGCAGGTTCGCGATGCCTGTCCAAATTGTGGAACACTGGATCATCTGGTTGCCTGTGGACCCGGTGTTGAACGACTGGGTGAGGAGCTACTGGAACTGTTTGGAGAAAAACGCATTATGGTTTTGTCTTCCGATATGGCCGGCGGGGCAAAGCGGTTGCGTCTTGAGCTGGATGCGATAGCCAAAGGCGAAGCAGATATTATTGTTGGCACCCAATTGGTGGCAAAAGGACATAATTTTCCCTTGATGACCTGTGTCGGAGTGGTTGATGCGGATCTTGGACTGTCGAATGGTGATCCGCGAGCGGCGGAGCGGACTTTTCAATTGCTGTCGCAGGTAACCGGGCGGGCCGGGCGCAGTGGGCGCGAAAGTGTAGGATTGATCCAGACCTTTCAGCCTGGACATCCGGTGATTGAAGCTATTGTCAGCGGTGAGAGAGAACAGTTTTACGAGCGGGAAATTGCGGCGCGCAAATCAGCAGGTCTGCCACCCTTTGTCCGCCTGGCGGCCATGGTCATATCATCAACTGATCGCAAAAAAGCCGAACAATATGCCAATGGCGTTCGACTGGCATGCAAACCGGATGCCCGGGTTCTGGTATTGGGTCCGGCAGAAGCGCCAATTGCCCAGGTTCGCGGCCGCTATCGATTCAGATTGCTGTTTCGGACGGAAAAAGCCAGCGACCTTCATTCCTATATTCGTGAAGTAGTGAACAGCAGTCCAAAAATACGGGGAGATATCAGGTGTCAGGTTGATATAGACCCGCAGAGCTTTTTGTAGGAGGCGAGGTTGATTGCTGGAAGTATTTCTGAGCCTGGGAAAAAATATTAACGAACCGGAATATCTTTTGGAGACTGATAATCATGATTGAATTTGTATGGCCCCAGACAAACGGAGAATGGCTGGCCTGGCTCAGTGCATTTTATCTGATTATTACCGGTTTATCGAAGTTTTTCTTTCCGCGCTGGTGGCTGCGCTATTTTGATATGCGAATCACCCCGGATAATCCTCAGATGATGGCATGGATGCGTGGCCCGATGGGAGGCGGCAATATCGGTTTTGGATCAGCTGTGCTGATCTTGCATCCCCAACCGCTGTTATATCTGGCGCTTGGAGGCATGTTTTTATTTATGGCAATCGGCCGGTTGGCCTCGCTTGTGATTGACAAAGGCAATAATCTGAAAAACTGGGGAATACTGGTTATTGAGGCAATGATGGGATTTATTCCTCTGGCTTACGCCTTCGGGTTGATTGCTTAGACCGTGAATTGGCGGGTCAATTGAACTTTTCAACAAAAAGACCAAAACTATTTCTTTGAGTCTGGTTGCAGAGCGTAAATTGCTGTGCTAGGTGATGCGCGGTTTCAGGAATTTTACCTAGTTCCTGGAGATTAGAAAATACTAAAAAAATGTGTCTGATACTGCTTTTTTCAACCGATTGGCTGAATCTGGTACAGGATATGTAAACCAAAACAGGAACCGAATTTAAGTGTCTCAGTCTGCCCCATTATCTTCAGGTGTTGGCGATCGATATGCCTCCGCGCTTTTTGATCTTGCACTGGTGGAAAAAAAGCTCGGCGGAGTGGAAAAAGACCTGAAACGGTTTGATGCACTTTTGAATGGCAGTGAAGATTTGGCTCGATTGGTTAAATCGCCGGTATTTTCAACTGATGATCAGGTTCGTGCAATTGGCGCTGTTCTGGACAAGTCAAAAATTACCGGACTGGTTGGAAACTTCATGCGCGTAGTGGCGCAAAACCGCAGGGCTTTTGTCATGCCCCAATTGCTGGGTGCTTTTTTAAAGTTGCTGGCAGAACATCGCGGTGAGGAAACAGCCCAGGTAAGTGTGGCGGTGGCATTAAAACCCGCTCAGACAAAAGAATTGAAGGCGGCGCTGAAAAGTGCGGTCGGCAAAGATGTTGATTTGCAAGTCAGCATTGATCCTTCGTTGCTCGGTGGCATGATAGTCAAGATTGGTTCACGCCAGATTGATACATCGCTACGGACTAAACTTTCTTCCCTTAAGCTAGCGCTCAAAGAGGTCGGCTAATGGACATTCGTGCCGCGGAAGTATCCGCAATACTAAAAGATCAGATTAAGAATTTCGGCAAGGAAGCTGAGGTTTCTGAAGTTGGACAGGTGCTTAGCGTTGGTGATGGTATCGCCCGCGTTTACGGACTTGATAATGTGGAAGCCGGCGAACTGGTGGAATTTCCAGGTGGAATCTCCGGCATGGCACTTAACCTGGAAACCGACAATGTCGGCGTGGTTATTTTCGGTGATGACCGGGGCATCAAGGAAGGCGATACGGTAAAACGTACCGGTTCTATTGTTGATGTGCCGATTGGCACTGAGCTGCTTGGTCGCGTGGTTGATGCGCTGGGAAATCCGATCGATGGCAAAGGCCCGATCAAGGCGAAAAAACGCGCCCGCGTTGATGTCAAGGCACCGGGTATCATCCCGCGCAAATCTGTGCATGAGCCAATGTCAACCGGCTTGAAAGCCATTGACGCGTTGATCCCGGTCGGTCGCGGACAACGCGAACTTGTAATCGGTGACCGCCAGACCGGTAAAACCGCTATTCTTCTGGATACTATTCTCAACCAGAAATCCGTGCATGAATCAGGCAAGGAAAGCGACAAGCTTTATTGTGTTTATGTGGCGATTGGCCAAAAGCGCTCAACCGTTGCCCAGCTTGTGAAGATTTTGGAAGAACGCGGGGCGCTTGAATATTCCATCATTATTGCCGCAACCGCATCCGACCCTGCTCCAATGCAGTATCTGGCTCCATTTGCCGGATGTACAATGGGTGAATATTTTCGCGATAACGGCATGCATGCACTGATCTGCTATGACGATTTGTCCAAACAGGCGGTTGCCTATCGCCAGATGTCACTGCTGCTTCGTCGTCCTCCCGGTCGTGAAGCCTATCCCGGTGACGTGTTCTATTTGCATTCTCGCCTGCTGGAACGTTCAGCCAAGCTGAATGATGATAATGGCAATGGCTCATTAACCGCACTGCCGGTTATTGAAACCCAGGCGAATGACGTTTCCGCCTACATTCCAACCAATGTGATCTCAATTACTGATGGTCAGATATTCCTGGAAACCGATCTGTTCTATCAGGGTATTCGTCCTGCGGTGAATGTTGGTTTGTCGGTTTCGCGTGTGGGTTCTTCCGCCCAGACAAAGGCGATGAAGAAAGTTGCCGGTTCGATCAAGGGTGAATTGGCTCAGTATCGTGAGATGGCTGCATTCGCGCAGTTTGGTTCGGACCTTGATGTGGCGACACAAAAACTTCTTAATCGCGGTGAGCGGCTGACTGAACTTCTGAAACAGGGCCAGTTCACTCCGCTTAAAACAGAAGAACAGGTCGCCGTCATCTATGCCGGTGTGAATGGTTATCTTGATGAACTGGAAGTCTCACAGGTGAATGGTTTTGAAACCGGTCTGTTGGCTCATATGCGCAATGACAATCCGGAATTGTTAAAAACAATTCGCGATGAAGGCGATATTTCAGACGAAAGCGCTGAAAAACTCAAGGCAGCTGTTGATGCTTTTGCCAAGAGTTTTGGCTGATTATAACCTGGTGGCTTAACTTGAGAAGTGCAGGCGAATTGATATGCCCAGCTTGAAAGACCTGAAAAACCGGATTTCCTCGGTCAAGGCGACCCAGAAAATCACCAAGGCCATGCAAATGGTAGCGGCGGCAAAACTGCGCCGTGCCCAAAGCGCTGCAGAAGAGGCGCGACCTTATTGCGAGCGTATGGCCGGGGTTTTGTCAAATATCTCCAGTGCCATGGACGGTCGCGAAGGTGTTTCGCCGCTGATTGCAGGCACCGGCTCTGATAAGGTTCATCTTCTGGTAGTTGCCACCGCAGAGCGCGGATTGTGTGGCGGTTTCAACTCATCAATTGCCAAAATGGCCCGCGAAAAAGCCCGTGAGTTGAAAGCTGAGGGTAAGGAATACAAATTCTTCATGGTTGGAAAAAAAGGCGTTGATGCGCTGAAAATGGAATTTTCCAATCAGATGGTCGAAAAAGTTGATTTTCGCGAAGTCAAAAACATCGAATTTGCCAATGCGGAAAGTGTTGGCAGCAGAATTCTTGAAATGTTTGACAATGGTGAATTTGATGTTTGCACGCTGTTTTATTCTGAATTCAAGAATATCATGACGCAAATCCCGACTGCCCAGCAGTTAATTCCCGCCCAGGCGCCAGAAAAAACTGACGATCAGGGTAGTGATACCTTCTATGAATATGAACCTGATGAAGAAGAAATTCTCGGCGAATTGTTGCCGCGCAATATTTCTGTTCAGGTATTCAGGGCATTGCTTGAAAACGGTGCATCCGAACAGGGTGCAAGGATGTCTGCGATGGACAATGCAACGCGTAATGCCGGTGAAATGATTGACAGCCTGACACTCAGCTATAACAGACAGCGTCAGGCTCAGATCACCAAAGAACTGATTGAGATTATCTCTGGCGCGGAAGCGCTTTAGTGAAATTATCCCGGGTGCACAAGCACCCAATGCCTGGAGAGTAAACAAGATGGCCAAAGCTGCTACTACTGCTAAAAAAGCGCCCGCCAAAAGAACTGCATCACGCAAGCCGGCTGCAAAAAAACCATCAGCCTCATCTGCAACCGGCAAAATAACACAGGTTATTGGTGCTGTTGTTGACGTACAGTTCACAGGCCATTTGCCTGATATTCTGAACGCGCTGGAGACGGAAAATAACGGTCAACGTCTTGTGCTGGAAGTGGCCCAGCATCTGGGTGAAAACACTGTTCGAACCATTGCCATGGATTCATCCGAGGGCCTTGTTCGCGGTCAGCCTGTCGCTGATACAGGGCAACCGATTGCCATGCCGGTTGGTGATGAAACTCTTGGCCGCATCCTGAATGTTATTGGTGAACCGGTGGATGAAGCTGGCCCAATCGTGACCAAATCCAAGCGTGCCATTCATCAACCAGCCCCTGATTTCGTTGAACAGTCAACAGAATCAGAAATTCTGGCTACCGGTATCAAGGTTGTTGACCTCCTTGCACCTTATGCAAGGGGTGGCAAGATTGGCCTGTTTGGTGGTGCCGGGGTTGGTAAAACCGTGTTGATCCTGGAATTGATCAACAATATTGCCAAGGCACATGGTGGTTATTCTGTTTTTGCCGGTGTGGGTGAGCGTACGCGTGAGGGTAACGACCTTTACTGGGAAATGATTGAATCGGGTGTGAACAAGGAAGGCGGCGGCGAGGGTTCAAAATGCGCCATGGTGTTTGGCCAGATGAACGAACCTCCGGGAGCGCGTGCGCGTGTTGGCCTTTCAGGTCTGACGGTTGCCGAACATTTCCGCAACGAAGGGCAGGACGTTTTATACTTCGTTGATAATATTTTCCGCTTTACGCAAGCCGGTTCCGAAGTGTCAGCGCTGCTTGGCCGCATCCCTTCCGCCGTGGGTTACCAGCCGACTCTCGCAACCGATATGGGTGCAATGCAGGAGCGTATCACGACTACCCATAAGGGTTCGATTACCTCAGTGCAGGCGATTTATGTTCCGGCTGATGATTTGACAGATCCGGCGCCCGCCACTTCCTTTGCCCACCTTGATGCGACGACTGTGTTATCACGGGCGATTTCGGAAAAAGGTATTTATCCGGCGGTCGACCCGCTGGATTCCACTTCACGAATGCTTGACCCGATGGTTATCGGTGAGGAGCATTATGAAGTTGCGCGTTCGGTTCAGGAAATTTTGCAGCGTTACAAGTCCCTGCAGGATATTATTGCTATTCTGGGCATGGACGAACTGTCTGAAGAAGATAAAATTGCTGTTGCCCGTGCTCGGAAAATTGAGCGCTTCCTGTCACAACCTTTCTTTGTTGCCGAGGTCTTTACCGGTTCACCGGGCAAGCTGGTTGCACTTGAAGACACCATCAAGGGTTTCAAAGGCCTGGTTGACGGTGAATACGATCATCTGCCTGAAGCCGCTTTCTATATGGTCGGTTCGATTGAAGAAGCTGTAGAAAAAGCTCAGACAATGGCAGCGGAAGCAGCGTAGACAGACATTGATGTTGATTAATCTCGCTAGAGGCGTATGAAATGGCCCAATCTTTTGCATTTGAACTGGTTTCCCCGGAAAAACTGGTGCTTTCCGAGCAAGCGATGCAGGTCGTGGTGCCTGGAACCGAGGGCTATTTTACCGTGATGGCCAATCATGCGGCAGTTGTTGCGATGATCAAGCCGGGTGTTGTTGAGATAACGCTTGAGAGTGGTGATGAAAAACGGATGCTTGTACGCGGTGGATTTGCCGACGTCTCACCTGATGGCCTGACTTTGCTGACCGAATATGTTTCCGATCTTGCCAATTTTGATCTGGAGGAACTGGAACAGCAAATCAAGAATGCCGGTGAAGATGTCAGTGATGCCCAGACAGATGAGAAACGTGAAAAAGCCCAACTGTTGCTAAATCAGCTGGAAGAAGCAAAAGCTGCCATCAACCGGTCAAATTGATCACTGTCAGTACATAATCCCGGCGTGAGCCTGTTTTCCCCAAAGTGCCTTGATGGTTTTGTCTCGCCCGCATGACAGACGATAAAACTTGTAGCGGATTGAGGCTTTTTTGTAATAGTCCTGGTGGTATTCTTCTGCGGGCCAAAATTTGTTTGCATCCAGAATTGGTGTAACGATTGGTTTTGGCAGGGGATTATCAGCGACAAGCATTTGTTTTGATCTTGTTGCCAATTCTTTTTGCCTGTCATCCATGGCGAAAATTGCCGTTGAATAAGCATGGCCACGGTCACAGAACTGTCCGCCTGCATCCGTCGGATTTACACTGCGCCAAAAAGTGTGAAGCAACCGGTCATAGGTAGTTTTGCCTGAATCATATGAAATCCGGATGGCTTCGATATGTTTGCCCTTCTCATAGGTTTTATATGTCGGATTGTCGCTGGTTCCCCCAGTATAACCGCTTTCGGCCATGATCACGCCGGAAACATGTTCAAAATCCTTTTCCATGCACCAGAAACACCCCCCGGCAAAAATGGCGGTTTTAGTTTCGGCTATTGCGGGGCTGGAAAATAATATTGCCAGTAATGACAACAACTGAAAGGTGGATTTTGTTTGCATCAGGAAATTTCCTTGAATCGTGGCTTGTCTGGTTCAAGATATTTGCCAATTTGGCATCCGCTGCAATTAACAAAATTACACAAGCCCGTGATGGCTGCGACAGCAAATCTCAATGGGCAGTTTCCAGCCCCATTTGCTGCGCCAGCCGCATTCTTGAGGAACCAAAGTCATAACAGCCGCCAATATTGGTGTTGGCTTCATCCAGCATTGCCAGGAATTGTTGTTTTTCGCTGTCAGTGAGCTGTGAACGTAACAGGGTTCCCAACCGGTCAATGACAAATGACGCATCACTCACTTCGATCACGGCCCATTTTGCATAACCCAACGCTGTATCAACGGTCTCCTGCTCAGCGATATTCAATAGCAGATTTTCAATGATTTCTTCATCAGCATCACCCAGAACAAATTCTTCTGATTGCAGTGAAACAAGAAGGGTTGCTGCTGCGGTGACTGGATCACTGATTTTGGTGATTGGGGAAGTGGTAATAACAGGACGAATTGATTTTGCGTCAGATATGCCCAAACGCCTGGATATGCTGTTCTTGCCTTTTGAACGGCGGTAGAAAAAAACAGCAATCGCCAACAGGCAAATGATCGAAATCAGGGTTTGCATGCATCAAGCCAATTATAAACAATCATTAAATCAAAATGGGCATTTTGTTTGATGATGTAAACCCTGGCAGGTGTATTTGGTGCATTTACTTTTCAAAATTTGTGGCAAAATATATGCAAGTGTATTGTCCTTACCTGATCCTCAGCCTCCTGAGGTGTTCTGTGTCAGCATGAATTGGTCCTGGTTCATGACCTATTATCGAATGGGTGTCGAACTTCTGGTTTAAAGCCTTTGCATTCGTGGCGTGATTAGAACAGTATTCTGCTCGGATGAAGTTCGTTTTTGGCATATCTTCGCCGTTCGGTTCGTGTCGCAAGCTGAACACTGAACTACGCTCAAGATGGTCATTTTATCTGTAGTGCTGTCGTTCAGCGGAAAAGACCTCACGGCGGTTGCTGGCACACAGCGCAAGTCGAGTTGGTGGTGCAAATTGAACAATTTCCGAGAGTTGCGAAGGCAGAAGTTGACCCACTG
>JAAEMP010000029.1 GCA_024225445.1 Hyphomicrobiales bacterium | reverse complement strand
TTAATTCACACGAAATCCGTGACTTTATTGCCATCGAGAACCCGGGTTAGAATACCTGAAATCAAAGACCAGAACCAGTCTTCGCAATGGCGGCTGTCGGCAGACGGTGTCGATGGCAGGTGTGTCGCAGATTGTATAACAGACGTAGTTGAATACGGTAAAAGGTCCGCGTTGCCGACCTTGGGCCATCGACATTTGAAATTTGACGGACGGTTGCTCCGAGTCCAAAATACCAAATGCTGCGGAGCGCTCGAAGGTCCGTTTTGTCGAGCTTTGATCAAAACAAGGATTAGCTTTCCAATAGGAGCACAACTGACAGCCTTGGAACGCGACTTGATCGCTTGCGCCAAGCGATTAATGACAGCCTCGGTGGCCTCCGCCAAGGACTTGACCGCCTTGGAGCCACGCTCGACCGGCAAGATCGAGAGCGATCTGACTGGCTTGAAAGACTGCGTGGTCGTGCTCAATCGTTCACAAGCAGCATCCATGAAGGCCTTGCAGGGATTGTTGAACGACGAGGCGAGTTACAAGACACTGGACGAGAACTTGGCGCAATACTTGAGCTTTGTGAGGTCCGCCGCCGAGAGATTAAGGGACAACTAGACGCGCAGGAGGCTCATGCGGAGCGGGGGCTGCTACACTTGTCACTACTAATGTTTATATCAACCTGCGATAAAGGTAGGTACGATAAAAACCGTGAATGTCTTGTCGCGTCGCTCGGAGCCGAAAAGTGTATCATATTCCAGAAGGTTAAGTGACACGTTCATAACGTCATATGTTCGGTCGTTTTCGTCGTCTGCTTCGGGGATGTCAAAATCTGCGACATACTTGTAGGCATCAACTCCATTGGCGAACGTACCTTCCACTGCCTGGTTTGCCATTTTTGTGGGCTTGGCGTTCACGCGAACCTCCAAAAACTTGTTTCTTACATCGCCTGGAACTGGAAAGGCTCCGAAAGTCAATCCAGCGTCATCTGAGCCATTGGCCACTTCCGAGACAACAAAGATTTCTAAACGAATCTTTCGCACATCTTTTGGCCTCAGAATAATGAACCCGTCCGAAACCTTGAAACTTTCCCCAATAAGAAAACAACTTTTCCGGTCTTCGATCGCTAGCTGAAGCACCTCGGCACCTGTTGGCAGATCATCACATTTGCGGTTCTCGGTTGTTTCCGGAATCAAGCCTAATCTGCTGATAAAAAAGTCGTTGAAGTTTTGTTTTCTACCTCCAATTCCTTTGATCCGCTTATCAAACTTACCCTTGCCAATCGCTTTGGCCAGCGCTTCCAGCGTCAGGAGTTTCTTTCCGTCGAGATAAGTTTCTATTTGTTCTGCGTATGAAGCTTCGATTACCTCAGAAATCTCCTGGTGAACGTCGCCGCGTTCCTCCCTCTTTTTTTCAGGAGCCACATAGGCTTTGATGGCTTCTTCGGTTCCGAACATTGAATGCAAATAAGGCAAAGGTTGAAAGAAGCGGGACTCCGACGCGTCCCCAATGTAAGTCAAAACCCACCCAGAAAGTACCAGAAGTGGTAGAGCAAACAAACCTGCATAGAAGGAACGATCCTTCCAAATCCGCGGCTTAGCACTCAATGACTCTATTGATGTTTGCGCGTCCTTAAGATCGCTTTCCAGGCGCCAAACTCGCTCTTTAATCGATTGATGAGCCGGTTTTTCCACAACATCTTCATCACTAGTCTCCTGCTGGTTCGCGTTGTCAGTCATCGTCAGCTCCGAAGCCAAATGCCCGCACCAAGCGTTTTGCATCGAGATCAATTCTGCTTACAGTGCCTTCGCTAGCTTCTTGACCATTAGGACCAACTTGGCCACCCGGCGCGTTGCTGCCCGGGCTTCCTTGTCGTCCAGCAGAACCGCAATGTGAAGATAGCCGGCCTTCTTGCCCACCCTGTCCAGGTCGCCCTGCTTCGCCACCCTCACCCCCTGCACCATATTTTCCAGGGCTCACAAGGATTTCTCCAGTCTCAAAAAAAATTTCCGCTACTTCTGCTGGTCCTACGAAGCGAAAGGTGCCCCCGGTTCCCGCGTTGCCACCAATGCCGCCTTGTCCACCTGGCCCAGCGTTTCCACCGCGACCTCCGCGACCGGGACCAGCCGCGCAACCAGCCGCCGTCTTGCCACCAAAAGGAAATTTAACCCAGGCAGTCCGAGCGGAATTTCCACGCGCTCCGTTTCCTCCATGGCCTCCAGCTTGACCCATGCCGCCTTGTCCACCGTTTCCGCCGCTTAGGTCGACCTGAATGGCGTCTCCGACAATTTCCAAAACTATGATGGTCAATCTAGGCGCTGTAACTCCAGCAAAACCGAGCTTTCCCTGTCGGCCTGCCAAGCCGGGATTGCCATCCTGACCTGCCCCTTTGCCATTGGTTCCGTTTGCCGCTCGCCCAAGCGCCGGTGGCAGAGACGGCGAACCATCTCCAACCCATCCTATTTTTGCGAGATTTGCACCAGTCGGCACAATCAACTTACGAGCAACTACAAAGAACTCTGCCTCACCTTTGACCTGGCTAGTGTCCAACATGAGTTCAGATCCAGCCCCTAGACTTAAGACATCAGCGCTGAAGATTCTTTGTCTGATGACAAGCCTGCCGTTGTTTGGCACTTCGACATTTGGAGCTTGTGTAAGAGCGGAACGCGCGTTGACAAAAGCCGCAACCTCCGCGAGTTCTTCAACAATAGCATCTACTTCTAGTCTTTGCTGGCTTGCTACCTCTCCTGCTAGCAGCAATGCAAGTCCAACGGCAAAAAACAAGGAACGGATGTTGTGCATGAACAAACAATTCTTCGGTGAAATTATCCCTGTCAGTCTAGTCTTCAATTGTAACTATTGCAAGAATTTTGCGTTTGGTGTTGTGGGGGAGTATTAATCTGGCAAAGTATGGTGGCGCCAGTCATTGTATTCTTTCCGGTTCAGTTCCACCAAATGGTAGCCGGGTGGAAACCGCAAATCCTTCACATCAACCACTGCATTCAGCGCCGAAGGCCTCGCCAGCTTTCATACTACACAAGCATGAATTCGTGTCTCGGAAAACGACTGGTTCCGATTGTTTTATTATCGGCGAGTTTTCTGAAAGCTGTCATTGGTGCAGCCACAACAGATTGGTGCTTTGTCCTGCATTGCCGACCTTGACCCATCAATACTTGAAATCTGACGAACGGTTGTTTCAAGCCCAATTCTACCAAACGAAGGATGTCGCTGATAGAATGTATTTATTGATGCTTGAGGGCACATTTGAGCCACATCACAAAGGCGGCAAAGGTCTTAATAATTTCCACTTACAGCACCAACCAAACGCTGCTTGCCTGATTTGAGTTCCGCCAACTCACGCCTCAGGCGCTTGACCTCTGCCTTAAACACTTTCAGATGCTGGTTCTCATCTTCCAACTCCTCCACCCGCTTCAACCATGCCATTTCTCTCTCATCATAACGCAGGCGCAGGTAATCAAACTCCTTTTGCATGATCATTTTAAAGGTGTTCTGCTATGCCCGAAGAAGATCAAAGCCTGCTACTAAGCCAAACTTGAACCCTTCAAAAAATCCCCGGTTTTCCGGGGTTTTTTATGTTTTATCGAATGGTCAAAAATTCTTTGCAATCGCTCTTGAAACCGCCCTGTCAAATGAATCTGCTGGATTGGTTTTGGCCAACTTCTCATTTTCTTTCACACTATAAGCATCGTGCTTTTTGACGAGCTTTGCCATTTTCTCTTCCAGCGCGGAGCGCTCCGAAATTTTCTCGTTGATATATTTCTTCCGCTCGGCTTTGTTCATGGACTGGAGTTGCCTTGGCAATTCATCGCGCTTGATGGCATCAAGCTCGATATCCTTGTTGCGGATGGCTGATATAATATCGCCACTGCCGGTTACAACCTCTTTGCGTACTGATCGTTTTGAGTAGAACTTGGAATTCTCAATGGCGACACTCGGGGCAGCAAATAATTTCCCGTTCAACTTATTGAGCAATCCTGATTTGGTTTTCTCGTTGCCATAGGGAATAACGGTTTTGTCGATGCGCCGTTGCAGGACAATAATATCGTTGTCATAGGGAGTTTCGATAATTGTGATCTGTCCGCCATCCTGGGGGATGGGGATATAGTCACCAGCGCCCCGGTTGGCGATATCCTTCCAGATATTACGTGTTTGTTTGGAATTGCCTGCTTGTACGGCATGAATGGTGATACCGGCAGTTCTGGCAAAGCGGATTACCTCTGGATATTTTGGACCATTGTCATAATCCATGTGCGGGGGAGCATCGCCGACGAGGAATATCATGCGGTGGGTTTCTCGATCCCGGCTCCAATTAACTTCATGAACAGAAGCATTCAGTGCCTCGTTGACTGCTTCAGGTATATCACCTCCGCCAACCGCCTGAAAACCAACTAGATTGCCGTAGAGACCTTGGATGTCCGCGCTCATATCGAATGTCTTGACCACATATTTGTCACCATAATCGCGGTAAGCGACCAAAGCCATGCGGATATCTGCATTGGGATTGATGTCGACAATGGTATTGGCAATTGACCAGATTTTGCGCTTGGCACCTTCAATCAGATTTGCCATAGAGCCGGTTGTGTCGATGACAAATGCAACTTCAATGCGCTCATTGACGTAACGTTTTGCCATTGCTGGCGCGCATGCAGTTGCCAGCAATGCACTCACAACAAGAAATTTTAAAGTGAAGAAATAACTTGGGACATTCATAATGGAAACCCTTATGATTGACCCCAGCCAAGTCGTGTATTGGTGATTATTGTGGTTATAATTTGACCGCTGGAATATTGGAGATGCGGGAGGGATGAAATGCCGGGAGTTGCGCCATTTTTTCGATAATCCAATTTATACCAACCATCCTTGACATTGGTTCACATGACGGACGCAAGCGCTACGTCCTGCGTTTCGAAAAGAACCAGCCCCCGCCCGTTAAAGGGTTCTGGTCGCTCTCGCTGTATGGCAAGGGCGAAAACCCGGTCGAGAACCCGCTCGAGCGTTACTGTATTGGGGATCGTACCAGGGGCTTGAAGTACACAGAAGACGGTCCTTGACCATCTATATCCAAGGGGAGCGGTCGCCGGAAGATCAGGTGTCCAACTGGCTCCCCGCACCGCCGGAGGAATTCATCATGCATATGCGTGTCTACCGGCTCAAGAAGCCGATTCTGGACCGCACTTACTAATGGCCACCGGTCATGGAGGTCAGATGAGACATCTCATCGCGATAGTGGCGAGTGTCGCAGGCAGATCACCATGTATGATATGGATGGTATTTTAGTTGCCAATCCCACAAAGCGTTACGGCATTGGTAATATGAAAACCGATCTTGATGTAAATGAAGACGGTTCAATAAGTAAGCGTCCTGCGGGTCACTCGCCTGAACGTTTGTATGGGAGTCGCAATATTGGGATATCACAGTTGCGGTGAGCTCATACTTGTGTAGAAATGGGTCAGAGGGAACAATACAGGCTGCCCTGAATAAAACCAAAACTGGAGATGATAATGGCGACATATGAATGTGAAGTTTGTGGAATGAGTGTAAATGCAACATGTGGTAAATGCGACGCACCACTTGTAAATGACAGCATTGCTCTGGATGATGGAAACAGTGTTCAGGTCTCCAAATGCCCCAACGACCACGGCAAAATCAAATCACCCATGTGCTGCGGCCAGGATATGAGTTGCCCTGCGGGATAATATCCCACCGTTATT
>JAAEMP010000028.1 GCA_024225445.1 Hyphomicrobiales bacterium | reverse complement strand
GCTGGATGCTTGTCATCCAGCGGCGATAAACCTGACAAGGAGGAAAGCGCGGGCTTCGGGCGATGCGTTATGGGGATTGTTGCTAGGCGAACATTTCGTTTGATTTCAACAGATATGGTTGCAGAGGTTTCGTTTGCATCTTGCTGCAGCTTCAAGCCGGGAATAGGCACCGTTGATTGAGAAAGTTGGTGTGCCAGCAGCTTTTGACACGCGGCGATCACGATTTCTGGCATAAATCCTGTGTGCGCTGGCGTAGCCTCGCAGGAGAAAGCGTATCAAGTTCACTATTTTCATGCAGCTTTATCCTTTGGTGGCGCGCGTGATCTTGAGCTAAGGGTCGGGAGTTTGAGTTGATAACAATGCAGCGAACTACCGCCACCAACTTGAAGCCGTCATTGCCCCGAAATCAGCATTACAACTTCCAAATCACTGCCATTCGAAGTCGCGCGCTACAACATCAGCTTCGATCTACGCCTCTTGCTAATACTATTAACGGAAATTTCACCGTGCTCAGCCGGGTGCAAAAATGGTACGCCCTAGGGGAATCGAACCCCTCTTTCCAGG
>JAAEMP010000027.1 GCA_024225445.1 Hyphomicrobiales bacterium | reverse complement strand
TGAAAAAACATGGAAGCCGGGAATTAGCAGAACTTTCTCAAGTTATGCTCATGACATCCAAAAGACTCTTTGAACGAACAGACTATATCAACACTTTTGCCAATCATGTTTCCCATGAACTCAAATCGCCCTTGACTTCAATTCAAGGTGCAGCAGAACTTATCCGCGATGAAACAAATGCAATGAGCGATGAGGAGCGAAACCGTTTTCTTGATAACATTCTCGCAGATACCGACAGGCTTGTACTTTTGCTTGAGCGGCTTCGCGATTTAGCCAAGGCAGACAATCCGGTGCAACATGGGAAGGTGCAAGTTAAAGCACTTGTCGAGGAATTGAAGAATTCATTTCCAAAGATTGAAATCAAATTAAGTGGTGAGGACACTCTCAATCTCCCGGTTGCATCGGAAAATGCACTCATTATCTTCTCAAATCTTTTTGAAAATGCCGCCAATCATGGCGCTACAAAAATTGAACTTGATACAATCCTGTCAACTGAAACAATCAAGATAACTGTCAGTGATAACGGCAGCGGAATTTCTGCAGCCAATCAGGATAAAATCTTTGAATTGTTTTTCACTACACGTCGTACAGAAAACGGTACAGGCATGGGGCTTGGCATCGTTCAGGCCATGATGAAGGCCCATGGAGGGGACATTCGATTGGCTGGATCTGATGAGAGCGGTACCAGGTTTGAAATTACAATCCCAAATTGAGTGCCCCCCTAATCAGGATGTCGCTGCACACATTGTGCACAAATCTGCACAAAATCTGGCAATTCTTTCAAATTGAAATGCTGAATGATCGAGCATGTTACATGAATGATCGAACAGTTTTCAAAATTACAAAAATCCCTTTCGCCGATCGATTTTTTGTCATTGCACACCGTTGCTCAAAGGCAACAACTAAGAACACTGACTTATTATTCATGTCTGCTTGTTGCAGGGACATGTCTGTCGTGGTTTTCAATTTCCATTGAATGGCAGGCCTTTGGGCTTGGGTTGATTATACCCGGCGGGGCTTACGTATTATTTCTTGCAGGCGACACACATCAGATTGTTTGGCATTTGGCCATATTTGCCGCTTCGTCGAGCCTGTTTGGCTTTGCCATATTTCTCTGGTTTGCAACCGGCAATATTATTGCTTTTCCACTGATCTGGCTGTTGCTGGCAGTCATTGGAGGCTTCAGCGGTCATTTTGGCACTCATGACATGCATAGCCCGGCAATTTGGGAGAATGCGCGATTGTATCTGCCCGGATTGGTCGTCATGTTTCTGGTAGTTTCGGGGGTGCTGGTTTGTCGAAATAGAAAGCCACATTTGATTGCGCAAGCCGACAATGGCGGCACAATATTTCCAACTTTTGATACTGCGTACGAGGTCAAAGAAGAGCTTGATCGCGATGATATTGCCCGTCTTTGCTTTTTACTGGATCGGGCGCTGCAGCCAATCGAAGAATTCCAGGGCTTCGAATGGATTGATCAATTTCAATCTGCAGCAATTCGATATCAACTTAATTTTGCCGGATACGCACTTGCCATTATTCAGCACTGCCACGTTCCAGCCTTCAAGGGATATATGGTTGATGCACAGGCTAATTTAATTGAAAAGCAACGTAATGCCCGTGTTTGGAATTATTGGCGGCTCGAAAATCTTTGGGGCAATTTGCGACTGGATGGCAATCCATTCAAACAAGACAACATCATGTATTCAGGGTTTTGCGCCACGCAAATTGCCATGTTTCAGGCTGCATCAGGTGATCATCGATTTAGCCAAATCGACTCATTTTCACTTACCTCCACCAATGGCGATACCTGGAACTCTGATTTCCATCAACTCACGGCAAACCTGGAAAAACAGCATGCGTTTTCACCATATGGTTTAATTGCATGCGAACCAAACTGGGTATTTCCGGGTTGCAATTCGATTGGATTTGTCGCTTTGAAATATCAACAAACACAATCGGTTTCAAAGTTCTGGAACAAGCAGGCAGCTCGTTTAAAACAATTGTTACAAACAGAGTTTATGAATGAGAAGGGGAGGTTTATCCCCTGCAGGTCCAGTCGCACTGGGTTTGTATTGCCGTTGGTTGGCGGTATTTTGGCTGAGTTGCTGCCAAGCTATTTCCTGAATGCAACCTTCCCTGACATCGCGAAATCCAACTGGCAAATTTTACGCCCGCGGATTTTGAAGAACACTGGTGGAAGCACCGGGGTAGACCTTAAGGCATTCTGGCCAATTGATGTCGGTAATTATCGTTTCACCCATAATGCCAGCCTTGCTGGAGCCGCTGCTGTCGCTGCTGAACTGGGTGATAGTGAAGCTCGTGACATCTTATTGAAAAGAGCGGATCAACTTTATCCATTAATTACAAAAGATGGTATTGCGCATCGCAAGCATGCATCTATTTGGGCACACAGTATGGAACTGATAGCTCGCTGTACATATCCTGACGCCTTACGTGATTTGGTCACATTGAATCGATGCCATGATGGGCCTCACATTGCATATTGCAAATATCCTGATGTCCTGGTTGCCATGGCGAAAACGGATGGCATTACGCTAGAGGCGGTTTTGTATCCTGGTGGCAGTGATCCAGCACCGCAAACCATTCGCGTTGGCGGATTAATTCCAGATATAAAATACAATTGCAGTATCACCGGCCTTTCATTTCACGCCTCGCCCGAAGGCAAAGCAGAAATCATTTTGAGCCTTTCAGGCCGAACCGAAATAGTTTTGCAGCCAGTAAAGGAAAATCACCAATGGCCTGCTGCCTGATAACAGGCCTTTTCATAGGAATGTTTCTTAAACTGGTTTGGACGATACGCTCGCGCATATTCGAAACTTCAACACCAGATGATCCATTGGATTGGCGATTGCAGAGAAATACCCATGCCTGAAAATGACACTCCTGATCGGTTTACGGTTATTGCAAGAGCCAAGAGCTTTAAATATGCGTTTGACGGCATCTGCTTTCTAATGCGTACCCAACACAATGCATGGCTACATTTCGCAGCTACAATTCTCGTGATTGCTGCTGGCCTGATTCTGGGTATAAGTTTGAATGACTGGACCAAACTGATATTTGCAATGACCCTGGTTTGGGCAGGAGAAACGATTAACACAGCATTTGAACATTTGTGCGATGTTGTTTCTCCACACCACAATACATCCGTGAAACATGCGAAAGACATCGCCGCAGGTGCGGTACTAATATGTGCCTGCGGTGCGGTACTGACAGGTTTGGTAACGCTGATGCCGTATGTTTGGGCATACAT
>JAAEMP010000026.1 GCA_024225445.1 Hyphomicrobiales bacterium | reverse complement strand
GGCGTCCAATTCATTAATGGTGTGGAATATTTGAAAATCGACGATGATGGCCTGCATGTCCTGGTTGATGATGAGCCAACCGTGTTTGATGTTGATACGATCATTTTATGTACAGGGCAGACGCCGGACAGGGAGCTTTATGATGCGGTCATTGCTGAAGGACTCGACGCAACGTTGATTGGTGGTGCTTATGAGGCCGCCGAACTTGATGCCAAAAGAGCCATCAACCAGGCCAGTTATCTGGCTGCAGCAGTATGATAAATAGTTCGTACTGCCATCATTTATTCAGTACCATTTGGCGGAAAACATATTACCAAAATTACCGCCATGATGAGATATTCCACGGGATAGACGTTCATGAAACAGTGGCAAATCACCAATGAATGGAATTTCGACAACCTAAAGTTGGGAAAAGCTGAAGTTCCCGATCCCGGGCCGGGGGAATTACTTCTACGGATGAAGGCCGTCTCACTGAATTATCGTGATTACCTGATGGTCAACCGTGGTTACGGCCGCATGTCCGGCGAGTTGCCACTGGTACCGTTGTCAGATGGAGTTGGCGAGGTGGTGGCTTTGGGTGACGGTGTTGAGAATATCGCTATCGGCTCGCGCCGCCTGCCCTGTTTCAATCAAGGCTGGTTTACCGGTGATCTGGAGGACCGCATGTGGGCGCAACTGCTTGGGGGGCCTCTGGACGGAACAGCAAGAGAATATATGTGCGTCAAGGCCGCAGCCTCGGTTTCCATACCCGATCACCTGAATGATGAGGAAGCGGGCACACTTTGTTGCGCGGCGGTTACCGCATGGAATAGCCTGGTGAATTTGCCCGCAACAGCGCTGAACGGTGGTACGGTTGTCACTCAAGGCACCGGCGGCGTGTCGCTGTTTGCCCTGCAATTTGCCAAGACCAGGGGGGCAAGGGTCATCGCAACTTCATCCAGTGCTGAGAAGCTGGCCCGATTGAGCGCGCTTGGCGCCGATGAGACCATCAACTATCGCGAGGTGCCGGATTGGGGTAAGACAGTGCTCGCACTGACCGATGGTCGTGGTGCCGATCTGGTGGTCGAGGTCGGCGGAGCCGAAACATTCAACCAATCCCTGCGCGCGACCCGGGCCAATGGTGTAATCGCACTGGTCGGCAATGTAACCGGCTCCCTCGTCGAGGTGAACCTGCCGCATATCTTTATGTTTCGAAAGCGCCTGATCGGAATTTCCACCGGCAGCGCCGCCGATTTTCAGGCTATGATGGCCCACATTGAGGAAACCGGATTTCGTCCCATCCTCGATAAACGCGTATATCAATTCAACGACTTGAGCGAAGCGCTGCAATCCCTGCCCCAAGGCAAACACTTCGGCAAGATAGTCGTGCAGGTAGTGTGAGACAAATTTCAGGTTCGAGTCAGTTATCCAAACTCCGGGAGTTTCCGTGCTCGTACTTTTTCAAGATCCGGAGACATTATTGCGTGCTGCGGTTGAATCTCAATGGCCTCTGCTGGAACACCAAAAAAACAGAAAGCCTCTTGCAACCAGCGGTTCTTTATAACCAGAGAACCGGGAATATCATAAGACAAGCAACTTCCGATTTTCACAGGAATTTGTCTGATTTTGTTATCAGAGGCTGAAAACATATGGCAGAACACCTTTATTTTGATTCAGTTTTGATTTTTTTGCTCACGGCTATTCGGGCTTACGCCCGGCCTCCCGAGGGCGGCGCACCGGCGCCGGTCGCTTTTCGCTCCTGATTGCATGATGATTGAAAGGTGTTCTGCTATACCTTGTTGAAATCAAAATAAATCCAATTGTTCATCTGTTGGCGAACTGGATTTTCGTTTGGTTATATCAACTGAAATTTCATGTTGAATCTCAGGACCGGAATTAGCAACTTTGTTGACCCGATCACTGATGGCAATTGCCTCAAAATATCCATCTTCCACCGGCAGCATCAATTGGGCGACATCGCGTGGCTCAATTGTTTTGCAATCCAGCCATTTATCAAAATCCCGGGGCTTGATAACGACAGGCATTCGATGATGAATATTGCCGATTTGTCTGTTCGACTGCGTCGTCAAAATGCAACCTGAATCAATTTCACTACCTTCAGGTCCACACCATGTCTCCATCAACCCGCCAAAGGCAACAATCCCACCATCAGCCGGCCTGATCCAGTAAGCCTGTCTTTTTTCATCTGTGCCGGAATCTGAGGGACGATGCCATTCATAAAAACCCGATGCAGGGACAAGGGTTCTTCGGTGCCGCATGGCATTTCTGAATGAAGGTTTGGTTGCGGCAGTCTCCGAGCGGGCATTCAACAATAATGTAAATTCTTTCGGCTCCTTTACCCATACCGGCACCAACCCCCAGCGTACCAGGGTCGCCACACGTCTGTTTGCCGCATCAATGTTTGTCATCAGGATCGGTTGGGTTGGAGCAATGTTATAACGCGGTGGAAAATCTTCAATTTCATCCAGGCCAAACAGTTCCGCTACTTCCTCCGGACTGGCGGTTAATGAGAATCTACCACACATATGCTCGCTCCATTTGCACTTGTGGCTAAATATAATACGCTGTTACCCAAGTAACAACCGGTCCTTCAAACCTGCATCCTCACCAAAATATGATTAACATAGTCTGGTATTTGTAGCAGCTTCGATGGCATATTACCTAAAACGTTGACCTGGAGCATGTCATGGCCATAAAATTTATCAAACGTGTCTGCAAAATTGTATCAACCGTCCTGCTGGCAACCGGATTTTCATGCTCTGCTGGTCTGGCTGATCCGGGACCAAAACCGTGGGAAAACTGGAAAACGGATTTCGAGCGTACCAATATTGATGTGTCAGCCATTATTTCCGGTGGCCCACCCAAAGACGGCATACCGGCAATTGACAACCCAAAATTTCTTTCCATTGCCGAGGCCGGAGCCCTGGCAGACCGCGAGCCGGTTATCGGTATTGAAATAAACGGAGACGCCCGCGCCTATCCGCTAGGGGTGCTGATGCGCCATGAAATTGCCAATGATGTGATCGGTGGAAGAGCGGTTACTGTCACTTATTGCCCATTGTGCAATGCGGCTATCGTGTTTGATGCGATGATCAACGGCAAGCGTCATGATTTCGGCACAACCGGACGTCTGCGTAATTCCGACCTTGTCATGTATGACAGACAGACCGAAAGCTGGTGGCAACAATTTTCAGGCAAAGCGCTCATCGGCCACTATGTCGGTACTCAACTGACACCGATACCCTCACGCATGGAATCATTTGGCAATTTCAAGAAACGCTTTCCTGAAGGTAAGGTACTGACCGGAGAATCCGGTTCACTGGACCGTTATGGCTTCAATCCCTATGCCGGTTATGACAGTGCTGCCCGGCCTTTTTTATATAGAGGCGAAATGCCCGAAGGTATCAACCCGATGGAGCGGGTGGTGGTTATTCGTGATGGCGCCAAACAAATTGCGGTGTCAATGCTTGCGGTCAGAAAAAAGGGGAAAGTGAGTGTTTCCGGCTATGATATTTCATGGACCAAAGGCCAGGCATCCGCGCTGGATACGTCAAAAATCTCTGAAGGCAGAGAAGTTGGCAATATTACGGTTACGCGTATGAAAGATGGCAAACGGCAAGATGTGGTACACGATATCACGTTTGCATTTGTCGCTCACGCATTCATGCCTGATACTGAGATAAAGAAATGATTCACTCATTTGATATTTTGTCGGGCGATTTTCAGTCACAAAGTACTCTGTATCATACCACTCTTGAATCCTCGCCGGGACTGGCACATAAAGAGCGTATGGTATTTGTCCGGAACCAAAAAATGTTTACCGCAAAATCTGATATCCTGTTTCGTGGATTATTCGTCAGCACGATTCTGGCAGCATCCTTAAACTTGGTACCGGATATTGCACAAGCGCAACAATCAAAAACTCCTGTACAAGAAGAAATCCAACCAAAAGCCAAGACACTTCCTCCCGCCTATAACAATCAAATGCTGCGGTTGGCGGAAATTCTGGGGGCAATTCACTATTTGCGAAATTTGTGTGGTGCGGATGAAGGCATGTTGTGGCGCAACCAGATGGAAAATATCATCAACAATGAAGAACCATCCCAACAACGCAAAGCCGACCTGATCGGTCGATTTAACCGGGGATTTCGTACCTATCGCGAGATATACCGTGAATGCACGCCAACGGCGGTAGAGGCAGTCAATCTTTATCTGCGGCATGGAACACGATTGGCCGGGGAAATACCAGACAGGTACGGTCGCTGATTTGTCTTTGAAGACAATTAGTTAGGAAGTTAGCTTAACAATTGAGGTCAACCGATCACGATGTTAATGATGTGGTCTGGCGAATATTTTATTTGGCAACCTATGCGAAGCAGGTTTTTGCCATTACCATGTCAGGCGGAGACAGACAAAATGAACTTTCATGGATTGGGAAAGACAGAATTAAATTATACCCGGACTACTGCCTCAAAGTTGTCCGGTTGGATTTTTGCAATTATTATCTTATCCGGCGCACTATTGGATTTCAGTTATGCAAATAGTCAAATCGAAAATTTTGCCCAATTGAACAAAAAACCAGAACCCGAAATAACAGATGATAACAGCACAAAACAACAGTCATCTGACAAACAAAACAACGGACAGGAAAAGACTGAAAATAAGTCCGCGAACAAAATATCGGATCCTGAATCTGAAGAAGAATCCTATCCGGCCATCATGCGTGACTTGAGTAAACTTCCGTTTCCGGTGAGGCGCATGAGAGAACTTATACTGGAAGCATCTTTAAGTGGAGATATTGAAAAACTCCGTCCGCTGATCGGATATGGTAAAGATGTAACCATGCTGTCACTTGGTGGAATTGAAGAAGACCCTCTGAATTTTCTGAGATCGTTATCGGGAGATAAAGACGGTCATGAAATTCTGGCAATTCTGACCGAAGTTCTTGAAAGCGGCTTTGTATTGATGGATGAGGGCAGTGAAAACGAACTCTACGTCTGGCCATATTTCTTTGCGTGGCCACTGGATAAACTGAATCCGGCACAAAAAGTCGAGCTGTATCGTCTGGTCACTTATGGCGATTATGAGGATATGGAATCCTTTGGAGCATATATTTTTTACCGTCTGGGTATCACACCGCGTGGCCGCTGGAGATTTTTTGTTGCTGGAGATTAATATTGATTATTGGCCTTTCTTCTGCAACACAGCGCAAACATATTAGAAAACGTCACAAATTTTTATTACACGGCGAAATTCCATGGACGAACAATATATTTGCGAACTTGATAAACGCAAGCTGGTAAAAGTAGGCGGTAGTGAAGCGGAAAGTTTTCTTCAGGGAATATTGACCTGCGATCTGGAGAAAATCCCCCCTTCCGGTGCCGGTTTTGGCGGACTGTTAAGTCCTCAGGGAAAAATTCTGTTTGATTTTTTTGTTATCCGGGAAAGTTCCGGTTTTTTGTTGGACACGAATGCTGAACAAGTTGACGAGTTGGTCAGGCGTTTAACATTTTACCGGTTGCGGGCTGATGTCACTCTTGAAGTATTTGATGGGAAAATTCGGGTTTTTGCCATATGGGGTGGTGAAATACCGTCACTTGAAGAAGCAATCATTGTCAGCGACACAAGATTGAAAGATATGGGCTGGCGGATTTATACAAAATCCATGCCCGCTGGTATGAAGCCTGCTAGTCATGCGGTCTATCATGCCCATCGTGTAAAACTTGGCGTACCAGAAGGTGGTACCGACTATCAGTATGGCAATGCATTCCCTCATGAAGCTTTATATGATCAGACAGGCGGCGTTGATTTTTCAAAAGGCTGCTATATAGGCCAGGAAGTAGTTTCTCGCATGCATCATCGCGGAACCGCCAGAAAAAGGATTATTCAGATCGGTAGCGAAGATATGATACCGGAACCCGGTACAAAGATCACTATCTCAGGAAAAATTGCGGGTGAAATAACCTCCTCCAGTGGCAGCATGGGTCTGGCAATCCTCCGCCTTGATCACATTTGTCAGGCTATTTCAGGCGGAAAAGCGATTTTGGCAGATGGTGTGACGCTCGTTGTGCAAATACAATCCTGGGCTACATTTGACTGGCCAGCAATTCAGCAGGCGGAATAATTGTGGTCAGGCAAATCAGGAAAGAATCGCAAACCAGGGCCTGGCAACGTATGTTGTCTGGCAGACGTCTTGATTTACTAGACCCCTCGCCTTTCGATATCGAGATATCCGATATTGCCCATGGTCTCGCCCGTGTTGCCCGCTGGAACGGGCAAACCAAGGGCAAGCATGCTTTTTCTGTAGCCCAACACAGTTTGCTGGTTTGGGAAATACTGATCCAGTTGAAACCGGAGATTTCAGCCAGTTGGCAGTTGATGGCATTGCTGCATGATGGTGCGGAATACGTGATTGGCGATATGATATCTCCATTCAAGGCGGTAATCGGGGGTGATTACAAGGATCTTGAACAGCGTTTGTTGTCAGCCATTCACCTGCGTTTTGCACTACCGGCAACCACGCCAAAAAATTTGAAGCCAATCATAAAGAAAGCCGATACCATCTCCGCATATTTTGAGGCGACAATGCTCGCGGGTTTTGATCATGAGGAGGCTTTGAAATTTTTCGGGCAACCCAAATCCATCAATCCTGAAAAATTGTCGATAGAACCGATCGCTACAAATGCGGCGCAAAAACAATTTTTGGAAGTATTTCATTCACTGGAAAAATTGCGCGCACAAAAATAATGAACCATGCCCAGGTCTTTTGCCGGAAGAAATACCGCCAAACAACCATCAACATTTTTTTGAACTGCTTTTGCCACTTTTACAGTGCCACAATCATCTACTCCAATAATGCCGAAAGCTATTCATGCAACACGCTGAACCTAAACTCAGGATACCGATTGTTTTACTGTTCTGCGGCTGCCTGATCGCACTGATTAATTTTGGCCCACGCTCATCGATGGGTTTTTTCCAGCTGCCGATAATTGAGGCTCATGGCTGGGATCGCACCACTTTTGCCATGGCAATGGCAATTCAAAATCTGATGTGGGGCCTGGGCCAGCCAATCTTTGGAGCGATCGCCGACAAGTTTGGAACCTGGCGGGTGCTGGCATTTTCCGGCATCAGCTATTCAACCGGTCTCTACCTGATGTCGGTAGTTGAAACCCCATTCATGTTACACATAGCCGGCGGTGTTCTGGTGGGTCTGGGCGTTGCATCGGGGTCATTTTCGATCATTATGGCGACTTTTGCACGCAATGTATCAGCAGAAAAACGAATGTTTGTGTTCGGACTGGGGACTGCATCGGGCTCCATGGGCATGGCATTTTTCTCGCCGATATCTGTAGCGATGATTGATAATCTGGGCTGGCAGGATGCCTTGATCTGGTTGTCTGTGCTGATGCTGTTGATCCCGGTGCTGGGAATTGCGATGGTCGGCAACTCATCGACATCAAAAATTGCCAGCGCAGAACTGGAACAATCCATTTCCCAGGCGTTGCGGGAGGCGTTGGGGCATTCCAGTTATCTGCTGCTGATAGCTGGGTTTTTCGTGTGTGGTTTTCAGGTGGCTTTCATCACAGCCCATTTTCCTGCCTATATCAGTGATATAGGAATAGCAGCTAAATGGGCGGGTATAGCAATGTTACTGATTGGATTATTTAATGTGTTCGGATCACTTGGGTCTGGAATTTTATCACAGAAATATCCCAAGCCTGTATTCCTGGCCTGGATATATATCGCTCGTTCGATCGCGGTGACCTTGTTTCTTTTGTTACCTCAAACGCCGACCAGCGTTGTCATATTCGCCTGCGTCATGGGAATTTTATGGCTATCCACTGTCCCGCCAACAAATGGGCTGGTGGCTATAATGTTTGGCACCAAATATTTGGGAATGCTGGGGGGAATTGTGTTCTTTTCCCACCAATTGGGTTCTTTTCTGGGTGTGTGGCTTGGGGGATATCTATTTGATATTTATGGTAGTTTTGACATTGTTTGGTGGCTTGGTGTTGCGCTTGGGATATTTGCAGCAATTGTCCACTGGCCAATCAAGGAGCGTCAGGTAGAAAGACCGGCCACAACCTGAGCGCGCCATCACTGAATTTGATCAATATTCCAGGCTTAGCGGGTGGTATCAATCTGGAAAACGGTATGTAATTGCTCACGGGATTCCACGCCTACATCAAGATCATGCAATATTCCGTCCTCCAGTCCATAAACCCAGCCATGGACTTTTAGTTTCCGTCCGTTTTTCCAGGCTTTCTGGACAACGGAGGTTTTTGCCACATTTCTCACCTGGGTCGATACATTGAGTTCACACAGACGATCTGCCTGTCTTTCACGGTCAGAAATCGCACTTATTTCTTCGTAATTCTGGCGATAGATATCTTTGATATGCGCCAGCCAGTTATCGATTTCACCATGATGATTTTGATCCATTGCCGCCTTGATACCACCACAACCATAATGCCCCACAACAATAATATGGCTGACTTCCAGTGCCTCAACCGCATATTGAATTACAGAAAGACAATTCAGGTCACTGTGGGGGACTACATTTGCGATATTGCGATGAACAAACATTTCACCGGACTTCAATCCAACGATCTCGTTGGCAGGTACGCGACTGTCCGAGCACCCGATCCACAGATAGTCAGGCTTTTGAACATTGACCAGAGACGTGAAGAAATCCGAATCATATGACAGCCTTTCAGCAGCCCATCGCTTGTTCATATCAAGCAGTTCCAACGGTGTTTTGTTGTGCATTACCTCTCCCAAGATTGCTTCTCGCCGGTAAAAATTGGTCTATTAAAACCTTTGTCCGTCTCCAGCGGCTACAACCACACATTCCATGCCTGACAAAATTTAGGCAAGTGACAGCAGATTACCGACTTCAGTTTCATTGGCATTGACAATTAATGATGTCAACAAAATGCTTATTGTTCAAATCCGATATTCCCGATCATATTGAGCAAATTTTCAACTTTCAAACTTCGACAATTCACCAATCAGTCTGGCCCGTTCATCCGGTGCCTGCAGAGCCCTGGGGATGTATACATTACGTTCAAGAAAATGTCCGGTAAGCGCCAGTCCCGCTTTCAAATCATCAACTGAAATTTCTTGCATTTGATCCTCCGCGAATTCATCAGAAGCCCCACGTAATATCCTTTCCGGCAGTCGCAGCAATTTATCAGCCCAGGGCTCACCTTCCGAGCGGCTCACTGCACACCCGGATTTGGGCGATACCCAGACCAGTTCCTCTGTTGACCCTGAAACCACACATTTATCAAGGCTTAAGCCAAATCCCAGTGCTTCCAGCAGCGCTATCTCAAAATGAATCATCAAATGAGTGGAAATTTGCGGTATGTGGGCATGGTCAAGTATGATATTTGCGGCGTTGAACATCCGGGAAAAAGATTCTCGTTCGGGAAGCAACCGAAGATGGGCAGCAAGGATCTGAACGCAGAATAAACTGGAGCGGTTTTCCATAATCGATGCAGCGCGCAGTAATTCAGGTTCAATCTGATAATATCCAAGATGTTCATCCAGGCGTGCGCGCCAAACAACATTGACCAGATTTCCGGGTTGTAAAACCGGTCGCATCTTGCGTGAACGCCCGCCACGAACGAGGCCAAGATAGCGCCCGTGGTCGCGCGTCATTAATTCAAGTATAGCACTGGTCTCACCGTGACGCCGCACTCCCAGGACCAGCCCCTGGCCATTCCACTCCATTAATTTCCTTTAGACCTTTTCATGGTTACATTTAGCCGTCTGACGGAGTCAAATCAGTTCATTCAGTCAGGCGTGGAACATATCGCGATATTTTTATCGGGCAAGGTTCGAAACGCCGCCTTAATAACATCTCTCGGGCTGATTTGACCCACCGAAGGCGGGTCTTCGCATTTACCGGACATCGTTACGTTTTTTTCCCATGGTCCGCCAGACCACGACGGTAAAAAAAACTTGCCGTTAAACGGTTCAATGTAACCATGAAAAGGTCTAACGGGGGAAATCCAGGCCCATCTGCCTGTATCGCTCCGGATCATTCACCCAGTTTTCGCGCACTTTAACAAACAAAAACAAATGCACCTGTTCACCAATGATTGTGGCAATCTCTCTGCGTGCAGCCATCGATATTGCTTTGATTGTACTGCCCGCCTTACCAATAATAATTTTCTTCTGGCTTTCCCGCTCAACATATATCACCTGCTCCACCCGCACTCCGCCCTTAGGTTCCGGGGTCCAGTTTTCTGTCTCTACATGAGAAGCGTATGGCAATTCCTGATGCAGGCGCAGGAACAACTTTTCCCGAGTAATTTCAGCTGCCAGTTGTCGCATGGGTAAATCCGAAATCTGGTCTTCAGGATAGAGAAATGGACTCTCAGGCAAACTACCGCATAGATAGTCCAGCATATCTGAGCAACCATCACCTTTCAGAGCCGAAATCATGAAAGTGCGGTCAAACGAAACAGTCTCATTGGCCTTTGAGGCAAGCGCCAGAAGCTTATCTCGCCGCACGGTATCTATTTTGTTCAACAACAGGATTTTCGGCTGCCTGACATTCCGAAGAGATTGCAGAATATCTTCAATATCTCCCGTAATACCACGCTCGCAATCAATCAGTAATGCTACCTGATCAGCATCGCGTGCACCGCCCCATGCGGTTGTTACCATGGCGGTATCCAGTTTGCGGCGAGGTTTAAAAATTCCAGGTGTATCAACAAAAACTATTTGGCAATTCTCATGAACTGTTATGCCACGAATGATTGCCCGGGTAGTTTGTACCTTATGGGTTACTATTGACACCTTGGCGCCGACAAGTCGATTCATCAAAGTGGATTTACCGGCATTGGGAGCACCAATAAGCGCAACAAAGCCAGCCCGGCTTGGTGCTGAATTACTCATTTTCCCGGTTCCCCTGTTGTCCATATACCCTCTTCAGTCAGCATCTTCGCAGCAGCAGCCTGTTCTGCCACGCGTTTTGAACTCCCGGTCCCCGTCGCTTCTTCCAAACCCTCTACCCGAACAGCCACGGTAAATAATGGTTCGTGATCCGGGCCCGTACGGGACAATTCCCGATATATTGGAGTGCCAAGGCGTTGAGCGTGCGACCATTCCTGTAATTCGGTTTTCGAATCGCGTCTAGCGGTGGCATCATCAAGCAAACGTGTTCCCCAAAACCGATCTATGAATTCACCAGCCACCTTTAAGCAACCATCCAGGAAGATCGAACCTATCACGGCCTCAAGCACATCAGCTCTGACATTTTGCATACGCTTGCCGGTTAATTCCTTCAGATCACCGCCTGTACGAATATATTCGTGCAACTTGAGTTCATCAGAAATTTCGGCCAAAACATTGCCGTTAACCAAAGAGTTCAAACGCAAAGAGAGCTCGCCTTCATTTGCCAACGGATAATTCTCAAAAAGCCTATCTGCAATGATCAGACCAAGGACACGGTCACCCAAAAATTCAAGGCGCTCATATTGAAAGGAACAATCGGCTTTTTTTCTGACGCTGGAGTGGGTCAGAGCACGCTCGATATTTTCGAAATTGCTGAATTTGTAGCCAAGCCTGACCTCCAGACTCCCAAACCGCTTGCGACCTCGTTCAACGCTACTCAATGACAACTGAACATTCCCTGTATTTTCTGCAGATATCAAAGGCCGGTAAAAAACCGTTCGGTGCGTATTGTATTTACCCAATTCCAGAACGCCAGCGGATGGGCACCATCCCTGACTGAAAAGAACACAAATTTTGCCCGACCGACAAAATTTTCAACCGGCACAAAACCAACATCAAAGCGACTGTCCAGGGAATTGTCACGGTTATCACCCATCATAAAATAATGCTCGGGAGGCACTTCAAATATTTCCGTATCATCACCCTGACTATAGCCAAGATCCAGCGTTTTGTATGATACACCATTGGGCAGGGTTTCCAAAAATACCGGCACAGTTTTGAAGGTCCTTTTATCCTGAAATTTGCCCTTTACCTCGCGTTTAACTGCAACTCCGTTGATATACAAAACGCTGTTGATCATCTGAATACGGTCACCGGGAAGGCCAATTATGCGCTTGATATAGTCAATTTTTGGATTTGGCGGAAATTTGAATACTGCAACATCGCCACGCTTTGGGGCACCCTCCCAAATTCGACCCTTGAAATTCATATCAAGGCGAGAATCTATCGAATAACGCGAATAGCCATAGCTGAATTTGCTTACGAAGAGATAATCGCCGACCAGCAGATTTGGCATCATTGATCCCGATGGAATTGAGAATGGCTGAAATACCAGGGTTCTCACTATCAGAGCCAGAAACAGCGCCTGCAAAATTACCTTGATAAATTCCCAGGTAGAGTTTTCCTGTTTGTCAGAAGAATCCTGATTTGCCGGTGCATCTTCACTCACGTTAAATTGTCCTGTATTTTTAGTGGAATGGATAATTCAAGCTGCCATAATCCAAGGCTGATAGACTCTAGGTCATAGACTTTTCGGTGTCCACATACAATGCATAATTCATTCATGTTCGCAGCTGCGCATTTCATGTTGGTCTACTTAATGACAGATTATAATATTGGCAAGGCTTCAATGACTACGAATGCCTGCGCCAACGGGTAATCATCCGTGATTGTCAAATGAATAACCGCCCTATGGCCTTGTGGTGTTAATTTTGACATATGTTCTGCCGCAGAATTAGTCAATTGCATTGTCGGTTTTCCCGAAGGCAGGTTTATTACCCCCATATCCCGCCAATACACACCCTGAGCGATCCCGGTTCCCAGTGCTTTTGAACAGGCTTCTTTCGCGGCAAAGCGCTTGGCATATGACGCAGCTCGCTGTTTTCTGCGTTCAGATTTTGCTTTTTCAATATCCGTGAACAGGCGATCGATAAATCGATCCCCAAAACGACTTAGTGAATTTTCGATACGTCGAATATCGATCAAATCGCTACCCAAACCGACAATCATTTAATTCCCCGATATAGGTAATTGGCTATCATTGGGAAACCTGACTGGAAACTCCGTCCGCCTGTTTACGCTCATATCTTGAAGCCTTCGCTTCAAGACGTTTTTGGCGGCTGTTCTTGAATTTCACCGCCAGCCAACGCGTGATAATATAAACGACAACTGAAACGCTGACACCAACCGGTATTGATCCAACCAGCATTGGTTTAATTACCGGATTCCAGATGCCGGCAATCTGTTGGAATATTGCGTATAGTCCATTGTCCCAATAGCCGCCTAATTCGAGTGAATTGAGCGTATCGCCAGGCCCGTTATCAACGGAATCCAGATTTCTATTAAGGATGAAATTTCCGGTTGTATATGTAGATGCCCAAATAAAAGGGAAAGATATTGGATTTCCAAAAAATGTTCCCAATGCCGCGGCAAGCAAATTACCCGCAACAATATAGGCAACGATAAATGCAGTCAGGAAGTGAAAACCCATAAATGGGGTAAATGATGCAAAAACGCCTGCGGCTACACCTGCAGAAATAGCGTGAGGCGAGCCTGTCAGACGCAAAATGCGCTTGGTTACATATTTCGCCGAACGTGCCCACGATCTGCGTGGCCAAAGTGATATGCGTATGGTTTCACGCCAATCAGGAGGTATCCTTCGTCTAAACAGCATTTCCACTTACTCTAACAGGTATTTTCAGACCATCAGTTTATTAGAGAATCTACAACTGATATCCTTATTCAAATATAGTACCACACTGTCGATTAACAATCGGTGTCAAACATATTTACAACTGATATTGTTTATTACCGCCAATAACCGGCGACATTCCAATATACATTCACTTATGTATTAAAATTATTCGACTGCTGATTCACCCGGTTTGCTCATCCAATCCAGCCCAATCTAACAAACATAATTCCACATACATATTGGATTTTAGTTTATGCCTACAACATACACCGTCTTCACCAGTTTTGCCAACACAGCTCCTTATTGTCTCGTGACCTAGCCTGCACTGCGTCTAATCCTTCGCACTGCAGGTTTCTTGGCCAGTTGCTTGATGATCCGTTCAAGGTGATTTAGGTCCCACACCTCCAGGTCAATTTCCATATCGGTGAAATCATTGGCTTTGGCCGACATCACCATGTTTTGTATATTACTGTCGTGGCTGGCAATGGTGTTGGCAATGGTGGCCAATGCGCCAGGTTCGTTGATAGCGCTCAGATTGATTGTTGCCGGAAATCTTTCTTTATTTTCTGCAACGATATCCCATTGAACATCAATCCAGCGATCGGATTTTCCTTCGAATTTTCGCAATTGACCGGATTGGGCCCGAAATATTGTAATGCCTTCGTCAGGTTCAAGAATACCGACAATCTTATCACCGGGAACTGCGCCGCCTGATTTTGAAAAACGTACAGGAAGGTCACCCTTAACGCCACGAATGGGTATAGTGGATTTGGCCCCTCCCTTGTCTTTACGAGACCTGCTACGTAGACCGGGAATTTTGAACATTAATCCGGCTCCCGCCTTAAGGCCAAACCACCCCTCCTCATTTGCAGGTTTCGCTGCGTTGGAACGATCTTCCTGATAATCAGGAAAATGGGCTCTCAGGACATCGATTGCGGCAAGCTCACCACGGCCTACATCAGTCAAGATGTCGTCTATTGTTTCGCGACCAAGTTTGGGTAATGCGATTCCCAATTCAGGGCGATCAAAAATCTTGCCTGCCTTTTCATAACCGCGCTCCAGTATTCTGGCCCCAAGGCTTGAATATTGTAATCGCACCGCATGACGGGTAGCGCGCCTGATTGCTGACCTGGCCTTGCCGGTAACAACAACAGTTTCCCAGGCAGAAGGCGGTGTCTGGTATTTGGATCGGATGATATCAACTTCATCACCATTTTGAAGCTCTGATATCACCGGCATTATTTGACCGTTTATCTTGCAACCAACACAGCTATTACCAACGTCCGTGTGTACAGCATAAGCAAAGTCGATTGGTGTTGCGCCGTGTGGTAGCGCAATAATTCGGCCTTTGGGAGTAAAGCAAAACACCTGATCCAGAAACAATTCAAGTTTAGTGTGTTCCAGAAATTCTTCCGGATTGGTAGAATGGGCCAGTTGTTCAATGGTTTTTCTCAAAGAAGCGTAGGCTTCAATTTCGTTTGAAATTCCGCTGCCAATTTCCTTGTAGATGGCATGAGCAGCTACACCATATGTCGCAATCTCATGCATTTGGCTTGTTCGCAATTGCAACTCAACACGTTGACTTGATGGGCCTATCACCGTCGTGTGAATTGATCTGTAACCATTTTGCTTTGGCGTGGAAATATAGTCTTTGATTCTACCAGGCACAAAAGACCAGGTTGTATGGACCAAACCCAGGGCACGATAGCAATCATCAACATTTTCAACGATGATACGGAATCCAAAAATGTCAGATAACTGTTCGAAAGCTACACCTTTCTTCTCCATCTTTCTGGAAACGGAAAACGGACGTTTTTTCCTGCTTGTCACCAACGCCGGGATATTATTGTGTTGCAATTTTTGGGATAATTCAGTCGTGATCAGTGAAATCAGATCCTTGTTTTTACCCGCCAATTCCTTCAGGTGTTTGGTTATGGTATCGTGAGCTTCGGGATTGATATGCAAAAATGCAAGCTCCTCCAACTCATCACGCATAGACTGCATGCCCATTCTTCCGGCAAGCGGGGCATAGATTTCCATAGTTTCCTGCGCAATGCGACCTCGCTTTTCCGGCTTCATATGATGGAGTGTCCGCATATTGTGCAGCCGGTCGGCTAGCTTCACCAACAACACCCTGATATCCTGAGACACAGCCAGCAACAGGCGGCGAAGGTTCTCGCCCTGCTGGGCCTTTTTGGATACCAGTTCAAGTCGATTGATTTTGGTCAGGCCTTCTACCAGTGCCCCGATAGGTTCGCCAAACTTCTTGTCAATCTCCATTCTGGTCGCATCAGTATCTTCGATGGTATCGTGGAGCAGAGCTACCGCTATGGTTTCCTCATCCAACTTCAGTTCTGTTAATATTGCAGCTACTTCAAGAGGATGAGAGAAATATGGATCACCACTGGCACGCAGCTGTTTGCCATGTTTTTGCATAGCGTAAACATAAGCCTTGTTCAGCAAGGCTTCGTCAGCGTTCTCGTTATAACTTGTCACTCGTTCCACGAGTTCGTATTGGCGCATCATTGCCTTGGTAAACGCCTGTTGTTAAATGAATATCTATTGGGGTCCGAACCCATCAATTAGCAACCTGTTTGTCAAATTGAATGGTTTTAATTATGAGGCCAAACCCTAAACATCTATAGATGCACGTAATAAGGGCGGCATACAAGCCGCCCGTCAAATTATTGTATTGATAAAAAAAATGAATTAGTAATCGTCACTTTTTTCAGGCGGTACAAGACCTTCAATACCTGCAAGTAGTTCATCTTCCGACATACGGTCAAAAGCGACCTCTGGTTCCGCCTCATCTGCTGAATCACTGCCTATCAGAGCATCACCAGTAATTGCATCGGATGAGACTGGCATTTCTGCAAAACCAATCGCATCCACTTCTTCTTCAATTTCGTTTTCAGGCTCATCAACCTCGACATGTTTTTGTAAAGAATGAATCAAATCCTCTTTCAAATCTGCTGGCGATAATGTTTCATCAGCAATTTCCCTGAGGGCGACAACGGGATTTTTATCATTATCACGTTCAATTGTAATATCTGCGCCACTGGAAATTTGTCTGGCGCGATGGCCCGCCAAAAGAACCAGCTCAAATCGATTATCAACCTTGTCGATGCAATCCTCGACGGTAACACGTGCCATTACGGGCTCCTGAATTTTTGGAAAACTTGAGCCTGCGTATACCGAATTCGGTATTTTTTCAAGAAAATAATTCGAAGCTTATGCGAAAACACATCGGAAAATGGGAAATAAAAACCATCTGAACCTTGCGATCTGCCTTCAAAACCAGATCAACCCACTCACCAGTACCGCCATTGCGCAATTGTGAATCTTCACAAATTGCTGTAGAATGTATCTGATAAAGAAAAACATGAATGAGTACCCCAGTAAGTAAATCGTTAGAAATAGGATTACTTTTTCTTGAAATATTGGGAGCGGCCGATGAATACCTCGCCCTGCCAAATTGTTGTTTGCACCACTAATTACTGCTCATATTTTGGAGGTTTGGCATGTTTGATCAACGCGAAAGAGTAGCTTTGTTTATTGATGGGGCCAATTTATATGCGGCGTCGAAATCACTGGGCTTTGATATAGATTACCGTGATATGTTGGGCTATTTCAAGAGAAAATGCTACCTGTTGCGGGCCTATTACTACACAGCATTAATTGAGGATCAGGAATATTCGTCCATTCGTCCACTAATTGATTGGCTTGACTACAACGGATACCGGGTCGTCACCAAGCCCACCAAGGAATACGTGGATGCTGCCGGGCGTAGAAAAGTCAAAGGTAATATGGACCTGGAGCTGGCCGTAGACGCGCTAGACCTTTCTGACACCGTTGATCATATGGTTTTATTTTCCGGAGATGGTGATTTTAGAGTACTGGTGGAAGCACTGCAAAGGCGGGGGCGAAAAGTCAGTGTGGTATCAACGGTTGCGACCCAACCATCCATGATATCGGATGAATTGCGCAGGCAAGCCGATCAGTTCATAGATCTGGTCAATTTAAGAAAAGAAATTGGCCGCGATTCTGCTGAAACCCAAGAGGGCAAAAACAGTAGATTTGAGGAAGACGATGAAGAAAATTACTAAATGCAATTCATGGCACCTGCATATAATCCTGATTACAATTGTAACGCCTGCGAACGACTGGTGGAATTTCGCCAAAAATACCGCGATATGCAACCCGAGTGGCACAATGCTCCGGTAGATAGCTGGATTGACAGTAATGGTGAGGATAACGTCAGATTGCTGGTGATCGGAATGGCGCCCGGCTTGAAAGGTGCCAATCGAACAGGCAGGCCTTTTACTGGCGATTATGCTGGTGATCTGCTTTTTCGAACCCTGGTGAAATATGGTTTGGCCAGAGGGACTTACGGAGTAAATGGAGAAGATGATCTTGAATTAACCGGCTGCGCAATTACCAATGCTGTGCGTTGTGTCCCTCCGCAAAACAAGCCAATCGGAGCAGAAGTTAATAATTGCCGCCCATACCTGGTAGAAACGCTTGGGCGTTTCCGAAATCTGAAAGTATTACTAACGCTGGGTAAAATTGCCCATGATACTACAGCGCGTACACTTGACCTACGCGTAGCCAGTGTTCCGTTTGGTCATAATCGACGACACAGAATGGGGAAATTTACGACATTTTCCAGCTATCACTGTTCTAGATACAATACCAATACTGGCAGGTTAACAGTATCAATGTTCGATGATGTATTTGATAATATTGTCGAATTTATCAACTGAATGATACTGAAAAATTTTTTTGTTCAGATTTTCAGAATTGCCAGAGCCGGGCAACCGATTGTTATCGACCGGCACAATTGATTATAACAATTTTCAGAAGGTCTCGGATATTGTGGGTCTATAGCAGAATACCTTTATAATGATCATGCAATCAGGAGCGAAAAGCGACCGGCACCGGTGCGCCGCCCCCGCGGAGGCCGGGCGTTAGCCCGAATAGCCGTGAGCGAGAAAAAACAAGACTGAATCAAAATAAAGGTGTTCTGCTATGTGACCTAGACCGTTTCTTGTTTACACGGAAGTACTTGACCGGTTATTCACGTTTGCTGGCAAGGCATGGTTTTCGCCTTGGTCTTTATGACCACAAGAAAATCATAACGCTGTCCAGAGTGCGTGAATAACCGGCCTTTGGTGAACCAATCCAGCCCATCTGCCCAGTTTATGTAATGGCGCAAAACTTGTCCGAT
>JAAEMP010000025.1 GCA_024225445.1 Hyphomicrobiales bacterium | reverse complement strand
AGCCCATCTGCCCAGTTTATGTAATGGCGCAAAACTTGTCCGATCAACCAGATCGCCCAAAAACATTTCCGGGTTTCGCGCCTTGCTGAGTGAACTGGATTGGTCCATCAAATGCTTCCGTGTAAACAAGAAACGGTCTAGGGAAAGGAGCAGGTGTAGTTTTGCAATGCCGATGATGTCCCTATGTGAATGTAGTATTATTTTACCTTGATGATGGCATCAAATTTCCTGCTGGAGTTGTAGTAGCGCAACGGGGAAGTACTTACCCTACTACAAGCGGTGCTTTGGCAACCGCGGTAGCCATCGGGGGTGTAGCGGACGGAAATGGGAGGGGCATTTCGGCGGAAGTTGACCCAAAACAACCTAAATGAAGCCAGTTCAGGGTCTATTTTTTCCCAAACCACATGCGTCCAAGCAATCCGTCCCTTTTGATGAAGTGGTGATAAAGTGCCGCTCCTGCGTGCAGGATAAACAGAGCGATCATAGCCCGGGCGCCGATGCCATGGGGTGCGCGTGGTTTGTATTTTGTGAAATCCGGTAACTGGGCATCAGTAGCGCCGAACACAATATCGGCGGCTCCCGACAAAACGAACATGCCGATACCGCTTGCGGTCATGCCCAGAATAACCACATAGAACAGAACGTGCACCGCGCGGGCGCTGAAGTCCTGCCATCCGGGCATGGCCGCGATCGGGTCAGGCCTGTTGTCTGCAAACCACCACCAGACTATACGTGCCAGGGTCAGTAGCAGGATCAATATGGCTAGCGGCGCATGGACGCTCAACGCCTGTGCCTTGGCGGTTGGATCAACTGTACTGGCCGCGCGAAATCCTGAGACCAAAAGTATGATGATCAACAGGGCGCTCAGCCAGTGGATGGTTATTGCAATAGAACCATAATGGTCTCTCGTGCTTTTTGCTGGCATTGTTTATCTCCAGTATTGAGGGGTTGGATTTGGGTGGCAGTTGATCGCCTAACGATCTTCTGCCCGCCAATTGATGTCGTGATGGGTGCCATCGCAATAGGGTTTGTTTTTCGAAGCTCCACAGCGGCAGAGCGCCATTACCGGTTCGGCTTGCAGGGTTTGTTGATCCGAACCGGCAAGTACGGTTACGTTTTTAGCAACAAGTGGTCCGTTGTCGCGTTCGTCGATAACCGGCACATTTGAACCCGTCGCTTGGCGTACCGGTGCACTTTCAATACGCCCGGTCATTTTCAGGCCATCTCGAATATTGAGCCCCATCATAGCAAGATTTGCCGCGCCAGAGGCCAGCTCCAAGGCCTGAATGGCATAAAACCAGGTATCGAATATCTCTGCGGAAGCCCTCGATTCCAGGAAAACTGCCGATGGAAGCAGGATCAGCAACCCGTTTGCGGCAATTATCGACATGCGTTTCTTTTTTGCAACACCCGGTACGTCCGCTCGTTTTGCGCCCATGGACATGCCTGAAGCGCCGGCGATGGCCATCGCCGGAATCAGCACAAACATGCCCCACAAAATCATGTTCTTGACGAATGCGATCATTTCCGGTGTGCCAAAAACCTCCGAAAAAAGGGTCGAAGTCCAGAACGACAAGATGGAGAGAAAGCCGATTATTCCGGCAATGGCATGGACTCTGGTTTTCATATCAGGCTCCTGGACAATTATAAGGCTGTTACAATTGATTACTGCTCGGTTAATTTCGAATTTTCACAGCGTGAAAGTAATTCCTTCATTACTTTAAATGCCTCGTTCAATCGATCGGCATCCATACCCCTCACCAGATCATTCGACCACTCAAGCTGTTTGATTCTGATACGGCTTAGCGCCTGGTTTCCGGTGGCGGTGGGTTCAATCAGTTTGGCGCGAGCATGATCAGGATTGGTTTTGGTCGCAACAAATCCCAAACGCTCAAGGTCGTTTACGATCCGCTGGACCGCCTGACGTGAACTGCCTATACGGCGACTGATCTGGGGTACAGTCAACGAATGACCAGCAATATCTATTGCCCCCAGCACTTGCCAGCGAGCACTAGTCAATCCCGTCGGTTTGGTCAGTCGATCCCCCTCGCTGAGTAATTTACCATTGAGCCGGAATACTTCCAGGATCAGATTGGTAAATGCGGCGGCCTCGGGTGTGTGCTCCATAATGTTCTCCATATAGCAATATTATGCTATATAACCAATATATTGTCAATTACAAGAAAAATATGTATCACAGTTTTTGTCGGCAATAAAGGGCGCTAATTTGAAGAAAGTATACAGCGTCGCTGTATGTCGCCTAGCTGCACAAATTACTCTTTCAGGTCGTGTTGCAGGCCGGGCATTCTGCACTGCTCGAACTTGTCGCTTGTCCGCAACTCAGAAGTTTCTGTTACATTGCCGCTTGACCGGTTAGGTGCGTCTTTACCGGAATACCTATCCAGGATTTTCGGGAGCTATCAGGGGTTGAACTGCCGAACCTGTCGCCAGGTCAGTCAGGAAGAAAATGACCGCTT
>JAAEMP010000024.1 GCA_024225445.1 Hyphomicrobiales bacterium | reverse complement strand
TGAGACGGGCCAAATCGATTGCTCTGCGTGAAGCTTCACTCTCGGCAATCGGGTTGTGGCTGACCGCATGATATTTTGGCGCCACATGGCCCTTTGACAACAGGCGTTCTGAAAGCCAGTTGATAATATCATTGTTTTCGGCATGGACCATGGTCATGGCACCATAGGTTCTGGCCAGAGACAGAACATCAAGCATCTGCCGGTCATCAATCTTTAGCAGATCATAGGTCAGGTAGACTTTGAAAGACGTGTATCCATCCATGATCAATGCGGGTAATTCCTGACCCATGACGTTTTGCGTTGGATCAGAGACAATCAAATGAAAGGCGTAATCAATTACCGATTTGGGATCAGCGCGCTGGTGCGCCGTTTTAACCACGTCACGCAAATTCTGACCGCGATGCTGGGCAGCAAATGGTATCATCGTGGTGTTGCCGCCAAAAGCGGCTGAAACACTGCCGGAGTAGTAATCATCGGCAGTCATCAGCATGGTTGATGATTCCTGCTCAATGTGACAATGGGCCTCGACGCCACCGGGCATTACCAGCATGCCTTTTGCATCGATTTCGCGATCAGCAGATCCCAGATCGAAGCCGAGCGTGGCAATGCGTCCATTACGGATGGCGACATCAGAGAGAAATGTATCGGTCGCGGTTACTACCGTTCCCCCTTTGATGATCATGTCGTATTTATGCATAACCTGTTCCTATACCGAACGGATGGCGCCGCCATCGCACCTGATTACACTGCCGGTTACATAGCTGGCACCCTGACTGGCGAGGAAAGCGGCAACCGCGGCAAATTCTTCCACATTGCCATAGCGGCCAACAGGAATTGCAGCGCGCGCAGCACTGGCAATATCATCAACGGATTTGCCGGTTCGTTTGGAGGCAGCCGCATCGAGCTCGTCCACCCTTTCTGTGTGGATACGACCCGGAATTACCATATTGGCAGTAATGCCATCACTGGCTACTTCATTGGAAACTGATTTTGTCCAGCCGACCAGGGTCGAGCGCAACGCATTGGAGATGCCCAGATTAGGCAGTGGTTGCACCACACCTGATGACCCGACCGTAATAATGCGTCCCCATTTCGAGCCACGCATATCCGGCAGACACAGATCGGTAATCTCAAAAACCCGCATTACCATGGCTTCAAACTGTGCCCGCCATAAGGCACCGTCCACGCCAACAATCGAACCGGGAGGCGGACCACCGGTGTTATTAACGAGAATATCAACGCCACCCAGTTTTTCCCTGGCTACGCTAAACAATTGTGTGGCGGCATCTTTGTCAGACAGGTCGATTGTGGTGTACTGGGCACTACCCTGGCCTTTCGCATTAATTGCCTCGACACCAGCAGCAAGTTTGTCTTCACTTCGCCCGCATAACAAAACATTGCTGCCTTCAGAGGCCAGCGCCTCTCCAATTGCTTTTCCAATGCCACGACTTGAAGCCAGTACCAGGCTTCGTTTTCCAGTTAATCCGTAATCCATTATTCAATTTCCTTTAGTCTGGTTTCAAGGCGAGCCAGCAACCCGCTTAATTCATCATGATCAATCCGGTTCAGTTTTGGCCCGGGGGCGCGTGTCGAAGCATTCCTGATTGCGCCGCGTCTGCGCAAGGTTTCCTTGCGTATTGCAAGACCGAATCCCGGTTGCTGCTCATAACGCACAAGAGGCAAATAGGTGTCGAACAGGTTTTTTGCCTCTTCTATATTGCCATCTTCAAATCCTTTTACAACCGCCGTCAACATTTCAGGAAATGCAAATCCGGTCATCGCTCCATCAGCTCCCCTGGCTAGTTCCTCAGGCAGGTAAAGACCACCATTGCCAACCAGAATTGAAATTTTCCGAAGACTGTTATCAGCCTCGGCAGCATTGCGAATAGCGCTGAGTTTACCAAGCCCCGGACAGTCTTCATGCTTGAACATTACCAGCTGGGAAAAATCACGCACCAGTTTATTGAAGCAATCTACCGATATATGGACGCCTGTTGCCTGGGGATAATCCTGAAAACAAACCGGAATATTATCACCCAAAGCAGAAAACGCCTGGTCAAAGTACTTGTAAATATTCTCTTCGGTTTTCAAGCCACTCATAGGGGCAAGCATGACACCGGCAGCGCCGGCATCCATACTTGATTTTGCCAGATCCACGATCTTGCCAAGACCGGTGTCAGAGACACCAACAATAACCGGAATGCGATTATCCACCCGCTTGATCATGTGATGCATCACCTGCTCGGCTTCTTGCGGTGACATTTTTACCGCTTCCCCCATCATTCCCAAAATGGTAACGCCGGTTACCTGTTTTTCAAGATAAAACTCAATCAGGCTGTCGATGCTGGGATAATCAATTGCCCCATCATCTTCAAACGGTGTTGCGGATATGATGAATACGCCTTTAGCCTGTTCGTTTAGCAGTTCAGTCAATTTGCTGGTCTCCCGTGTTATCTAAAAATGTTCCATTTGCAGCATTTTCATAGGTTGGGATGTGCATGGAAAATCGGTCATGGGTGCGAATGTAGTAATCGGCATACAATCGGCCTAAGGGATTATATTTCTCCCAGTTGATGCGAAGGTTTTCCTGATCAATCAGGCCATCACGAGCGTGCAGACCCACTATCTCGCCAATAGCAAGATCGCGGGTTTTTGCAAACTGCAGTACCGTTATGCGACGGCACTCCAGTGAAATTGGCGCCTCGGCAATATAATTTGCATTCACATGTCTACAATTACCCAAAGAGAATTTCGATGGCAAAACTTCGCTTTCATCAGGTGGAAAATCTGCTGCAGTATTGACCATTCTGCGCGCAATTTCCTCGTCAACCAGATTGACGACAAACTCACCGCTGCGGCGTATGTTTCGCGTTGTATCCTTTAATTCAAAATCCGGTTTTGACTGGAGACCAAGTACGACAAGCGGAGGATCCTCTGAAAATACATTGAAAAAGCTGAATGGAGCGACATTTGTCGAACCATCAGCATTCAATGTGCTTACCAGGGCAATCGGACGTGGCACGACAGTGGAGGTGACCAGCTTGTACCTGTCTTTGGCAGGCAAAGTTTGAAAATCAAAAAACACGAACTAGTCTCCCCCATTCAACACGCCAACCTGGCTGGTGATAATGCCATAATGTTCGATCCGGCGATGGCGGGAAAAGTTGAAAATCGTCTCCTTGCCAAAATTACATTCATCCAGATCACAGTCATGGACAATCAGTTCATCATCCTCGGTTGTGGCTGCAGCGACGATCCTGCCATCGGGGTTAACAATCATGCTGCCACCGATCAACGGAAATCCGTCCTCAATCCCGGCTTTGGCAACACCAACAACCCAGCTGGAGTTTTGATAAGCGCCGGATTGCATTACCAGAGCATTATGAAACAGGCGATCTTCCGGTCCTTCGGTAACTTTCTGGGAATTGAATGAAGGTGTGTTGTAACCCAGCAATATCATCTCAACACCCTGCAACCCCATCACCCGATAGGTCTCTGGCCAACGGCGGTCATTGCAAATGCACATACCGATTCTTCCACCCATCGCCTGAGTGACGGGAAAGCCCAGGTCGCCGGGTAAAAAATACCGTTTTTCCAGATGCTGAAAATCTCGGCTCGAATCAAATTCGCTATGGCCGGGCAGATGAATTTTGCGGTATCTGGCAATAATGTTGCCCTGCTGATCGGTCAGGATTGAGGTATTATAATGCAAGCCATCAGGTGTTAATTCCGCATAACCAAATGAGATCGCAATATTGTGTAATCGGGCCCGATCAAATAATGGCTGGGTGTCGGGTCCAGGCATACTTGCCTCAAACCATTGATCAATTTCCGATTGCTTCTCCATAAACCAGCGAGGGAAAAATGTTGTCAGAGCCAATTCGGGAAAAACTACAAGGGTACAGCCACTGGAGTTAGCCTGATCAAGCAGGACCAGCATGCGTTCGACTATCCGGGCACGGCTATCGGTTTTCTGATTGGGACCCAATTGTGCTCCGCCCACTACAACTTTTCTCATAAGTAATTTTTCCCAAAATAAACAATGAACATTATTGCGCCGCCAGTTTTTGTTCAAAACGGGTAAGTGCCCTTACCGCCGGCAATAAAATTATCAGATACAAAAGCGCTGCCATTACTATTGGTGAGGCATTGTAAGTCAGAGAACGGGCCATATCTGATGAATACAGTAATTCCGGCAAGGCAACGACACTTGCCAATGATGTAAGTTTGACCACTTCAATTGTATTGCTGATCAGATCCGGCAATACATTTCGGACTGCCTGGGGCAGGACAACATAAGCCATGGTCTGAATTTGCGTCAGTCCGGTAGAGCGCGCCGCTTCGCTCTGGCCTTCACCAATACTTTCAATCCCGGCACGGTAAACCTCGCCAAAATAGGCAGAATTATTGAGAAAGAATGCCAGACAAACTGCGGTAAACGGGCTGAGCCTTATCCCGGCAAATGGTAATCCGGAATAAATCAGAATAAGGAGTACCAATGGCGGAATTGCCCGAAAAAGATCGATATAGACAATAACCAGCCAACGGAACCAGGTTGTTGAGGAGGTCCCCGCAAGGGCAACAAGCAATCCACCGATCAATCCAAGTGGAATCACGGCAGCACATATCAACAACGTCATCATCAGGCCGCGCCACATAATCGGCCACGCCTCAAGCATGATTTTGAAATTGAAAAACTGATCGATAATTTGATCCATCAGGCATTTTTCCATGCAAACCGGGTTTCAATCCATCGACCCAGGACAACTATCGGAACAAACAGCAGCACATATACAATAGCGCCGACCATAAGCGGTGAGGCATTGGAAGAAAATGATTGTGCTGTGGTAGCCTGATTGAGGATTTCACCCACGCCAATAACCGTGCCAAGTGCGGTGTTTTTGGTAATGGCAATTGTACGATTGGTCATTGGCGGGATTGTCATGCGTATAGCCTGTGGCAGGATTACATAGACGAGGGTCTGGGTCATTCCCAATCCGGTGGAACGGGCAGCCTCCCACTGTCCCTTGTTTATTGAAGTAATCCCGGCCCAGATGATTTCCTCAGCAAAAGCAGCCAATACGGCAGCCAGAACCAGCCAGAGTACCACGAACCCGCTCAATACAACGCCAATATTTGGAAGACCAAAATAGAACAGCAACACCAGAACCAGCGGAGGCAATGAGCGCAGAACATCCACAAATCCGACAATTATCAAATTTACAGGCAATATCTGATAGGCTCGAACCATCGCCAGGATGAAGCCCATGGCAATCCCGCTAATAACTACCAGGATTGCCAATTCACAGGTGACAATGAACCCTTTTCCAATATCCGGGAGATATTGAATTATGACATCACGGTTAAAGAAGGTATGCAGAAATCGTTCCCAGGCTGACATGAGATTACCTAATACCCCACCTGCTGCAGGAAACTTCTGGTACGTTGATGTTGCGGATTGTCAAACATCTGCTCTGGTGGTCCCTCTTCGACAATATTACCACCATCCATAAATATAATCCGATCGGCAGCAGAGCGGGCAAATCGCATCTCATGACTGACCACCAGCATGGTCATTCCAGAATTTTTCAGGTCCTTCATAACGCCCAGCACATCACCCACCAATTCCGGATCCAGAGCGCTGGTGGGTTCATCAAATAACATCACTTTGGGATCAAGTGCGAGTGCCCGGGCAATGGCAACACGTTGTTGCTGCCCGCCGGAAAGTTCTGACGGGAAATTATCCGATTTATCAACCAGACCAACTCTCTCCAGTTGATGAAAAGCAATTTCCCGTGCTTGCTTTTTTGAGAATTTCTTTACCTTCCGCAAAGCAAGGCAGATATTTCCCAAAACCGACAGATGCGGATAAAGATTGAAGGACTGGAATACCATTCCGATTTGCTGGCGAATTGCGTTGATCTCTGTATCAGGCTTTAGAATATCCGTCCCATCAAATAATATCTGGCCTCGCTGTGCCTGCTCCAGCCGGTTGCAGCAACGCAATAATGTGCTTTTTCCTGATCCTGAAGGTCCCAGAATGAACACCAGTTCACTTTCCCCCAAAGTGACATCTATCCCTTTGAGAACTTCCAAATTGCCAAACGACTTGTGCAGATCAATAATTTTGATGATTGCAGGAACGGACACAAGGTCTCTCCAAATATTTCAACACCGCGTGGTTTACCCCACCGCAAGAAATGCGAGTGGGGTAATAAAATATCCAAACGTAATTCCATTATCGCTCTATTTGCAGGTCAGTGGATGCGGTCCTGACATATGACCTTCCAATCCAGGCACACCGTATCCTTCGCTAACAGTCACTGCAGCATCGCCCGGGCTGGGATTTACACCAAACCATTTGACGGACAATTTTGCCAGCGTTCCATCAAGTTTCATGCATTCAATTGCGCTCTCAACCATATTGCGCATTTTGACATCGTCCTTGCGAAAAGGAACTGCGAAAACTTTCCCGGTTGAGTGCCTAAATGATAACTCAATGTGGGGATTTTTCTTTGCCGCCCATGCAACAACCGTATTGCCCGCTACATTTGCAAATGCCCGACCGGCAACAACGGCTTGAACTGCATCGGTGTTGGTTCCGTAGGATTCTACTTTCCAACCAATTTTCTCAGCAAGCCCGCGCGCCCATCTATCATAGGCAGAACCTTTGTTAACAGAGATAGTTTTTCCGGCAAATCCTTCCAGACTGGTAATTTCAGGTGTGCCGGTTTTGACGACAAATTGAAAGTCAGTATTCAGGTAACCTTCCGAAAACAAGATGTTTTTGGTTCGCTCGAGCGTAACAGTGGTTGGCGCAACCAGAAAATCATAGGTCCCTGCCTGCATTCCGGGTAACAGTCCAGACCACTGAGCAGCAGTGATATCCATCTTGCGGCCAAGTCTGGCACCTATTTCATGGGCAAAGTCGACATTAAATCCCTCAACACCACCGGTTAATTTGGGCATGGCATGAGGTGCAAATGTACCATCCAGTGCCACTTTCAAGGGCCCATCTGCAGCATGTCCTGATCCCGCTGCGAAACATGCCAAAACCAAACTTAAACCTGCTGTTCGAATAAACTTGTTCATCACCCTCACCTTTTGTTTAGGAATTACGATGGGTGATTGGCAAAATTCCATTGCCACTCCACCCAATTTCCGCTGACTATAGGATGATCGATGGGAAGAAAATGCAATAACCAACGCTATTAATTAACCCCCATTAATATAATTAAAAATTATAGAACGTGGTTTCGATCTGGATTGCGATGTTAAAAATCACCGCGCAGAATGGATTTCAATTCTTTGATGAAAGCGTTGGCAACCCGCGACATGGGCTTACTGTCACGCACGACTGCAACAGCGGAGACCGTGATTTCTGGTCTGAATGGTTTGCAGACCAGATCATCAGATTTCATAAATCGCGAAGTGAATGGATCGACAATTGACATACCCAGGCCAGCACTGGTTAGAACACAGGCAGTGTGACAATTTCTCACCCTGATATTGGTTTCCAGCGGCACCCCACATCTTAAAAAAGCCGCCTGAACCAAATTTCCCAAACGTGATTCATGATCCAGCCCGATCCCGACATAATCATGGTTTACGATGTCATCCGGTGTCACATATTTTCGCGCGACCAACGGATGATCTGGAAGCATGACACAGTCCATTGCATCCTCGAACAAGGGAATAATTTCACAACCTGGATGACTATCGACACCCAGAACAAGTCCAATATCAGCAGTACCATTTTCAATTGATTGCAATACCGCTCCGATGCCACGCACGTCGTATTTAACTCTTACATCCTTTCTCTCTTTTAGAAATGATTTCAATGCCAATGGAATAACTGACTGGCTGAGCGGTGGCGTTGCAGCAATGCTCAATCGACCTTTTCGGGTTGAACGTACTGCCTGAATTTGACTCTCCAGGTCCCGCATCATCGTGAAAATCGGTTTACATTCATCATAAACCAGACGCGCTTCTTCTGTCGGCACCAGACCCTGACTGGTGCGATCAAACAGCGTAAATCCCAATTTTTTTTCAAGACCCTTGATGGCGTTGCTCACCGCAGGCTGGGAGATGCCCAATTCTTCTGCTGCCGCTACCGTAGTAAGATAACGCATTGCGGCGCCAAATACCTCGAGCATTCTGATATTGAGGTCATTTCTTCGATCAATTCTCATCTGACACAATTCCTCACAGCAAAGACGGCGCAGCAAATTCCAGTTGTATTCAATTTGGTGCCCCAGCTCCAGCATTTGTCAAGGCCGGTGAAAATATAACCGATACCATGCAGTTCGCATATTGCAGGTTATCTGATGTTTTCTACAAGCGATTGATAAAATCGCAAATCAGAGACATTGTTGCTTCGGGTTTCTCAAGATGGGGCGAGTGTCCGCAATCTGGTATGATATGGTTTTCAGTTGACGATCCAATGCCGGCAACTATCGCATCAACCTGTAGTTTCGTACCATATGCATCGTCTGCTCCCTGAATGACCAGAGCGGGAATATCAATATCCGGCAGAAATTCCTCTATGTTCCAGTATTCAAAATCCGGGTGGGCCCAGGCATCATACCAACCGTAAAATGCGGTATCGACGTTAACCCCGTGATACTTTTTTAGTTTGTCCCTCAAATCACCAGATTGATAATTTTCTCGCGCTGCCGTAAAGGAGCCGACACACCGGGATTCACTAAAGACATGGGCTGCCAGGGTGATGATTGCGGATATCCTGGAAGAGGAATTAGAGCCTGCATGGATAAGCGCAATAGATCCGCCGTCACTATGGCCTATGAGGATTGCCTGCTGAATGCCTGCCTCATCCAAAACCCGGGGCAGTATATCTTTGCCCTCATCATGCATATAGATAACCGGGCGGGGCAAATCACAGGGATCAGATTTTCCATAACCTGCACGGCTGTAGATAAAGCCACGCATTCCGAGTTTTTGGCACAAGCGATGCGGAAATTCCCTCCAAAGCGCCACACAACCAAGTCCCTCATGCAAGAACACAATAACCGGCTCGCTGCTTTCCGGCACTCCCACCCAGCAAAATTCAAGCCGGGTGTCTCCTATGGTCATCAAATTATCCGACATGGTCAATCGCCCTCACAAATTCCGGTTGTTAATGAATATTTGACTGCCACCAAACGGATGGATGATGAATATCATTTACCAGATTGCGCGGTTTCAATATTTTCTGCCATCACGCACAGGATTTCAAACATCATGGTCACAGCGTTGAGTGCGGTATATCCGGAAGGATCGAAGGGTGGCGATACTTCAACCACATCGGCACCGACAATATTCAGACCATGCAGCTTCCTCAACATGTAGAGCGCCTCACGATTGGTAAATCCGCCAATCTCGGGCGTTCCCGTTCCCGGCGCAAAGGCAGGATCAAGGCAATCAATGTCAAAACTGACATAGGTTTTCTGATCATCGACAATTGATCGCGCAATTGCCATTGTTTCTTCAATACCAAGGCGGTGAAACTCCTCGATGTTGATCATTCTGACACCTTGTTTTTCCCCGAATTCCCGGTCTTCCATGTCATAGACCGACCCGCGCAAACCAATTTGCACAACGCGACCGGGGTCAAGGATTTTTTCCTCAATCGCTCTGGCGAATGGAGTTCCATGGGTAAATTTGAAGCCGCCAAAATAATTGTCCCAAAGATCACTATGCGCGTCAAAATGGATCATACCCAATGGACCATGTTTTTTTGCCAGTGCCCTTAGTACCGGTAACGAACATAGATGATCACCGCCTGCCGACAGCGGTATGATGTTTTTGTCCAGAAGTTTATGATAATGCTGTTCGATGCGAGCCAGCGCATCGATGACATCTATCGGATTAACCGGACAATCACCCAGGTCGGCAATACGGGCCTGATCGAATGGACTTTTGCCAGTCAAATGGTGCACACGGCGGATCATTGATGATTGATCGCGCATCTGGCGCGGTCCGTGTCTTGGTCCGGGCCGGTTTGTGGTACCACCATCCCAGGGAATGCCGATCAACCCGATATCAACTCCTTCGGCCTCATCAAGCATCACATGTGGCAAGCGCATAAAAGTGGCAATGCCGGCAAATCGGGGAACATCCATGCCGGAAACGGCATCAAATTTATCTTCTGTCACTTACATCTCTCCACTGGCTGGAAAAACTATCTAATGACAGATTCTGCTGAAATGCAAATTGCAATTACCCTGGATTGTCTCAAATTCATCAGACACGGAATACTGTTGCCTTCACCAGTGTGAAAAAGTCATTTTGCCCTCAGACATTTGCCCAGCCACCATCGATGCTGATTGCCTGACCTGTGACAAATCCACTTTCGTCACTTGCCAGATAAAGGGCGAGTGATGCTATTTCTTCAGCGGTTCCAATCCGGCCCATGGGTTGACGCGCAACAAAAGCTGCCCTGCTGGTTTCATAATCGCCCATGGCTCGTATTCTCTCCTGCAGCGATGGGCTTTCAACGGTCGCGGGACAAATGGCGTTACAGCGAATTCCCTGGGTTACATAATCTGCCGCAATTGATTTGGTCATTCCGATGACTGCAGCCTTGGTGGCGCCATAGACAAAACGGTTTGGCGCGGCAATTATTGATGATACGGCAGATGACATATTGACAATTGATCCCCCACCCGCTTCCAGCATGGATGGCAGGAACGCCCGTGTCATGCGATACGCTGCTTTTACATTTAGGTTGTAACTGAAATCAAAAGCCTCCTCGTCACAATCCAGAATTGTGCCATGATGAACAAATCCGGCACAATTAAACAATATATCCTGGGCGCCCAGTTCTAATGCCAAATTTTCAACAGCTTCATTACTTGTCACATCAAGCACGCATGTGGTGATGCCCTCTTCTGCCAATATCTCCAATGATGCCTCATTGATATCCGTGGCAACTACTTTTGCGCCTTCAGCAGCAAACATGCGAGCGGTTGCCTGCCCGATACCGGCTCCCGCTGCCGTGACCAGTGCGGTTTTTGATTCAAGTCTCAATAGATTCTCCAACTCTAGATTTTTCATCGCCAAAATCTTCTGAATCCTGGCGTTCTCGTCTGCCATGTCAAATATTCACATCACCGCGCCCATTTGCCAGGGAACAAATTCCGCTCCGCCAAACCCTAAAACTTCGCTTTTGGTCTGTTCGCCGGATGCCACACGGATAAACAGTTCAAATATTTCCCCGGCCTTTTCATCAAGGCTCACCCCTGAACTGATGATGTCACCGCAATTGATATCCATATCCTCGCTCATGCGCTTGTACATATCGGTATTGGTAGCCAGTTTTATACACGGTGTTGGCTTGAATCCGGAAACCGAACCGCGGCCTGTTGTAAACGCAATCAAATTTGCTCCCGATGCAATCTGCCCGGTGACTGAGCACGGGTCATAGCCAGGGCTATCCATGAACACAAACCCTTTCCGGGTGATCGGTTCGGCAAATCTGTAAACCTCATTCAGGGGTGACGCTCCGCCCTTGGCTACCGCACCAAGAGATTTTTCCAATATTGTTGTCAAGCCACCACGTTTATTTCCGGGCGAAGGGTTATTGTTCATTTCACCATCATTGCGCGCCGTATAATCTTCCCACCACCGGATGCGCTCAATCAGTTTTCTGCCAACTTGGGGTGTTGCCGCCCTGCGTGTGAGCAGATGTTCTGCCCCGTAAATTTCTGATGTTTCCGACAAAACTGTTGTACCACCTTGGGCTACCAGTAAATCGGAAGCCTGGCCGAGTGCAGGATTGGCGGTGATGCCCGAATAACCGTCTGATCCGCCGCATTGCAGGCCGACAGTCAAATGCGCCACAGATGCCGGTGCCCTGACTGCCCGATTTGCAATCTCTGCCATTTCCTGCAAATGCTGCAATCCTGCTTTGATAGCCTTGCGGGTACCGCCAGTCTGCTGGATGGTCATATAGCGAAATGCATTTTCATCCCCCAATCCGCCTGGCCCGATCAGATCCGGGATCTGCATCACCTCGCAGCCGAGACCGACCAGAAGAATTCCGGCAAAATTCGGGTGCTGCGCATATCCGGTCAAGGTTCGAAAAAGCGTATCATAGCCTTCATGATTGCCCGACATTCCGCAGCCGGATGCATGCACAATTGGAACGATGCCATCGACATTTTTCATGTCTTTCAACCAGGGTGCCTGCTCCCCAGCCTCGCCGATAAAACGGGCCACACTGCCTGAGCAATTCACAGAGGTTAAAATTCCCAGATAGTTGCGGGTTCCCACCCGACCATCCGCACGGTGATACCCCATGAACTGGCGTTGTTCACCGGTGACTGGTAACGGCCTGATATCGGAGCTGAACTGATAATCCTGATTGTGTTCACCCATTACCAGATTGTGGCAATGTACATGGTCGCCAGCCTTGATCGATGACGATGCAACGCCGATAATCTGACCATAACGGATGATATTCTCGCCCTCGTGAATATTTCCTGTTGCAATTTTGTGCCCGCGTTTGACAATATTATTCAGCTTGATCGAGGATTCTGGGATTGCCTCCCCGTTGGCCAAATCCCGCAATGCCACAACAACATTGTCCAATTCATGCAACCGAATGACCTTGTGGTCAGTCTTATTCATTGAAAACTCCCCGTTACTAATGTTAGAGCCTGTCAGGCACACATTGAATCATTTGGCTTGATTTATCCACATTTCGATCTAACATGTTAATATGATAGCTGGCAAGAACACAAAATTGCAAGAGAGAAATGCAGGGGACCGACAATTGATGTCCCTTGATGAATTCAACGGTCCATTGTCCACCAAAGTATATCTGGTTTTGAAAAATGCGATCTTGTCCCTCACCTACCGTCCCGGCGAAATCATACGGAAAGGGGAAATCTGCGAAAAACTGCGGGTTTCGCGTTCTCCGGTTTCCGAGGCAATAACCAAACTGGCAACCGAAGGTCTGGTTGATGTAATACCGCAGGCGGGTACTTTTGTCTCCCGGTTTTCCATGGACGAAATACGCGAGGGAGCTTTCTTGCGTGAGGCACTGGAACTTGCTGCGGTCGAACTGGTTGCCACTACCATTACCGACGAACAGCTGGTGCTGCTTCGCCGCAATCTTCGCGTTCAACAAGCGCTGGTTGACGATGGCGATTATGCCGGTTTCTACCAGATGGACACGGAATTACATGGTCTGATCCAGTCCTTTACCGGATTTAAACGCCTTGGACAGTTTGCTGAATCTTCCTGGGTACAGGTAAATCGCGCACGGCAGCTTATCCTGCCTTCTTCCGGCAGAATTCAGGAAACGGTGAATGAGCATCAAAATATAGTTGATGCAATTGCCGCCCGGAATCCAGAAAAAGCACGCAAGGCCATGCTGGATCATCTACGCCAGCTGATAAAACATCTGGAACCCCTGGAAACCGAGCGCCCAGAGTTGTTCACACTGGAATCCGGGAACTAATACTAGTCATTCAGCCGGTAGAATTTTGCTGCCGTACCTCCAAAAATCATCGCATTTTCTTTGGTGTTCAAATCTGCAGTCAGCTTTTGCGCGGCATCCAGCCATTCGTCATAGCTTGCCCGCAACTGGCATACCGGCCAGTCTGAACCCCACATGACACGGTCCGCACCGAAACTATTCAGGGCATGCCCGGCATAGGGACGAAGATCATCAATCGTCCAATCCTCATTCGCCTCAGTCACGATGCCTGACAATTTGCAATATGCTGCGGTCTCGTCGGCAAGACGTGACATGCCGTCGGCCCATTGTCTAAAAATGTGTGGCCCATCTCCGTGATCGCGTATTTGCGGTTTCATGCAATGATCTATGACAACCCGCATATTTTCATAACGATTAAGGAGGGTCAGAAAATTGTCCAGATGTATTGGAAAACCCAGTGCGTCCAGGGTGAGATCAAGTTCACAAATCGCCTGAAATCCCCATTGCACATCATCCCGCAGCATCCAGTTGACATCCGGAATGTCCTGTATCATCGGTCGCACGCCCAAAAATTTCGGGTGGGATGACAGGCGTCTGATATGATGAAGATCATCCCTGTTCTCAAAATCTATCCAGCCAACCACTCCCGCTACACTATCGGTGGCATCGGCAATCCCCAACATATATTCAGTTTCAACCACGCTTGCCGCAGCCTGAACCAGTATGGTTTTTGATATATTGTTGGAAGCCAGATATCCGGCGAGATCAGAAGGGGAATATGAGCGAGCCAAAATGGCGTTGTCCATAGGCATCCAGTCATAGTCACCGCGCTTTGGCTGCCAGTAATGTTGGTGGGCATCAATTCCGGTCATACTAAACCCTTTCATGGGGCATCTGTGCGCATAAGGCCATTGGCTTTCAATTCCTGCCAAAGAGCCGATGGAATATCGACATTGGCTGCGGCAATATTTGCCGCCATTTCATCTACTCCCTGACCTCCTGGAATAACCGATAGTACACAGGGGTGGCCGAGCGGAAACTGGAATGCCGCATCTGGCATCTTCACACCGTGTGCCTGGCAGATATCCTGGATTTTCGAAACTTTATCCAGGATGTGCTGTGGTGCGATTTCATAGTCAAAATACGCACCGGGCTTTGGTCCGGTGGCAAGAATGCCGGAATTATAGGGACCACCAATGATGATCCCAATATTTCGCGTTTCACACAAAGGCAGAAAGGATTCCAATGCTTCCTGTTCCAGCAGGGTATAACGACCAGCCAGCAAAAACAGATCAAAATCGCCTCGTTCAGCAAGCACCTGACATGGCTGCCATTCATTCACTCCGGCTCCAAACGCGGTAATGACTCCCTGATCACGCAGTTCGCTCAAAGCACGATAACCTCCGCTCATCAATTCATCATATTTTCCATCAAGAACTTGCTGGGAGCCTTGATTTGCTAGGTCGATATCATGCGCATACAGAATATCAATACGATCAACGCCCAGACGTTCCAGTGAAAACTCAACCGAACGCAATACGCCATCATAGCCATAATCATAAATTTCCTTGCGGGCAGGAACATCAAACCATTTGCCAATACCGTCCCGGCTTTCAGGAGAAGACGCCTTCAACAGGCGACCCACTTTCGTCGACAAGACATATTCATCACGAGGCTTGTTACGCAAAAACCGGTTGAGCCGGGTCTCTGCCAGACCAAAACCGTAAAGCGGTGCGGTATCATAATAACGAACGCCATTGTCCCAGGCTAGCGCCAGTATGCGGTCAGCCTCTTCATCGCTGATCGCCCGATAAAGGTTGCCCAGCGGTGCAGTGCCAAAACCCAGCTCGGTAAAAGACAGGCCGCCATTTGCTATACGGTCCCAGTGGCGTGTTTTCAGCGTCATGATTTTTCTCAATATTTCAATGCCTGTACTGATAAGATAACTCTCAATCGTCAGGCTGGTTCAGTTTTTTCTCAAATGGCGAATACGCATCAACGCCTTCGCCAAAAGCCGCCCCGGCACTTGCTCAGGCGTCTGGTGGCACTACGCCTTTACGCAACATGAAACAGCCATAAAATCTTCGCTCTCCTGTCTGAATGACGGCAAATGCCTGTTTTGCAAGATCGTAGAATTGAAATCTTTCTATGCCTATCATGGCGCGCGGTTTACCTTCTGCCGCATCGATTACCACTTGAACTTCTGCCTGGACAGCTGGAACCTCATCTGGTGCATCAACGATTTCCATCCGGCCGGCAAAATCTTCAACAAATGTATCAAGCGGCATCACCGACAAAACCGCCTCAATCGCCTCGGCACCGGTTAAATTATCCATCCGCAGTACTTCACCGATTTCCGTCTGGGAGGCCACCGAATGTGAAGGAAAATTGGTATCGGCAATAATCAGCATGTCACCGTGCCCCATGGAACGAAGCGTATATAAAACATCTGCATTCAATCGTGGATCAATTCCAATCAACATTTTCAGTTCTCCCGTCAGCGGCAAATCATGTGAAATTCAATTGTTTGCCGTCATTTTAAGTTCTGTATCGCATTTTTCACTGCCAGATAACCGGTAGTTTTAAGACAACCTGTCGCCTGACTCTGCATTAAAAACATGTACGAATTCAGCCATTGGATTTAGATAAACTTCCTCCCCCGATTGGAATGCATGGCGTTGCCTGGACACGACAACCAGTTCAGTGTTTTCCAGCCGGGAAATAATATGGGTTTCTGATCCGGTTGGCTCAACAAGTGAAACTTTTGCCTTTAAGCCGGTGTCAGAAATCTGAAGATGCTCCGGGCGAACGCCGTAAATTACTCTCTGCCCGTCTTTCACTTCCTTGATATCGCCGACAGGTAGCCGGGTGTCACCTATTTCAACTTCGATACCATTTCCAGTCCGAACCACACCATCAATCATATTCATCGAAGGTGAACCTATGAAACTTGCTACAAAAGTGTTGTTTGGATAATCATACAAATCCAGCGGAGAACCTATCTGTTCAATATTTCCATCCTGCATTACGACGATCTTGTCTGCCATGGTCATGGCTTCAATCTGATCATGGGTGACATATACAGTGGTCGTGCTCAATCTTTGGTGTAGCTCGCGAATTTCACTGCGCATCTGCACCCGCAGTTTTGCATCCAGATTGGATAATGGTTCATCAAACAGAAATAATTGCGGGTCTCTCACAATCGCACGACCCATGGCAACGCGCTGTCGTTGTCCACCAGACAAAGCTCTTGGATATCGTCCCAGGTAAGGTTCCAGCCCCAGAATTTCAGCCGCCCGATCAACGCGATTTTTGATTTCCTGCTTGTCCATTTTACGCATATGAAGCGAGAACGCCATATTTGCCGCAACTGTTTTATGCGGATAAAGAGCATAATTCTGGAACACCATTGCTATATCACGCTGGGCAGGCGGGAGATTATTAACCACCTTGTCACCAATTTGAATTACGCCGGCCGTAATATCCTCCAGGCCGGCAATCATGCGTAATAATGTCGATTTGCCGCAACCGGACGGACCAACCAGAACAACAAATTCTCCATCCGCAATATCAATATCCACCCCATGAATCACTTCAACCAGGCCGTATTTTTTATAGATGTCGCGTATTGTGACCTCGGTCATTTATTCCCCGTTCAAAATCTGTTTCACGCAACGATAAACCGAAGGTGCATGGCGTGTCCATCAATTACATACTAACATGTTAGACGCTTGACAAGGCGATGCAACACTGAAACTATCCATTTATCGGTCTGGCATTATTCTCGTAACTCTACGAGATAACCCGATAGTCCGGATGTGGATATTTGACCATCCCGGGTCCGGGTAGGTCACAATGACTGGAATTCAGGTCAAAAAGGATAATTTTGAAAGGGAGAATTTGCAATGAAAGTTGAACTTTATAACCATATTATGAAACAGCAATTTAGCCGGCGAAAATTGCTGAAAGGCGCAGCAGGCGCCGGTGCAGTTGCAGCAGTCAGCAGCATTGGCACCGGAATGAACATGCGTCCCGCCTGGGCATCATCAAGCCTGCGAGCTGCTCTGCTGAAAGTACCAGGTGTTGGTACAGGTTCCCCAACTGATGCTGACTGGCAAAAAGTCGGGGAAATGACATTGGGGCCGACAAAAGAAGTTATCAAAGAGGGAGAATTCAAAGGTGTCAAACTGAGGTTCATGGGCCTTAACAACCAGAATCTTCACAATCTGTTGTTCAGAGGATTCCTTAAACCCTGGGAAAAATATACCGGAGCAACAATCGAATGGATTGACCTGGCACAGGCGGACTACAATGCCAGGCTGCAACAGTCAATTGCCACCAAAACGGTTGATTTCGACATCATTGAAATGGGTGCTCCTTTTGAAGGTGATGTCACCGGGCGGGGTCTGGCGTCAGAAATGCCAGACTGGGTAAAAACCGTGATCGACATGGATGATTATGTTGGTTACCTGAAAGCTCCTGTTGGAACCTGGGGTGGAAAGACTTACAGAATATCCATCGACGGTGACTGCCATAACTTCAATTATCGCACGGACTATTTTGATAATAAGGACTTTGCCGCAGCATGGGCTGCTGAAGGGCATTCGGGTGCATGGGAAGTTCCCAATACCTGGCAGAAAGTGCAGGAAGTGACCAAATTCCTGAAAGGCAAAAAAGACCCGCTAACCGGTCTGGATGCCAATGGATACCTTGACCCGTTAAAAGGCTGGGGCGGATTTGGCTTCTACTTCCTGGGTTCACGCGCGACAGCCTATGCCAAACATCCGGACGATCCTGCATGGCTGTTTAACGCTGAAGACATGACACCGCGCGTTAATAATGCCGCCTGGGTACGCGCCATTCAGGATGTGCTTGATGTGATGGATGCGCAACCTGCAGACCAGATCAATGCTGATCCCGGCACAACCGGGTTCTCACAGTTCCTGGCAGGTACCGGTTCCATGCTCAGCTGGTGGGGTGACATCGGTTCAAACGCCAAGACCTCTGACACATCAGTTGTTGGCGATGTCACCGGTTTTTCAATTCTGCCTGGTTCAGACGATGTCTGGAACCATAAAGCCGGTAAATGGGACACACTTGCTTCCGGCCCGAACTATGCACCAAATATGGCCTATATCGGCTGGGGTGTTTACGTTATGGCGACAGTTGATTCTGATTCCAAGAAGCGTAAAGCTGCCTGGTCTGCCGCCGCTCATCTGGGTGGTAAGGATATTTCTCTTTGGGCCTCCGCTTATCCTTCAGGCTTCCAGCCGTACCGCAAATCACACTTTGATTCATCTGAATGGATCGAAGCAGGTTATGATGAGGCCTATATCAATGATTATCTGGCCAGTGAAGGGGATAGTTATAACCACCCCAATGCAGCAATTGAACCCCGCATTCCAGGCATTTTCCAGTATTATTCCGTGGCTGAAGATGAACTGGCAAAGATTTATGCCGGTCAATATGGCTCTGCCCAGGAAGGGGCTGATGCGATCGCAGCAGCCTGGGAAAAAATCACCGACCAGATTGGTCGTGAAAGCCAGATCAAGCTTTACAGATCCTCTCTGGGTCTTTAATCGAAATCGGGACCGGCGATCAGTTGCCGGTCCCGTAAAATCTGTTCAAGAGTACAGATACCAAATAACGAAACCGGTATAAATTTTGTCTACCGAAACCGATCTCCTGTATGTTGTAACCTCGGACAATATTTCTCCCAGACGCGCTGCGTTTGGACGAATGCTTGTAAGGGCTTCGGTCGGAATTTTGTTCCTGACCGCGACAACACAATTGCTGTTTGAATATAAGCTCATTTCATTTGGATTCGAGAATTGGCGCCCGGTGCTTTATGCCTATATTTTCTGGGCAATCTGCCTTTGCGCAGCCCAGGTCATCGTGCGCGGAGAACAGGGAAAGCGGGTGTTGTTCGTACTGCCAGCAGTGCTGTTTGTCGTATCGATGGTGGTTTTCCCATTACTTTTTGGCCTGTCAATTTCATTCTCAGACTGGAATCTTGCTTCTATAGACGGCCGAAAATTCAATGGCTTTGATAATTTCAGGCAGATGTGGGCTGATCCGTTTTACTGGAACGCCCTGAAAAACATGATTTATTATACATTGGCTATTGTGATCGAATACGCCATTGCATTTGGACTCGCACTGCTTTTGAACTCGGAAATTCGCGCGCAAAAATTCTTTCGCGTTACCTTTCTTTTGCCATTGATGCTGTCACCGGTTGCCGTCAGCTGGATGGTTGGAAAATCGATGATGGAAGTCCGCTTTGGCCCGCTTGCTCGGCTGGCACGGTGGGTCGGATGGGAACAACCTTCATTTTTTGGTTCTCCGGAGATTGCCCGCGCTACCATGATGATGATGGATGCCTGGACCTTTATTCCGTTCATGATGATCATGATTCTGGCTGGACTTCAGGCGATTCCCAAGGAGGTTCAGGAAGCGGTAAAGATTGATGGGGCTTCGGCCTGGCAATCATTCTGGCACGTTACTTTCCCGCTAATGCTGCCGATATCAATCACCGCAATCCTCATCCGCATTATATTCAAACTGAAAATTGCCGATATCATCATCAATGTGACGTCAGGGGGACCGGGCGGGGCTACAGATTCAGTAACCAGCTTTATTTTCCGTGAATACCGGGACCGATCAAACGTTGGCTATGGCACCCTATTGGCAATGGTTTATCTGGTATTGATAGTAGTTGCGATAACGATCTTCATGAAGCTGGTGGATCGCTGGATGAACCCGAGGTATTAAAATGTCGGATAAACAAATTTTTTACGACACAGATGTCGACCTCTCGTTCCGGGCAAAACTGCTGACAAAACGCATGGCGGTTTATGGCATTTTGATTTTCTGGGCTATTATCTGCCTGTTCCCGATCTACTGGACTATCACAACATCCTTCAAACTGGCTCCCGACGTGATGAAAGGCAATATGGTGCCATGGGTTGATTACTTACCCAAATGGAAAGGGTGGAAATCCATTGGCCTGTCGCCTGATACAATCTGGACTGAGTCGACGGTGAGGGCTGAATTTCTCAAACGTATCATCAATTCAGCCTACGCTGCCGTGGGATCTTCCACCATCGCCCTGATACTTGGTTCTCTTGCCGCCTACGGGCTTAGCCGTTTCAGGTATAAATTCGGTTTTATGCGTAACCCGGACATTTCATTTTTCTTTCTCAGTCAGTTGATCCTCCCACCAGTGGTACTGGCCCTGCCATTCCTGGTCCTCTACAAGGAACTGGCGCTATTGGACACCCGCATCGGACTAATCATGCTCTATGCCCTGACGGTTTTGCCGATTGTCATCTGGATTATGCGTGACCAGTTCGCTTCAATTCCTGTTGAACTGGAAGAGGCGGCACTGGTGGACGGCTTGTCAATCTGGAAATCGTTCTTCACAATTGTTCTGCCGGTAGCACTTCCCGGGATGGTTGCGGCTTTTATCCTGTCACTGGTTTTGACCTGGAACGAGTATTTTTTCGCAGCCCTTTTAACCAGCACCGATGCGAAAACCCTTCCGGTGATGGTGGCAAGCCAGACCGGCTCCCAGGGGATTAACTGGTGGTCGATGGCGGCACTTTCGGGAGCCGCAATCTTTCCGCTATTGATAATCGGAATTGTGCTTGAACGTTACATCATCAAAGGCATGGCTTCGGGTGCAGTGAAGTAGCAGCGTTATCCGGTTGTCCCATTTCACAAACTTCCACTTTTGCATAGCATCATGCGTGATGGCTCAAGGCATGCCGTGAATGGATATTCATCCTTTCATTGCAAATACTTGAAAAATTATGATGCCGAAAATGGTCGCCAAATGAACAGCAAATTATTGATATAAATCAATTACAAGGCATGACTTGTCAATAATATGTAATTTGTGATCCCAATTGAAAAAGCGGACTGATCATGCAAGCAGATACCGGTGAAAACAGACCGGGCTCGGTGCTTCGCTGAACAGGAGATACAAATGACATCCAATTTTCTGAAGTTTTCCACTGCTGCAATTGTTTCTGTCGCATTTGTTGGTGCAACACTAACCGCAACACCCGTGCATGCAAAAAAATTCCCTCTTGGAGCAGCTATATTAGGGGGTATTGTTGGTGGTATGATTGCCGGCAATATTCGCCGTTGTCACAGTCATGGCGGATATAGACATTGTCACCGTCACGTTGGAAATCATAATCATTATCGCGGTGGTATAATCTACGCGCCTGTACAGCCCCCGGTATACGTACCACCCCCAGTTTATCGGGCTCCTGTGGGCTATCCTGCGGCGCATTACAGATGGTGCTACAACACATATCGCTCCTACCATCAACCCTCGAACACTTTTCAGCCCTTTGGCGGCGGTCCCAGAAGAATATGCCGTTCTCCCTGGGGTGGTTGATGATGACTGCCGATATTCTTTAGAATTGAGGGATAAGGAATGATCTGCTGAAACCGGATTTCCGGGTAATGTCTGCCAGCGTCAGTATTCCCCGGAGAAGCAATCGTACGGTTCCATCTGCTCAAGCCCGCTACTCGACCGAGAACTCAATCATACTGAACTTTTTTCAACTTGATCAGTCAATGCCAGTGCATTGCCTGTCAGGATAAAAGGCTGGTGGCAAACTTCCCCACCATGATCAAGTTGGGTTATCATAAATCCACGCTCTGTTTCCGGCCAAGTTCAGCCATGATATGTATGGTTTGCTCATAAAGATTACGGAAAAGTTGGTATTGCTTTTCATATACCGCAGTGGGTCGGGCTATTACCATGGTTTGAACCGGGTTCCAGCTGGCAATATCTTCGGCGTTGGCTGCACCAATCGCCATTGCCGCCAGAAATGCATCACCGTAAGCAGCACCTGTAGTATTTTTACAGATTTTCTGGTCCAGACCGCAAATATCCGATGTAGCCTGTAACCAGATTTTGTTTTTGGTTCCACCGCCTACGCCAAGCAATTGAACAGGTTTATGACCAAGTTCCTGATAGGTTCTCACCACATGATTGGTGCCAAATGCAATGCCTTCCAGTAACGCGCGATACATGTCGCCCCGGGTATGGGTAAGGTTTAGTCCGAAAAAACTGCCACTTGCCCGGGGATTGTGAATGGGTGTTCTTTCTCCTGAAAAATATGGCAACAGCAACAAACCGTTCGAACCGGGAGGAGATTTTTCCGCCTCGCCTGCAAGCCTCGCAAAGGCATCTTCAACCGGCAACTCACGGGCAAACTGGTCACGAAACCAGTGGGTCAGCGTACCGCTTGTTGCCAGACCTGCCATCGATGCATGGGCTCCCTCGAAAAGCCACGGGGCATACCATAGTCGGCCATCACGAATGCGGCTCTCGCTCAGCAAGATGATGAATATGGTTGAACCATACATCATCATCATGTCGCCGCTTTGACGCACGCCAACGCTGATTGCCTCGGCTGCCGCATCGATTGTTCCGGTGGTTACCGGCGTGCCTGTGGCCAAACCTGTCTCGGATGCCGCCTTTTCACTGATTTGACCGGCAATGTCGCTGGACCATAACAGTTTCGGCAAGGCATCAGGGGGCAGAATATCTCCGGCCAGGTCATCGCACCAATCAAGCCGGTCGACATCGTAAAGCGGACTGAAATTGGCCGCCGTGTAGTGATCAATGACATATTCGCCAGTCAGCTTGAAAACCAGATATGAGGTTGAGGTGAGTATCTTTGCAGTGTTGGCAAATAGTTCCGGCCGGTTACGTTTCAGCCAGAGTATCTTGGGACCGACCGATTGGGATGTCAGCGCATTTCCACAGCGATCAAGAATAATGTCGTCGCCAATGGATTGGTTCAATTGTTCAATTTCCAGCGCCGCGCGTGTGTCTACGCCATAAAGCACACCATTGGATAAAGGATTACCGTTTTTATCCACCGGCAGCATACATGGTCCGATAGCGCTACAGGCAATGCACCTGATTTCAACCGGGTCAATGCGTGACTGGGCCAGCAGAGCCTGAGAGATTTTGACAAAATCACCCCACCAGTCCTCATTCGCGCGATGTTCTGCCCAGCCCGGCTGGGGCACAATCATGGTATGTGGCTGTGACGCACTGGCAATGATCCGGCCATCCGCATCTGCAAGAACACCCTTTGATTCAAATGTTCCAATATCAATTCCCAGTGTATAACCCATGATCAATCTAAATCCCGTGACAGATTGAAATCAGGACCAATCTGATCGAGCGCTGTGAGGGTAAGTTCTGTCAGCGCCTGAAGATCATTAAGGTCACATACTTCAAGACTGGAGTGGGAATTGCGCATCGGAAACCCGATATCAATTGAGGCTACCCCCTCTCCCACCAGTTGGACATATGACAGATCAGTCAAAACACCAACCTGGGCACTGCGTTGCAGGGGTATTAGTGCGCCATCAGCCGCATCTTCAAATAGCTTGACCAATCGTGGATGCGGGATAACACCGTTCAGCGTTCCGCGTCCGTGAAAGGAATAAAGACTGATCCCCGGGCCACTGCCCAATGCCATTTCACCACGATCCTGCATGTCAGGGGTGTCGGTGGCGAGCATCAGGTCGATCTGGATGGCAATATCGGGTTCAAGATTTTGTGCTGCTACAACCGCGCCGCGAAGATTGAATTCTTCCTGGACAGAAAAAACCATATTAACGGTCGGCCCGCCGCGACGCCTGGCAAGTGTGCGGGCTATTTCAAGCAACACGGCACAGCCGGCGCGATCATCAATGCTTGTTCCCGCCACCCTTTCACCGTCAAGCGACAAGGATTTGGGCAAATAGACAACCGGTGTGCCAATGTCAATTCCAGCCGCGCGAACCGCGTCTGCCGAACCATGACCGGTATCAATCATCAATTCTGATGTGCGTAATACCGTATATTTTTCTTCCGGTGTTGTGGCATGATGGTTCTTGTTGGCAATTACCCCGGTAACATCACGCTTATCACCAACACATAACAGGACCGCCTGCGAGGCAAGAGCACGTTCCGGGACGCCACCCAATCTCTCCACCCGGATAAAACCATTGGTATCTATCTTTCGAACAATGAAGCCTAGCTGGTCCATATGGGTAAAAAGCATGATGTCGGGTGCATTTTGATCACCCTTAAAACTGGTAATCAGATTACCCAGTTTATCCGTGGTGCTGGTTATTCCTTCGATATCAAGCTTTGCCTTGATAGCGCGGCGAACTCTTTCTTCATGTCCGCTCAATCCAGGAATCAGCATCAGTTCATGAAGATCGCTTCGAAGTCTTTCCAACATCACGCATCACCACGGGCGCGACGAGCTTTGTCCATGAAATCAGCGGCCCGCTCTGCATCTACCGGTTTCCAGGTATCGCCGTCTGTTTTAAGGGATGAACCAACGATGCAGCCATCGGCAACCGATAACACATCGGTGACAGTTGCATGTTTAACGCCGGTATTGGCAAGCACGGGGGTGGTGCCTGCCACCATTTTTACCGCTTCAAGTTCGCAGAGTTCGGCGGCTTCCCCGGTTATCTGGCCGGAAACCAAAATCGCATCGGGTATGCTGGAAAATATTGCACTTCGTGCCCGATCAGCCACTGAGCGACGGTCAAGGCTGTCGGCAAATTCAGCCGAAACATTATACAGCATGGCGAGATCTTTTCGACCCAGATGATTGCGATAGCGCATAGCAGCCCCTGCATCCGGATTCCACGGCCCCATGTCGGAGGCATAGGTGCCGGTGAAAATCTCCCGCACAAACTGGGCACCCGTCGCAGATGCCAGTGCTATCGAACTCATTGGATCCCACAATACATTTACGCCAAATGGCACTTCGACGGAATCGCGCAGTTTTCCAATTACAAACGCCATGGTTGCCGTTGACGCCGGATCCACGTTGAATTCGTATGGCCGGTCATTTTCGTTACCAAACATAACCGCGTCGAAGCCGGCATTTTGCAGTGCAAGCAAATCATCGCGGGCAGAATTAATAATCGCGTCTATTCCACCTTCAGAATCATACAACGGGGAATTGGGCAATGCGCCTAGATGGACCATGCCGACAACTGGTTTTTTATCACCAAATACAATTTTGAAATTGCTCATTATTAACCCATTTTTTCGCGAAGCCTGAGCAAAGCTTACCCCGAAACCCAATGATGTCAAAAGGAAAACACCCAATAAAGACAGGCCTGTTACGGCGAATTACAGGTTTACCGCAAATTAGGCTGTCTTGTATAGCAGAGCACCTTCATTTTGATTCAGTTTTGTTTTTTTTCACTCGCGGCTATTCGGGCTTACGCCCGGCCTCCACAGGGGCGGCGCACCGGCGCCGGTCGCTTTTCGCTCCTGATTGCATGATCATAATATAGGTGTTCCGCTATACCCGTCATTTTAATCGCAACATTCTGGCATATGAAAACCGGTAGCATTTTTACTGTTCCTGTGCCCGTATATTGGAGGGTTAGATATGGGATATATCAATATTGTCCCGGGTGGGAAGATTTACTCGGCGGGACAGGTATTTTTACACCTGATAACAGCCGGTCCGCCATGGCAATATGCAAAACCGATTGTGAAACCTACACGCTCTTCCAGGAAATGATGCTGCAAATCTACTGCCAGAATCCCGGATTTGGCTTATTCCTGGTACGCCCGATTGTACGTTGGTTGATTGACAAGTGGAAAGAGGCCGATGAACGTGCCCGAACCGCGATAACACAGGTCAGGATCCTGTCAATTGAGTTGATGTGAGGGTGAGGCCAACTGTGGCATCGAAACCGTGTCGTGGTTGGCACATTACTTTATACTGATGAAGTCCGATTTTTGGGGAAAGGACGCAGGGTCAAGTTGTGATGCGAGCAACAAACTGCTCCCCGTCAGCATTTATGAGACAGAATTACAAGTTTGCCTGAGTGTCTGTTCAAGAAGTCCTGAAGGTTTTGAACAGACAGTAGGTGATGATTACTGTTGAGTAGGAAATAACACCCGCCGAGCTAAATGCTGCACGAAACCTTGCCAACGAACGGATGATAAGACATCAGCGATGAACGACGTAATCTCATTCAATATGAAGCAAATACGCTCAACCGAGCAGTTGGGAAATTATCCGCCGCCCAAGCGTCGAGGTTTTTACTCCAATGAACAACGATTCAAATCGCCCTGAGTAAACTTCCTTGATCATTTGAACCCGGGTACCGAAATTGTGGTCGAATGCAATTGCAAAATCATTATCGCCTGCACGCGCAACTGTCCCGGTCATAATTGTATCCTGGAATTTCAACTGGACGGTCGTGCCAGCAACCACATTCAGGTTCGCCTCCAATCTCATTCCATTTATTGAGATATCTATCATGTTGGCAGTTACCGAAACACCATCTATCTCAACCTCGACAGTACCTGAAGCCCTTAAGCGCTCAGTACTGCGCAGGCGCGGTTTTTCAATGCAACACACGATGGCGATCAGAAGAAGAAGGATGTTGTACCAACTCCAGAACAGCGCGATGATACTTGAATCTTGCAGTGCTCGATGCGGATCGAGATGAAATGAAATCAGCAATCCAAAAAGCGTTGCCAGCAGGAATGCCGTAAAGAAGAAAATCTTGCGCCACTGGACAATGACACTGCTGCGATCGCCGCCCTTTGCAGTTACCTGAAATTTGTGGCCTTTCGGCTTAATGAGACCGACAAATACAGACTGGATGATCTCCTGCATCGCAAGAAGCTGCGTCACGTCGGTCAGTATGGGCATTATCCGGCCCTTTGAAAGCCAGCCAATAACCGCCACCTGGCCAACGTAATAAGGTAAAAAATGGGCCAGTCCTCTGTCCAGTTCCACATCTACCACACGCACCTCAAACAGGAAATAGGTAACAGGTACCAGCAGGCTTGCCAATCGAAACGAATAGGTCCCAGCCCAATAAAGAAAACTCTCTATCAGGCTGACCCGATCTACCAAGGATAGGCGATTTGGGTAAAACGGACCATCCTTACTACGAAGGATTTGAATGAATCCCAAACACCAGCGGCTACGCTGGGTTATGTATTCGCCCAGACCCTCAGGTGCCAGACCGAGACTGAGGCGCTCATTTAGATACACCGTACGATAACCGAATTGCTTTAGCCGTAACGTCAGCAAATAATCTTCAGTGATTGAGGTTGTCGGAAAACCTCCGGCCTCCTGCAAAGCGCTGAACCGTATCAGGGAAGACGTACCACAACAAAATGCCGTACCCCATGCATCTTTGGAGGGCATCAAAACATCAAAGAAAAACCTCTGTTCATCCGGCCACACATTCTCTGCGCCAAGATTAGCTTGAATGGGATCCGGATTAACGAAATGTTGGGGAGTCTGAACGATACCAACATCAGCTTCTTCCAATAGCATGACAGCGCGTTGGAGAAACGCCGAAATTGGCACAAAATCGGCATCAAGTATCGAAACGAAATCGGGTGGTCGTTCCAAATTCGCTACATGATGCAAGGCATGGTTGATGTTGCCCGCTTTTGCATGTGCATTGTCTGGCCGGGTCAAATAACTGCAACCCATCATACCAGTCATCTCTCGCAGCCAGTCACGCCGACCGTCATCCAGAACCCAGACCCTGAAATTTGAATAGTTCATTGCCTGAGCACCGGCGATCGTGCGTTCAAGTATCTGCTCATCTTCGTTGTATGTGCAGATGAATACATCGACAAGTGGTTCAGAATGCTTGGGGGGGAGAGCGGCCAGTTTCTTGTTGACCCCCTTTGTCCTGTCACGCACGCGGGATAGGGTGACTAGCGTGAGCAAAGAACCTGTTACCGCCAAAAGTTCGATTGAAAGAAATAACAGGCCAAAAATGAAGTCCATTGGTTTGGCCACAGGAGGCAGGGTGTCGGTGATCCTCCAGTATATGTAATAACTCGTGAGCAGGAAAACCGTGATGACTGGCAGCCAGCGAAGTCGGTTTTCCGGCTTTAACCAGGAAAGCAGGCAAAAGTAAAAGCCAAACACCGCAATTGCTGGCCAGATACCCTGTTGAATTGCGTGTAGTAACGGGTTCATAGCGGGTACTCGAAATTGAACTATTCTTGGCCGCTGAACACGACGCGGCCGGTTTTGCCAAGAAGACAAACACCTTTTGTGCCAATATCGGGAACCCGAACAGTTGCTCGATACGGCTCTTTTTCCAGGGCGGAAGGCAATATCGCCAGATTTGCGGGAGCCGAAGAAACACCACTGAGTTGTGCCACCACGGCTGGGAATTCACGCCCGGAATCTCTCAGGATGAATCTGGCGGTACCACCGACCATCAGACTATTGTAGACTTTCTCGCTAACAGCGGTTGTAACCACAGCGTTTGCGCAATCGAGCATCCGCAATAGGGGTTGGCCCCGGACAACTTGCTCACCATCAGCGACTAGCGGTTCCCAAATTCGCCCCGATACCGGTAACACAATGGAAGCATGCTCCTGGCGTTTCAAGTTATCATTCTCGGCTTCCAATAATTTTCTTGCCGACACGACCTGCTTCAACTGCGCCGACAGGTCGGCTTCAACTTTTCCTATTTGTTGTTCAGTGACTTCGATTTTTATTGCTGACCTCGGCATATCGTTGAAATGATCACCGAAATAGCCACCGCTTGCCAAGATTTTGTACTCAAGCTCAGTCCGTCGCAACTGAGCTCCAGCACGTTCCAAACCCGCCTTCAGAATATTAACCTCGCTTTCAACATCCTGATAACGACCTGTTGCCACCACTTGCCTGCTAAGAAGCCTTTCACTTCGGGTGCGATGATTTTCCGCATTGGCCAGCTTAGCTGCATATTCGGCATGATTTGCAGAGGCCTCATCAAGGTGGGTCTTGAGTGTCTTGAGTCGAATTTGGCGATAGGATTCCATTTGTTCGGTCTGCGTGACGCGTCGATCTAAAAGTGTTTCTCTAAGGACAACAAGCCGGTCTTGCTCGATTAGTGCCATATCCAGATCTTTTGTAAGTTCGTTGATTCGGATTCGATCAATTCGCGGGTTCTCGACTTTAGCAACGAGCGCCCCTGATGCTATGTCCACGTCCAATGTGTTGACGTCGCGTTGAAACCGAACCACGCCTTCAATTGGAGTACGCAGGGTCACTACCCTTGCGTTTACCACGGCCTCCACGCTCGAGACTTGGAATAACCTGATGGCTGGCGCCCACCCTGCAGCGATGATCAGTAGAATGCCGATCAACGATTTGATGACTTGCCTTGCGCGCCTTCCCTTCAAAAGGGAGATCATTGCACCAACACTCGAGTGCATACCATCGGAATTTGATTGCGGATCCGCCGTTTCATCGACTAAACCCTTGTCCGTTACCTTTGTGTCCGAGTTGGCGCCAGAAACCGACTTTGCTTGCACCAGGGCAATGCCGGGATTGGAAATTGCCTGCGTGCCTGAAGACACGTCTTGTGAGCCGGTTGCGGGGCGTTTATTGGCTTGTTTGCCGAGTTCACTTTTACGTGCTTTCGCGGCAATCGGTTTTGCCGACGCTTTGCTTTTGTTGGTCCTGGTGGCGGTGGATTTCGTCCGCCGGTTTGTTACTGGTTTTCGTTTTTTAGATTTATGCACCAAGGTGTCAGATGATTTAGCACTGTCGGGGCTCGTTTCGAATTGCTCGCTTAATAGCGATTGCAATTGAATTGCGCCGCTGGAGTTTTCCGCTGTCAATGGTGCAGTCTTCCCGCTCAGCGTTTCGGGTGCAGTTAGCGTGGCTGAATCGGCAATGGGCCGTGAGTGAGACTTGCTCGCACTCACCTTTTTTGATGTTGAGTTTTTTCTCGCAACCGCCGCCATAGCAACTCGCGCCCCTTCATGCTGATTCCCCGAATAATACCAATGCACCTCCACTGGTCAGGGACGGGCATAGGTCTCATATTTTACCGGTTGAAATGTAAACCACATGTCTAACATGACTGGCGAGGCTGCTTCATGCATCCGGGAACCCGGCTCGCTCGATGATTTATATCAATTTGAAGTCTAGTATTTGTTAATTGATACAAAAATGCAGGCAACATAGTTACCGGATCTCTAATTGGTTGAGATTACCCAGCGCGCAATCTTGCCTATAATTTCCAGCGGCTCGTATGGCGTGACAGGAAAATGTACACGAATGAGATGGAACAGGCACTGACCGCCGGGTCTTCGGGGGGCATAAATTTCGGGACAACCGGACTTGCAGCACCAAACGCTTCATCGTCTTTCCGGGCACAATGATTGTTGGGAATCTGGTCTTCCAGGCGGAAACTATAGAAAAGCTGGTCCTGATTATTCTTCCGGTGGCCCATCATATCACGCCTTCCCGCCATTTGCCTTATACAACAAAATCACGCTTCAAAATAATTTCAAGATGAACTTTTGAACACTATCTGCCATAAGCCGCAGGAGCTTATACACCGGGTCTTGCGGAAGCTATCGGGGGTACAGCAGACGGAAATAAGAGTAATACCAAAGGAATTATTCAACCAACCCTGCCAAACAACAAAACGGGCAGTAAACTGCCCGGTTTGTTTCAATTATTCAGAAATCTGGATGACTGCTCACACAGGAGGCCAATCGCCGTTGGTTTCCGGTTTTTTTTCTGGCTTGGAAGGAGCATCAGCATTGTCAGCTTTCGCATCCACGGTTTTGTTGCGTGATTTCATGAAGCGGTCAAATTCCTTTTTGTCACGAGCGGCTCTCAACTGGCCAAGGAAGTCCTGGAATTCATCAAATTCCTCTTCCAGACGGCGCATTGTTTGCGCCCGATACTCGTCAAAAGCCCGATTTCCACTGTCGGGAGTATGGCGAGCCCAAGCTTTCATTCCACGGGAAAATCCACCCCGCGGTTTGTCACCTTTGGGCTCTGCCCACATTTTATTCCGGTATTTCCTGCGAGATGAACATCCCATTCTATTACTCCATATCATGTATCCAAGGATTGCCAGTCCGATCGGCCAGAAAATAATAAAACCGAGAATCATCAGTGTGATCCAGGCTGGTTTTCCATATTCGTCTATGCGCTGCACTAGTTCCATTTTTTCCTCAGTGTTAATGTTAATGTGTTTTACATTAACATAGATAATAACACGACACGGTTTTGTCAAGAATGCAAGATCGGAATTTATTTAACGCTCAATCCCGAGGCCATCGAGATAGATAAGTAT
>JAAEMP010000023.1 GCA_024225445.1 Hyphomicrobiales bacterium | reverse complement strand
GAAGTAGCCCAATTCAATATGCCGAGTCAAGATGCAAATAACGTATTTGGGTGACAATTTGATGATTGTGATTACTGACGCAATTGGTTACACAAATTCAATGGAGAGGTGCCAGAGTGGTCGAATGGGGCGGTCTCGAAAACCGTTGAGCTTTCACGAGTTCCCAGGGTTCGAATCCCTGTCTCTCCGCCAATTGCACAATTTTTCCGGTAGTATCTATAGTGCCGGAATGTGCAATTTTTCGAATGAAAAGATTAAACCGGTAACCCAAGATTGTTAGACTTTGCCCACATATAGTAGAACACTATTATCTTGATTCAGTTTTGATTTTTTTCGCTCACGGCTATTCGGGCTTACGCCCGGCCTCCGCGGCGCGGCGCACAGGCACCGGTCGCTTTTCGCTCCTGATTGCATGATCATTATGAAGGTGTTCCGCATAGATAAAAAAAACGGCGTTGAGATTTTGTCATTCGAAACGCTGTCTGAATCCACTAAAGGGTCAAGCGCATGTGACGTCAGGTTCATTTCGTCAATCGTAAATGGATTTGCTTTTCACGCCGCGAACCCTGCTTTTTCCTGTTTACCAAATGCTCGCAACTATTCGAGGTAACAAGGTCTCGCAGAGACCGCTTTGTAGGGTGAATATGCCGACCTGGCAAAGTACCGGGTTGTCCTGCTTCAGGAGCAGGTCAAACGCAAGATAGCTGAAACTACTTCCGCCAATGTGGAAGATCGCTCAGCTGAAATCATCTATTGGAATTCTATCAAGGACAGCAAGGACCTGGCCATTTTGAAATTGTACCTGAAGCAATTTCCTGAAGGGGTATATTCGGGACTGGCAAACAGTTCGATTTCACGTCAAATATTGACAATGGTGGAGAAAACCTGCGTAACCATGAAAAGGTTGATCGGCTCGCAGTTGCTCCGAGCGTTACAAAGGCGTTTTCGTGAACCAGATTCCACAAATTATGGCAAAGCCAAGAGGCGCCGTTTGCAATCTGGACTGTGAGTATTGTTATTACGTCGATCGTATGGATGTCTATGGGAGTGCGCGATCAGCGCGCATGCCCGATAATGTGCTGGAACGCTATATTCGATCCAATATTTCCCAGTATTCGGGATCTCCGGCACAGGAAATATGGTTTAGCTGGCAGGGAGGAGAACCATCCCTTTTGGGATTGCCGGCATTTCGCCGTATTGTCGCACTGCAGCAAAAACTATGCCCACCTGGAAAAACCATCTGCAATGCATTTCAAACCAACGGCTATACGATTGATGCCGACTGGGCCCGGTTCCTGGTCGAACACGATTTCCTCGTCGGCATCAGCATTGATGGACCACCGCATCTGCACGACCGGTATCGTCGGGACCGGGGTGGCCATCCGACCTATTATCGGGTGGTCACTGGTTTGCAGCACCTGCTGTCATCCGGTGTACGTGTAAATGCACTGACAGTGCTTAGCAACGGGAATGTGGGCGATCCCGCCGGTGTCTACCGCCATCTCAAGAGCCTGGGCATTGAGCATATTCAGTTTATTCCGGTGGTCGAGCGCCAGAAGGATGAGAACGCCATTGCCAGAGTTCCTCAACTTGATAAACCGGTCCCCGGTGATCAGATGACCAGTTGGAGTGTGGATCCGCACGATTATGGTCGCTTCCTTTGCGAAGTTTTTGATGAATGGAGCTGCCACGATATTGGCTCGGTATTTGTTCAGGGATTTGAAGAACATCTGGGTGCCTGGATTGGTCAACCAGCCAACTTATGCCTTTTTTCCGAAACTTGCGGGCTTGGACTGGCGCTCGACTATAATGGCGACGTCTATTCCTGCGATCACTATGTCTATCCGCAGTACAAACTGGGAAACATCCTCGATTCCGATATCGACAGGTTTGCCGGAAATGCCGATCAAATTGATTTCGGTCAGAACAAACGTAACAGCCTTTCAACTGGCTGCCGGGAATGCGACTTTCGTTTCGCCTGCAATGGTGGTTGCCCAAAACACCGGTTGGTAGTGAATTCAGATGATGATCTGCCCGCCAATTATCTTTGCCCTGGTTACAAGATGTTTTTTTCTCATGCCAATGGGGTGCTACAAATACTGAAACAAGGATTGCAGATGCACCGCCCTACTGGAGAAATCATGACGCAATTGCGCCATCGCGCTGTCGATAAGGCAAAAGCGGAAGGGAAAATAGGCCGCAATGATCAATGTCCCTGCCGAAGTGGGCGGAAGTATAAGCAATGTTGCGGGATGTCTTCACAAGGTTTTTAGCTATCAGTTGCGGGAATGGTGCAGCGACTCGGCATAAAGGAAATTACATGTGAATTACCAGAGGCAAAGTATGTCTGAAAATCGTTGGAAACCGATGCTTTTCGATTCGGTCAAACGATTCATATTTCATCGGATGTGCTCTAGAAAAAGCCGGACCATAGCAATTGCTCACAAGCCCGGTCAATTATCAAAACTGTTATCCCTGCAGGCTTTTGGGTATGTGTCTCTGGAGTTCTTTGGTTTTGGGCTTTTTCTCCGCTATATGAACGGCAATCCCGCAGGGTGATGTTCATTCCATGATTTGTCATGGCACCGCATGCATTCCAGGTAGCGATATCCCTGATGGCAAGTGTTACCAAAATGTTACCGCAAAATGATTTCATGTAATAACATACTGTTTTTGGTTGGAAAACATGGGTGCCATGGCAAATCAGGGAATGAGTGATACACAAGACAATAGATCATTTGTGGCACGGTTCTGGCTGGAGAGTCCGGATGACAATGCGGTTTGGCGGGGCCATCTGCGCCATGTCCAGGGCGATGAGGAGTGCTACTTCCAAAGTCTTTCCGTAATGAAGGAGTTTCTCGGGCGGATCAGCGGTGTTCCATTTTCCATGAGTGGTGAAGTTGTTGACCGGGAGAATTGAGATTGAAACGAATGGTTGTTACGGGAAGATCAATGCGAAAGATCTCCTGGTTCAAGCATTCTAGAATGGGATAATTGCAATGAAGAAAAAAAATTCGCGAATTAGTTGCTGGAGCGCCACTGTCGTGCTTGCGAGTATGCTTGCCACACAAGGTCTGGCGCAGGAATTTGGACCCGTTCCAAAAATCGAGGTGAATGCGGCCAAGGCGGCTCTGGGTAAACGGTTGTTCTTCGATGCGCGTCTTTCAGGAGATGCCGCGATTAGCTGCGCCACCTGCCACAATCCTGAAAAAGGTTTTGCTGACGGGTTGCCATTGGCAAAAGCTTATCCGGGGTCAGATGGCTTCCGCAACGCGCCGACATTGATTAACGCGGCGCACAAGGCTGCCTGGTTTCATGACGGGCGCATTGGCACAAATCTCAATGATGTGACGCGGGAATCAATCACCGAGACCTACTCCATGAATATGGACATGCGACTGATGCAGGAGCGGGTTAAACAAGATCCGGTTTATGTGGAAATGTTCGAGGCGGCTGGCTATGGCGAACCATCGAACGGATCAGTACGCAAGGCTATTCCCGAATATCTGAAAACATTGACAAGTCGTGGTTCACCATTTGACAGCGGGAAGATGTCGCCTGCTGCCACACGTGGTTTTGCGCTGTTCAAGGGCAAGGCAGGATGCAGCAGTTGCCATTCCGGCGCGCGCTTTACCGATGACACTCCACATAATACTGGTGTGCCCGAAAATCCTGAAATCTGGTCGAATCCTCTGAGGCATATCACTTTTGTGACCTTTGCCAACTTTATGGGTATTGAGAATTATATGAATATCCGCCGCGATGTTGGTGCCCATATACGCACGCACAAGGTTGACGGGTCCGATATTGGCAAATTCATGACCCCAAGCCTGCGTGAGCTGACCTATACTGCGCCATACATGCATAACGGCATGATTGGCTCACTCGAAGAGGTCGTTGCTTTCTATAATTCAGGTGGTGGCAAAGATCCGAACATCGATATGCGCATTAAACCCCTGGGGCTAAGCGCCGATGAACAATCTGATTTGGTCGAGTTTCTCAAATCCCTGTCCGGTGACCCACTGACCAGCGAGGAGCATGTATGGCCCGGGAAAATCAACGTCAATTATACGGCTATTGAAGACTGGCTGAGCAAAAAGAACTAGGAATTTGGCTATGAAAAAGGATACGAAAACATCCATCGCGACCATCGCAACGTCTTTTGGCTTGGCGGTGGCCGGATTGTGGTCGCCAGCATTGGCTGGCGAAAACCCGCCGTTAGCGGCACTCGGGCTTCCACCGATACCCACGGACAACGTGCAGACGCCAGAGAAAATCGAACTCGGCAAGTTGCTTTATTTTGATTCTCGCATTGGTGGTGATGCTTCAGTTGCCTGCGTTGATTGCCATCAGCCAAAACAGGGTTGGGGATTCAATGACCCGCTTTCGCGGGGATATCCGGGTGTTATCCATTGGCGCAACAGTCAAACGGTGATTAATTCGGCTTATCTGGGCAAGTTGTTCTGGACCGGGTCGGCCAAATCTCTGGAGAATCAGGCGCCATCTGCAGCACTTGGTGCAGTTTCGGGCAATGGCGAACGGGATATGGTTGAGGCCCGTCTGGCGTTTATTCCGGAATATGTGAAGCGTTTCAACGATGTGTTTGGTGATGACTGGCCCAAGGTCAACAATGTTTGGCGTGCCATGGCGGCATTTGAGCGCACTCTAATTCACAATAACACACCTTTTGATAAATATATGAGAGGTGACAAGAGCGCGCTGAGCGAGCAGCAAATTCGTGGGTTGGCTCTGTTTGAAGGCAAGGCGAATTGTATTGAATGTCATAACGGGCCGCTACTCACAGACCAGAAGTATTACAATTTGGGCCTTGAACGCGCCGAAGAGTGGTTTGACAACGGAATGGCGCAGGTGACGTTTCGCTATGAGCAGTATGCCAAGGGAACAACCGAGGAACTCTACCGCAAAATCAAGGATGATGCAGGGCTCTATTACCGAACCAAGCAGAAAGTGGATATGGGCAAGTTCCGTACCCCGCCGTTACGTTACACTGCTTATACAGCGCCCTACATGCATAATGGCAAGTTCTTTGATTTTGAAGAGGTCGTGGATTTCTACAACGAGGGTGGCGGTGAGAACGAGTTCACCGATGGCACATTGGCAAAAGCCAAGACGCCACTGTTGAAACCGTTGAATTTATCAGATGAGGAAAAGGAAGACCTAGTGGCTTTCCTCGAATCGCTGAGCGGTGAGGAACTGAAGATTGATACACCCAAACTTCCAGATTATGCGCCGCTGCCTGCGGTTGCAAATTAGAGGGATGAAGAGATGAAACAGAATCAAAAAAAGCCTGCTGGTGGTGCAAAGAAGTGTTTGCTTTCGCGCCGTGAATTTCTGCTGAGTTCAGGAACGGCGAGCGCCATGGTAATGGTCACCATGAATACGGGCGGGGTTGAAGCGAAAGTGCCTGCCCAAGTCGCCACATACCCACGCAAGAAAATTGCCAGTCTGAGTGCGCTGAAAGTCGACGAGCCAATTGAGTTTGAGTACCCAGATGAAGGTGAATACGCAAATTCGATGCTGGTCAAGCTGGGCACTGAAGCTGGTGGCGGGATCGGGTCGAAGCGTGATGTGGTGGCTTTCAATTATTTTTGCACTCATCAGGGCGGTGACCTGACCAACACTTACAAGGGTGATACCAAATCTCTTGGAGCATGTCCCTTGCATCTTTCTACCTATGATTTGACACGCCATGGCATTCTGATTTCCGGTCAGGCTTACCAAAGCCTGCCACAGGTGCTTCTTGAACTGGACGGTGACGATATTTATGCCGTCGGAGTATTTGGCCTGATTTTTGGCCGCCACGATAACTTGCAAGGATAGGGAACGCGACGATGACTACCCCGTATTATATTCCTGAAACAAATGTACCACTGCCCCCAAAGGATGCTGATGTAATCACTACGGCATGCGACTACTGTATTGTCGCCTGTGGTTATAAAGTATATCGCTGGCCGGTTGCCGGCGCAAAAGAAGGCGGCCCAAAAGCTGATCAAAATGCGTTTGGAGTTGATTTTCCGGTTGCGCCTCTCGGTCCCTGGGTGGCTCCCAATCAGCACAACATTATTATGCATGAAGGTAAGCCACACCATGTGACAATTATACCGGACAAGGACACAAATTTCGTTAACACAGATGGTGATTCAAGTCTTCGCGGTGGTTGCATTGCGCAAAAATGTTATAATCCGCAGACGCCAACGCGTGACCGGTTGACCTCTCCCTTGGTTAGAATTTACGGAATTCTTCAACCCGTGTCATGGGAATTTGCCCTTGATATTGCGGCGGCGGTTGGCAATCATGTGCGCACCAAGCACGGGACCAATGCATATGGTGTCAAGACATACTCTTATCAGTATATCGAAAATACCTACGCGATTTCCAAATATGCATTGCGCCATGTCAATACTGCTAATTTCACTTTCCACGATACCCCATCTGATGTGTCATCGACGCCTGGATTCCGTGATGCCGGGTTTGACAATTTCGGTCCTTCCTATGAGGACTGGATGAATGCTGAAACCCTGCTGATCTGCGGAACCGATCCATACGAGACCAAAACTATTTTGTGGACTCAATGGATCATGAAGGGCATTCAGAATGGTCAGAAATGCATCATGCTGAATCCACGCCGCACAGCCGGCGTTGCCTATGCAGAAAAGAATGGCGGTCTCTGGCTTGATATTGATCTGGGTACAGATTTGCTGGTGGTCAATGCAATCGCCCGGGTAATTGCCGAGAACGGGTGGCAGGACGCCGAATGGATCAAGAACTGGGTGAACAACAAATGGGGTTCAAGTTCCGGCTTTGGTCAGGGTACGCGTAATACACCCTGGCAGTGGCGCACAACCTGGGGAAAATTCCAGACCAACGGCTATGAAGACTGGAAAAAATGGCTCATGGCCCAGGATGAGTTCAAGCCGGAAAATGCAGCAAAAGTTGCAAAAATTGATGTCGAGAAAATTTATACCGCTGCTGAGTGGATGGCAAAGCCAAACAACGGCAAACGTCCCAAAACCTCGGTCATGATTGAAAAGGGATTTTACTGGTCCAACAACACCGGCAACACGCAGGCGATCTCAGCTCTGGGTATTATTGTCGGTGCAGGTGGTCGTCCCGCCCAGGTCATCGGTCGCGCCGGTGGCCACCAGCGTGGTGGCGTGAGAGGTGGAAAATATCCACGTAACAAGTCGCCGATGAAAGTTCCCGGTCGTCGTCGTCGCGCTCTGGATACAGATACCTGGACGATGTCGGGACACACGCGTTTTGCCCACGTTATCGGTACGACATGGATCCAGTCCATGTGCTCGTCTCAGCAGTTGGCCAAACGGTTTGAAGAGTTGACCATCGCCAATCCACATCAAGTGCGTTCCTATGACAGACAGGAAATCATTGATACTTTGAAAGCCAGGGCGGATTCCGGCGGTATGGTGGTAATTAATCAGGATATTTACCTGGTCGATCCGATTGGCAATCGTTATGCGGACATTATTTTCCCGGCAGCGACCTGGGGTGAAGAAACGTTCATGCGCGCTAATGGCGAAAGGCGTTTGCGACTTTACAACAAGTTTTATGATGCACCCGGTGAGGCCAAGCCTGACTGGTGGATTATTGCGGAATTGTCAAAGCGCATGGGTTTTGATGGCTTCGACTGGAAAGATTCCAACGATGTTGCTGAAGAATCGGCCCGTTTTTCACGTGGTAGCCGCAAAGACTTCAATATGATAAAAGTTGCTGCCCACCGTGAAGGCAAGACGTTGCATCAAAAACTTGACGAGTTTGGCACTGACGGCATTCAGGGGCCGGTCTTCATGAATGATGATGGTTCGCTGATGGGCACCAAACGGTTGCATGATACCGGTCGCAGTCTTTCGGATACGGGACCTGCAGCTGGCAACATGTTCAACAAGAAGCTTACTCATTTCAACAGCCAGACCGGGCGTTGCAATATTCAGAAATCACCCTGGTCCCTGTTTTCAGATTACTGGGAGTGGATGAAGCCGAAAGATGATGAGTTGTGGTGTACATCCGGTCGTACAAACGAGCGTTGGCAGTCCGGCTTTGACGATAGGCGCAGGCCATATGTAGTTCAGCGCTGGCCCGACAATTATGTCGAAATTCACCCCGATGATGCAAAGGCACGCGGCATAGAAAGCGGCGATTTGCTGATGGTCTATTCTGACAGGGTTCCAAGCCTGAAGGAGACTACCCTGGGTGTTGAAGGTAGCGATTACACGTTCACTGGCCAGATGAAAGCTGGAAATGTGGAGTTAACCAAGGCTGCCGTTACTGGTGTGGCAATGGTTACCCGGCATATCAAGAAGGGTATCATCTTCATGGACTTCCTCCATACTGCTCAGCCAGCAAACGCACTGGAAGGACGGGTGGTTGACTGGATCAGCGGAAACTATAACTACAAAATGGGAGTGGCAAAGCTGAAGAAGATCGGTGAGTCGCCTTACAAGCACTCGTTCCGTTCGATGTCTTTTGCTCCAAGGGATATCACTTGATAAGTGCAACACAATCAAAGCCAATACAGAATGCCGGGTTGCCAGACAGCCCGGCATTCGACGCTGTATGCACATCGTTGGAGGCGGTGCTCGCGGGAGGGTTTGATGTCCATCGCTGTCTTGCGGCGAAAGCGCTGGGGCGTATTCGTGCCACAACATCAGTGCAATCGCTGGTCAGGGCTTTACTGGATGAGGATGAGGATGTCCGCTGTGATGCGGCGGAAGCACTCTTGAATCTGGCTGATCCGGAATCGGGTCAGCAACTCCTGGAAAATCTGTTAGGAGACCCTTGCACTGAAGTGAAGCTTTCGGCAATTGCGACCCTGGCGAAACTCGGGGATCAACGTGTTATACCCTGGTTGCGGCGTATGGTGATAGGTCGCGATCCGGAAATTGCCTGGGATGAAGAAGAATTTTTTTCAAGCGGCTGGGATGACTGGGTGGAAATACAGGTCGCAGCGATCAAGGCTTTGGCAGAACTAAATGCCGTTGAAGCTATTCCCGATATCGTTACAGCAATTTGTCACGATGATGCTCAGGATATGATCCTGGTTGCATTCAAGTCTCTGGCCAGGATGGGGCCTGAAGGGATTAATGCGCTGGCTGGTTTTCTTGATAGTGACGACACCCGCCTTCGCAGACGGGCGGCGACAATACTGGCGAAAATAGACAGCGAAGAGGTGCGCGAGGCACTGACGCAGGCTATTGCTGACCCATCTGCTGAAGTCAGATCGGCTGTCTTGAATGCGCGAACGAGACTTTTTCCCGATGATCCTTTGCTGGTTGACCTGCTGGAAGATGATGATGCTGGCATACGGGCGGATGCATCTCGGCTGATTGGTGGGTACTACCCTGAGATGTTACGTGTCTTGCTTGACGACCCGTGTGAAAAAGTACGTGAGCAAACACTGCATGCCATTGCTAATGTTGATGCCGATCAGATTGACGATGTTCTGGTTGATCGCCTGTGCGGTGAAATTAACAGTTCTTCACCGGAATTGTCAGTTGCCGCTTGTGCTTCTCTTGCAGTAATTGCACCGCAATCTGCGCTGGAGGCTATGCCTATCCTGCTTGAAAATACCAACCAACCTTTGGCTGTCCGGCTCGGTGCCCTTAAAGGGTTGGCGGCAATTGGTGGTGATCAGGTGGCAATGCCTCTGGTTAATGTTGTCGATGATGAGCAGCGCCAGGTTCGTTTGGAAGCCATGTCAGCGCTGACCAAATTGGCAGGAACCGGTGACAACTGGCCAAACATTGCCAGCTCCACTTTGCTTGCTGCTCTGCGCGGTGAGTATGATCCTGATGATAAACTGGATGAAACGGGTGAGGAAGCCAGCGCTCAAAATGAGCCAAAAGCCACGGAAACAGAGCACCAACCTGAGTCTGAAGAATCCACGCCAGTGGAGGTAAGTGTTGACGAAAACTTCCCGGTTTCGACGCTGGATTCGATTCTCGGCGATGCGCCAGGCATGGCGCCAGCAGTGGGGTTGCCTGAAACTGGCATTGAGTTATCTGAAACTGATATGGAAAGATTGGCAATTGCAAAGCGGGCAATTGGCAAAAAGAAGGTCAAGGTTGAGCCGAAAGTCGCCAGACATGATGACATTCGCCGGTTTGCGGCACGCGTTCTTGGCGACCTGGACCACAGTGAGGTAATTGACGCGCTGGCTGCTTCACTGGATACGGATGATATCGCAACCTGTATAGCGGCAGCTGATTCTCTGGCCAGAATTAGCGCCAGGGGTGCGCATTTCCCGGAAAACATAACCGAAATGATATGCGAGAATCTGTCAACTGACGATCTGAGCTTGAAGCTGGGTCTGATTCGTGCGCTTGCCGGTTGTGAGGTTGATGAAGTTTTGGTTCAACTGGAAAATTTGTTGGGTGATACGGACAGTTCTGTACGTGCAGAGGCAATTCGTGCGCTTTCGGGAAATAGGCAACTTGAGATTAAGATTGAGAATTTGCTGGCAGATCCCGAACCGACTGTGCGAATGAGTGCTGCCAAGGCAATTGTCAGTGATACAAACTCCGCAAACGTTGAAAAGCTCGTTGAATTTTCATTTTCGTTTGAAGGATATCATGGGCGAGAAGTTGCCCGTATGTTGCGTGGGGTCAGCAAGGATCGAGCAAACACAGCATTTTTGAATGTACTGGGCGATCCAGATCAGCGTCGGGTTTGGTCCGTTGCGATTGAGGCCCTGGAAGAATTGAACAGCAAACAGGCAACAGAGGTTTAAATAACTATTGCAGTATACTTAGGGGCGGTTTAAAAGCTTTGTTACTGATGAGTAACCGGGGAAAAGGCGGTTATTTATTAAGATCGATATTGTTGAGATACCCCAGAAAACGTGGCCACGAAAATAGCGAAGATGGAGAGGCAAATTATGAAATTCACCGACTTGAAACTGCTGGTTTATACCCAGGCTATAGCCGCAATGCTTGTCATGGGGCCGGTGATCGATGCGGAGGCGGCAAAACGTGCCAAATATGCTGAAATTGAGGTTGCCAACGGAGGTAGCGTTTCCGGCAAGGTCAGTTTTGAGGGTGATGTACCCGCTGATGCGATTGAAAAAATCAAGATAACCAAAAATAATGATGTCTGTGGTGATGGTGACCGGGAGGTCACCTGGGTTGATGTCAAGGATGGTGCACTGCGCGGCGCTTTCGTCTTTATTGACAAAATCAAAGAAGGCAAGTCATGGCAAAAACCCGAAATGGGCACCTATCTGGTTGATCAGAAAGGGTGCCGTTTTCGGCCCTGGGCTCAGGTAGTAAGACCAGGTCCGATCATTATCAGAAACAGCGATGCCGGTGTATTGCACAATATCAATGCGCGTGAATTGATAGGCGTGGAAAAAGGCCGTATCGTGAAGAAGACGCTGTTTAACTTCGGGCAACCGGATCCGGGTGATATTGATGATAAAATCAAGCCGCGACGCTCGTCTTATATCGGTATCAACTGTGAAGCCCACAATTTCATGTTTGGCTTTATTCTGGCTCCAACACATCCCTATGCTGCTGTGGTCGGCGAGGACGGTTCGTTTTCCATCGATAATTTGCCACCGGGAAAATACACCCTGAAAGCATGGCATCCGCGTTACGGGATTAAGAAATCCAAAATCACGGTGGAGGCAAACGGGGCGATGGAAGTCAATTTTGCCTTCTCTGATGCGCAATAACGGCCAACAATAACAGGAAAATGCACGATGGGCGCACGATTGGCTAAGGCAGGCGTGATGCGGGTTGGTCTTTTTACAATGGCCGGACTCTTCTTGTTTATGGCATCCTCGCCGGCTTTCGCACTGGAGGAAAATGTCTACCGCCAGTTCATGGGGCTGGATTCACGTCGACTGGTCTGGTTTTTGGCCCAAATGCACCTGTTTTTTGGCGCATTTGTGCTTGGTGTACCATTATTTGCGGTGATAATTGAGGTTGTCGGGTGGAAAAACGATGACAGCAAATTTGATAATCTTGCCTATGAGTTTACCAGTCTGCTAAGCGTGGCTTATGCAACGACAGCTGCTCTTGGTGGTCTGCTGGCTTTTGCGTTGTTTACGCTATACCCGACTTTCATGGGATATATGGCTGGTATCTTTAAAGATGTCATGTTCATGTACGCGCTGCTGTTTTTTGGTGAGACCTTCTGCCTGTATTTATACTATTACGGCTGGAAGTGGTTGAAGAGCGGTGCGCCGTTTCCTGCGGCCAGCCGTTGGGTATTCAAAGGTCTTAGCATTATCGTTGCAATTTTTAGTCTGGCGCTTTTGGCAGGTTATGTTGGCCCGGAAATGCGTACCGACACACGCTGGTTCATATTTCTGCTCTATCTCCTGCCAATCGCAATCGGACTTTGGATAATTCGCGGCCGTAAAACCACACATATCTTTATCGGCATAATGTTGAATGTATTTGGCACGGCCATTATGCAGCTGGCAAACAGCTGGGCCGGATTTATGATGAGCCCGACCGGCGTAGACGCTGATGGTACATTTGTCGGTACTGTCTGGCAGGCATTTGAAAATATTCTCGCCACACCAATTGCTATCCACAGGATGCTGGGTAATCTTGCTTTCGGCGGATTGGTTGCCGGATCCTATGCGGCGGTAAAATTTATCAGCGCAAAAACACAGGAAGAACGTGCCCATTATGACTGGATGGGGTATATATCCAATTTTGTCGCGATTGTAGCACTGATACCTTTGCCATTTGCCGGATATTATCTCGGTCGGGAAGTCTATTCGACTTCCGCGGTGATGGGCAACAACATGATGGGCGGGGATTTTTCCTGGACATTTATCATTCAGGCGATGCTGGTTGGCTCCCTGTTCCTGATTTCGAATTACTATTTATGGAGCGGTATGACCCGAATTCCCGGGGCTGAGCGTTATTACAAATTCATTAAATGGATTTTGCTGGCACTGATCTTGTCGCTGGCCATCTGGCTTACCCCGCACAATCTGCCGCTCTCCAGTCTTGAGGTCGGTGAAATGGGTGGTAGCCAGTATCATCCGGTGTTGAAATTCCTGGGATTGATGCCGGCGAAAAACGCTGTGGTCAATCTGATAATTCTGGCTACTTTCTTCAGCTTCCTGCTGTATAGACGCGGTAATATGAAAGAACCGGTTTCCGTTCGCCAACAGGGTAAGGGCGCCCGTATCACGATTATCGTTGTCGGCGCGGTCGCCATTGCAATGGTGGCGCAATATGCCTGGGTAATGCTGAATATGGATCCCGCAGAACTGGATCTGCCAGCTGATCGCGCCCAATATATCAGAACCATCGGGTATGCACTGGTGGCTGAATGTCTGGTTGGTGTGATTGCCATCATTCTGGCTCTGGTGGACAGGGGTAAACTGGGTCAGGGGCTATATCTTGCTGCGACCGCGTTGAATGTGACCGGGTTTTTGGGGGTCTACGGTTTTGTGGTTATGGAAAAGGCATCACCGGTCCTGCGTAATGTCGCGGTGTCACAATTCCTGCAATTGATTTCCTGTCTGATACTGGTGGGCGTAATCGATATTTTCCTGTTCAAACGGGCGAAGTCACTTGGCAAGATGCAATGGGGTAAAATGACCTCGCGCTCCCAATACGCCTTGCTGCTGCTGACTTTTGTAATCACCATGAATATGGGATTGATGGGCTTTATACGATCAGGTTTGCGTGGTGACTGGCATATATTTGGTGTTATGCGCGACACTTCCCAATGGGCAGGAACGCCAAGCAATTTTGTGATGACCCAGCAGGTCAGCGCAGCGGTTTTACTATTTATGGTTGGAACCGCCTTCATGTTCTGGCTTGGCAGCATTGCCAACAGCAAAGGGGAGGAATAGGCCATGAACTCGCCGATTTCGCGCGTCTTTGTTTTTTTGCTGATAGTGCTAGGTGTCTATTTGTGGATCGGTTACTCGATTACCGCCTTAACCGGAAGTGGAGATAAAGCAACGACTGTGGTTGAAATCACTCCGGAAGGTGGCGAGGCTATCTACTGGGGCAAAGGTCGTTGTTTCACCTGTCATTCAGTCGGTGGCCAGGGTAGCGCGGTGCGGGGTCCAAATCACGGGCAATTTGGAGAAAAATTTCAACAGGCAATGGGTGCACGGGCAACTGAGAGAGCTGCAGCGCGTACCGAAAAGGAAGGTGTTGAATTCACCGCCGTTGATTATATTGTTGAAAGCCTTGCCTCCCCCGGCGCATTTGTGGTTGAGGGATATAAAAACGAGATGGCGGTGGTATATGCCCCTCCGATTTCCCTGAATTTGAAAGAGATCAAGGCCATCGTTTCCTATATGATGTCTCTGGGTGGAGACCTCGACATGGAGGCTATCGATTCCGCGCCAAGCGAAATTACCGCGAAACTTTACTCCAAAATTTCTGCTGCTGCTGAAGCAGGTGGCGGTGATCCGGAACTGGGTGCCGAGGTTTATGAAGACAATTGTGTCGAATGTCATGCCCTGGGTGAAGAGGAAGATGGTGAAATCGGCCCCAATCTGAGCGGCATTGCCGCAACCGGTCTGAAATTCATTTCGGAATCCATTCTTGCTCCGGCAAAATCTCTGACCAAGGGATATGAGACCTATGTGGTGATTAACAATGAAGGGCGTCAGTTCATAGGATTGAAAACCCGTGATGGAGATGGTGAAGTCGACATTACCAATGCGCTTGGCGATGTGGAAACCATTGCCAAGGCTGACATCAAGGAAATCAGAATTGATGATACTCTCAGTATCATGCCGGACGACATTTCCGAAGTTCTGACGGTCAAGGAATATCAGGATGTCCTGTCATTCCTGATGTTGCAAAAACCGGCGCAGGAGGAGTGACAATGAAATTCTTTACACTCCTTTCGTTGGTGATACTAATCGTAGGTGGTCGGTTATGAACAAGAAGAAAATTGGTACATTCCCGATCGTGGTCATCGTTCTTGTAGCAGTTTATGCTCTGGCAAAATGGGGTATTCCGGCCTTTTCACGACAGGTGACTTCATTGCCATTCCCGTTGCCTGTTCCCGGTACGCTGATGTTCTTTTACATGACGCTGACGGTCATTGCCCTGTTCCTGATGGTGACATTTTCAGAAGATGGACTGAGCGACTTTCTCAGACCGATCAAGAAGTTGCTGGCTGGTGGATACGGCAAGGTCTTACGCGCTATCGTTTTATTGGCGATTCCGCTTGTGGCTGGATGGCAGGCTTATGATATGACGGTTCCACGCGCGCTGGTTCCCGCATCTCTGCGTATTCAGCATCCCTCATCCAACTTCCCGGTCGCTATGGAGGCATTAAACAATCCTTTTGAAAAACCAGGAGAAGACCAGATTACCGAGTTCATCGAACAGGCGAAGGCAAATGAGGTAAGTTTCATACAACAGGTGCAAGCCGATATTGACGCCTGGGCGGAAGAGATTGATCCAGATCATGTGCTGGAGTTTTTCGCCGTCGAGCCGATTAAAAAACTGCTGGCTGAAATAGATGCCGGTGAGGTCAGCCAGGAAACGGCAAAAGCGGCATTGCACGAGAAATATCTATTTGAAGGCCGCGCCTTGTACGCAATGAATTGTCGTCCCTGTCATGGTGATAGTGTAGCGGGTGATGGACCAATGGCCGATGGCTTCAAACTGCGCCCGATCAATTTCACTGATAATGGCACCATTGAAACCATTGTCGAGGGCTATACCTTCTGGCGTGTAACAAATGGCGGGCCGGGCTTGCCGACCGAGGCAACCCCCTGGGATTCTGCCATGCCCGAATGGAAACTCAGCCTGACTGAAGACGAACGCTGGAAAATCATTCTTGCCGAATACAACCTTGCCCAGAAGACACCAAGAATTCCGGAGGGCCACTAGTGAAGCGGATGATGATTAATCTCAAGGTGGTGTTGCTGGGCATGCTTGTTGCATGCGGGCTGCATGCGATAGCTTATGCGGCCAATGTTCCGTCTGGACCAATGCCGGAGGCAACTGAGGAATTTGTTGAAAAGGGTCGAGGAATTTATTTCCAGCGTTGCAGTTTTTGTCATGGCCTGCTTGGCGATGGAGAAGGGCCGGCTGCTAAATATCTTGATCCCAGACCACGTGATTTTACTTTGGGAACATTCAAGTTTCGCACAACCGAAAGCGGTGAACTGCCCACGGATTTGGACCTGTATCGTACCGTCAGTCGCGGGTTGTCCGGGACAGCAATGCAGTCTTTTGACAGCGATCTGATCAAGAGTGGCCTGAGCGAACTGGAACGCTGGCAGGTGATTTCCTATATCAAAACATTTGCTGCCGAGTTTGAGGATCCCGAACTGGATCCGGTGGCAACCAACAAGGTCATTTCGCTGCCGGCAAACCGCGCTCCCTATAATGAGGAAACAATAGATCGCGGCAAGCAGGTTTTTGAAAAAGCCAAATGCTGGAGTTGTCACGGCAAGCTTGGGCGCGGGGACGGTAACAAGGAATTTCGCAAGGATGACTGGGGATTTACTATCCGTATCCGCAATGTCACCCATCCATGGAAGATAAAAGCCGGCTCTGAAATTGAAGATATTTACATGCGGTTTACCTCGGGTATCAGCGGCACTCCGATGCCCTCGTTTGTGAAGTCTCTGAATGAAGAGGATCGCTGGGATCTGGCCAATTATATCAAGTCATTGCAGCACAAATTGACCAGTCATCAGGCGCTGCAGGTCAAACTGGTTGATGTTGAATTACCCGAAGACCCGGCTGATGCCATCTGGGAAAATGCCGAACCGATGGATATGCGCCTTGCCGGACAGGTGGTTGCTCCGCCACGCTGGCAAAATCCCAGCATTGAAATGGTTACCATCCAGGCAGTTTACAATGATAAGGACATTGCGTTCAAGCTTACCTGGGATGATCCTTTCATGGATATTGTGCATGATGACACCCAGGAATTTGATCCGGTGGAACTGGCCAAGGTCGGCGGTTTTAATTCATATGTGGAAACCATCGATATGATTCCGCGCAAACTGGAAACGCTACGTGATTCAATTGCCTTGCAATTTCCGGTGAAAGCTCCCAGCGGGACAAAGAAACCGCATTTTTATCGTGGATCGTCTTCCGACCAGGTGCATCTTCTGGTTTGGAAAGCCGATCAGGCGTCGGCTGGCGAGCGCGGTACCCAGGAGGGAAATGCACGTGGCTGGAAACAACCGATTAAAGTGCAGGCCAACGACAGCCAGCAGGTAACGGGCAAGGCGAAATGGGATCAGGGTCGCTGGACTTTGGTAATGAAACGACCGCTGACTACTGATGACCGAAATGATGTTCAGTTCAAGCCAGGCATCTTCATCCCGATGTCGCTCAATGCCTGGGACGGTTCAAACGGAGAGCATGGACTGATCATGTCACTAAGTACCTGGCATTATGTATTTCTGGAGACATCTACACCGGTAAGTGTTTACATAAATTCCCTGTTAGCCTTCTTGATTGTGGGGGGCCTGGGATTGTGGTTGGTGCGAAAGACGACAAAAAGAAAAGAAGATAAAGAGGCAGGTGCGTGAATGCTTGTCCAAATTCATATGATGGGAGAAAACCGATGAGAGTATCACTTACGGTGACAATATTTACCGCCAGTCTCATGGCAATGGTGTCGGTGAGCAAGGCTGATCCGGCTGCCGGTCAGGCGGTATTTAAAGCCAAGGAATGCGTAGCTTGCCACTATACCGAAGGCCCGGCAAAAGAAAAAACCATTGAAGATCAATTGGCCAAGAAGGGGCCAGAACTTTGGTATGCGGGAGATAAGTTCCGGGCTGAGTGGTTGGCTGGCTGGCTGGCTGATCCAAAACCGATACGACCGATGAAATTTAACTCTCTCACAGAGGAAAATGCCGGTGATCACCCTGCACTGGGTGCAGAGGAATCTGCAACAGTAGCTGAGTTTTTGATGAGCCTTACTTCAGGTGAGGTGGAAGCGGGAACGGTGAAAGTAAAGAAGAACTCCAAAGGGCGTCAAATCTTTACCAAGAAAATGCCCTGCAGCGGTTGTCATCAGTACACCGGCCGGAAAAAAGTTATTGCTGGCGGACGTAGTGGTCCTTCTCTGGTTGATGCCGGTGTGAGGTTGAATGCGGACTGGATATTGGCCTATTTGAAAAAGCCGGAAGTATTCAAGCCGGTTAAAATGATGCCGGTATTTGTCGGTCTGTTGAGCGACAAGGATATGGCAAATGTTGCCAGCTATGTCGGAAATTTCAAACCAAAAAAGAAAAAGTAATCAGGCCCGGGAAGGAGATGATGATGAAAAAGACCAAGATAATTGCAACCCTTGCAGGGATTGCTTGCTATGTGTTTGCAACGCCGGTTTCGGCAAGCGATACGCTGACAATTTACAAGTTTTATTGTGCCCAGTGCCATGGCTTGACTGGCAAGGGTGACGGACCGAATGTGACCAAGGATTTTCCGGTTTCGCCCCGTAATTTTACAGATGCAGCGGAGATGAATAAGCTGAGCGATGCCGATATGAAAAATGTCATTCTGGATGGTGGACCATCGGCCAGCAAATCACCAATGATGCCGCCCTGGGGAAAGACGATTACCGGGGAAGAAGCGGACGGGCTGATCAAGTTTTTGCGTGAATTGTGCAAATGCGAAGGAAAAAAGAGCTGAGTAACTGCCGTTTGATTTACAGAACAAAGTAATAGAGGATTAAAAGGATGACTATCGCATTCACCGCCATTCCGGTGAAGATCACGATGTCGACGATACGTTTTTTCTTGGGTGGCTGCATGGGCGGTCTCTTTGATTTACAGGGTAGTGCCAAGCTACCAGTGTACTCTACAGCGGACAGTCCGTCTATTACTATCGCCAAACTGGCATTTATTTTGAGGGTTGATTGATGGTGGATAAACCTGACAACAAGAGCATTCATGATTGGCTTGGGCCGGCGCTTTTTACTGTTGTGCTGTTATTGATATTGATTTTTTTCTGGTGGTTCGTACGTGCCTGAGCTGGAGCGGAGGTCTGCAACAATGAGTTTGAGAACTAAACTGCTGTCGTTTGTCGGCGCATTTGCTGTGTGCTGCGTCGGCTTCTTGTTGCTGGATCTGGTATTGATGAATGCCCAGGGTCTCAGTTTGTTTTTCCAAAGGTAGCCTGATGGTAAAATTTGATAAAATCGCAGGCAGGTATTTTCTGAAGTCAAATCAGAAAAGTCTGGTTTCAGGTCTGTTGATCATACTTGTGGCGACAGTATTTATGGTTAACTGGGCCGGTTTGGATGCAGTCAGGGCCGCTCAAAGTACGGTTGAGGCTGTCGAGGGTGCTACGGCTGTTGATGGAGCCTATGCACCTGCCCCCAAACTTGCCGAAAGCGATTATCCAGCCGTTGCAGGGATAAATGGCCGGCTGATTGTATGGGTTGTTGCCCAGTTACATTTGTGGTTTGCTGCTTTTGTGCTGGCTGTGCCGATCTTCGTCTTTATCATTGAAGTTATCGGTATGCGGACCCGCGACAAGCGCTATGATGATATGGCCTACGAATTCATCAAAGTGTCGATCACAGCCTATTCCCTGACTGCAATTCTTGGCGGTTTGCTGCTGTTTTCGCTAATCCTGTTTTATCCACATCTGTTCACCTATCTCTCGACTATATTCAGTGAATCCATGTTGTATTATGCACTGTTGTTCTTTGCTGAAAGCGCAGTGCTTTACCTGTATTATTACGGCTGGAAATGGTTGCAGGGCGGGTTCAGAAAATGGGTGCATCTGACACTGGGTTTGATGCTGAATGCGATCGGCACGACACTGATGTTGCTTGCCAATGCCTGGCTGACTTTCATGATGAGCCCGGCCGGCGTTGATGCAGCCGGGGTATTCAGCGGAGATTCCTGGGCGGCGATCCACAATTTCCTGTGGAACCCTATCAATATCCACCGGTTTGTTGCCAACATCGCCTATGGGGGCTCAATTGTTGGTGCATATGCGGCATTCAAATTTCTTACAGCCCGCAACCAACAGGAAAAGGCACATTATGACTGGATGGGTTACAATGCCAATTTCATCGCCATTTGTGCACTGCTGCCGCTTCCTTTTGCCGGTTATTATCTGGCCGCCGAAATTTACGCCTATAGCCAGCAGATGGGTATCACATTGATGGGTGGCATTTTTGCCTGGCTGTTTATCATTCAGGCGGTATTGATCGGCACCCTGTTCCTGTCGGCAAATTACTATCTGTGGTGCGGTATGGGGCGCAGTGACGGTGCGAAACGCTATACCAAATATATCAAGTATATCGCGATTGTCCTTGTCGGCTCTTTTCTAGTCTGGTTCACCCCTCACACGCTGGTATTGACCAATTCAGAGCTAAAAGCTCTGGGAGGACCACACCATTCGATTCTTGGGCCGTTGGGGATTATGCCGGCAAAAAATACCGCCGTGAACATAATGATTATTTTTACATTTCTCAGCTTTCTTTTTTATCGCCGTTCCAACAAGATAGCGACGGTCAGCTGGGAAAAAACCGGCAATATTGTCCAGGTGGCGCTGTTCACTGCTGGTATCGTCAATATTCTTTTTCTTGGTACTTATCACGGTTATTTCACCAACACGGTTTACAAGGTTGCTGCTTCCATTCCGCAGGTTGTTACCACGCTGGTAGTTATTGTCGGCAGTCTGGTGCTTGATTCATTTATTTACGGTAAGTCCAGGGACGTCGGCCCGTTACACTGGGGCCGTATCCCTGAACGAGCCCAATACGCATTATTCTTGTTGGCGGTGGCATTTACCTGGCTGATGGGTTTGATGGGATATATTCGTTCCGGCATTCGTCAACACTGGCATGTGGTCGACATTATGCGTGATGCATCTGCGCAGGCTTTCACACCAACGCTCGGCTATGCCGCAAATGTGGTTTCTGTTGCGGCTCTGCTGTTTTTGGCAATGGTAATTTTCGTATTCTGGATCGCTCAGGTCAGCGGCAGTAAAACGCTGCCTGCCGGATACTGGAAGGAGTAGGCCATTATGCGCAAGTTTTTGACTGTTGTTGCCTTTATGGTGATCTCCATCGGATTGTTTGCCGGGTACTCCAATTTTGGTATTCCGCAGATTGAGCCGGCACCGCCACCAACCGAGGAAAAAATTGATCTGGGATCGATGACGATGGAGCAGTTTGTCGCCCTGGGTGAGCGCCTGTTCAAGGGCAAGGGAACGTGTACGTTATGTCACAATTCCCTCGGGCGGGCGCCGGCACTTGATGTGATCAGTACAAATGCGCAGGCACGCCTGGATGACCCGCGCTATGAAGAAAGCGGGGGTGAAGCGACGAATATCGAAGAATATCTGATTGAATCCCTGGTCAAACCCTCAGCCTATGTTGTGGCCGGATTTGGTAAAAAGGGAACGAATGACAAAGAAAGCCCGATGCCGGATGCCTCCAGTGGAAGCATATCATTTTCACAAACTGAACTGATTGCGGTTATTGCCTACCTGCAAGACAATGGCGGGCTGGAAATCACAGTTGAAATTCCATCTGATGTGCAAGCCAGTGTTGAGGGTGAGGATGACGGGGATGGTGAAGACGGCGAACCGCGGGAAGCTTTTACGGAAGTTCAGGATATCTTCGACAATTTTGACTGCGAAGCTTGTCATACTATTACAGAAGAAGCGGGTGATGCCGGTCCCAATCTCTCGGCAATCGGTGCCAAAAGAGATCGAAATTATCTGCGTCGGGCCTTGCTGGCCCCCAATGCCGACATTGCCGAGGGTTTTGAGGAAGGGATGATGCCTGATGATCTGGGGCAGCAGATCTATGCCTCGGAGTTGGAAATATTGCTCGATTACCTGAGTGAGTTGAAGTGAGGATGCAGCCATGAGAATACCCAGATTATTACAGGCTGTGCTGGTTTTTGCCGGAGTCTATTTTGGATTTATCATAGTTTTTGATTACCTGCTTGGAGCGGTTATTCCCAAAAGCCTGCTGACGATGTATATGTTTTTTGTCGCTGCTGGCGTGTTTATGGTTTTTACCTATGATGAAGAGGATACGCGTGAACTGGTAGCCCCGGTAAAGGCGCTGGTGGAGGATCCGGCAAAACGCGGCATTCGTAATATTGTCTTCACGCTAATTCCACTAATGGTTGGCTATTTTGTCTATGACCAGATGCAACCCGGATTTGAAGCACCGGTTGAATTACGCACTATCCATCCGGCACCACCAAGTACCGCCAAAATATATGGCCAACGGGTTAATTTGCTGAGTTTGGAAAACCCGTACCGCAAACTCGAAAAAGAAGATCCCGAGGAATTTGCAGCTATGGTGAATGACGGTGCCGCCGTTTACATAAAAAATTGTCAATATTGCCATGGTGATAAACTGGATGGCAAGGGTCCCTATGCTGAAGGGTTGAACCCCACACCCTTGAATTTTCAGGATGTCGGTACCATCGCCCAATTGCAGGAAAGTTATCTTTTCTGGCGTATCGCAACGGGTGGTCCTGGCCTGCCCAAGGAGGCCGCTCCATGGATTTCGTCAATGCCAGTTTGGCAGAATTTCCTCAGCGAAGAAGAAATATGGAAGGTAATCCTGTTTTTATATGATTATACCGGTCATCAACCGCGATCCTGGGAGCACGAATAATGAATTATTCTGCGATACGCAATCTCGCGATTTGTGTGTGGTCTGTTCTGGCTTTTGTCTTGACAACTGTTGCGGCTAATTCCGAACCCGGGAATGTCGAGCAAGGCGAGGCAGTCTATATCAAGCGCTGCCTGCAATGCCACGGTGATGAAGGCGATGGTCTTGGACCGGCTGCCGAATTCCTGAATCCGCCACCACGTGATTTTACTCTTGGGCTGTTCAAATTCAAAACCACTGCTTTTGATGAAGATCTCCCCAATGATGAGGATCTGCTACGAATGATCCGTGACGGTATGCCGGGAACAGCTATGCCGGGCTGGAGTGATATGTTGTCCGAACAGGACATGATTGATGTGGTCGCTTATATCAAGACATTTGCCGAGCTTGAAGGGGAACCTGAAAGTCAGCTGGATTATGGGACGCAGGTTAAGACTTCGGATGAAAGCATTGCCGCGGGCAAGATACTGTTTGAAGAAGGGGACCGTTGTACGGAATGTCATGGTGTTGAGGGCAAGGGTAATGCCATCAAGAAACTGAAGAATGACAATGGCGAGCGCACCTGGCCACGTAATCTGACCAAGCCTTGGACATTTCGCGCAGGCAACGATCCAAAGAAAATCTTCGCACGCGTATCAACCGGCATTCCGACGACACAAATGCCCTCATTTTCCGATCCGAAAAGTAGTAAGAAATTGAGTATTGAAGAGCGCTGGCATGTCGCCAATTATGTGGCCTCTCTGGCAAAAGTAGAAAATGTTGTAAATCCGGAAAATTTTGTTATTCAGGCTGATCGTCTTGAGTCTGGACTTCCCACTTCCCCCGATGACAAGGCATGGAAAGACGCCCCTTCGTCTACTTTTATCATGGTGCCCCAGATAGTCGGGAAGCAGCGTTTTTTCCTTACCGCGAATGACACGATTAGCGCACGGGCACTTTATGATGATAAAAAAATTGCTATATATCTGGAGTGGGATGATCGCACCAAAAGCATTCCAGGCGATGCCAAAGCCGCTAGTATTGCAGATGAAAATTTGAGTGAAGATGCGGTCGCTATTCAGTTTCCTCTGACGATTCCAGAAGGTATGGAGAAACCATATTTCCTGATGGGGGATAGTACCAATCCGGTAAGCCTGTGGCGATGGTCAAGTGGCACTAGCGAACAACCTGAAACCGGAACCATTATCGATGCGAAGGGGATCGGCGATCAGCAGCCTCGCGATGACAGTGGTGATTTGAGCATAGCCAGCAGTTACCTGAATGGTACCTGGAGGGTGGTTATGACCCGGTTGCTTACAACTGAAACACCGGAAAATGACTTGCAGTTTGAGGAAGGTCGCTTCGTGCCGGTTGCATTCTTTGCCTGGGACGGCTCAAACAGCGAGGCAGGTACGGCTCACGCGATGACGACTTGGTACTGGTTGCAATTAAAACCAGCGGCAGATTCCAAACCGCTGATCTATGCCATCATTGCAGCTTTGCTAGTTGGCGCTATGTTGTTTTGGTGGGCGCGGGGTGCGCAATCCAGAAATAAAGTGAATGCGTGATGAGTAATAATTCGCAGGAAATCAGTGAGCCTAATACTCGCGGAGCTGTTACCAAATTGTTTGGTGTTATCCTGATCATACTGGGCGCGTTGAATACAATGCTGTCCTGGCGGGGGGGATTTGAAGTTCTTTCACTTCCGGTAATATTTCTTGCCGGTGGTTTGGTGCTATGCCTGGTTGGATCAATTTTGCGCCATATTAGAGGCTGATTCGTCCTCAACCCCGCCATCTTTCATTTCCAGTGATGTGCAGACAAGGTTGGCAGTGGTTCTGGCTGATTCCAGGCAATTTATGATTGAAACCCCTTTCAGAAAGTTTCCTGTCATAAACAAACCTGGTATGCGCTGATGGGCTGTTTCGATGATTTTTCGACGATTTTCATGACCAAGCGTGTATTGGGGAAGGCCGCGTGGCCAGTGATGAGTTCGCGAGACCACCGGGGATCCCTTGATGCCCAGCAAGCCGGAAAGTTCCTGATTTACCAGTGTGCTCAATTCTTTATCCGGCAGGCTGGTTTTTTCAGGACTACGGCTGCCACCAATGTAGCATGAAATGGCAACGTGGTCAGCAGGGGCCCTGCCATCAAACATGGTTGAACAAAACTGTGCGCCGGAGATAATCTGACCTTCATTTTTTGTACTAAGAAATCCCAATCCGTCAAGCTCGTGGGTAATCTGGTTCTTGTGATAGCCGAGATAGGTGACTGCAATTGGCGGCGCAGCAATAGCACCAGTGGCATCGGCTGATTCGGGATCCAGATTTTCCAACAGGGCTGCCGCCACGTGAGGCTGCACCGCGAGCACCACGGCACGTGCCCGAATTGTCCCGGTGTTTGCGGTTGATATCTTGAATCCGGAGGTGGTGCGGGTCAGTTTTAACACTGCCGTTCCAGTGTTGATGCGCGTGCCCAGTCTCTGTGTCAGAGTCCGGGACAGGGTGCCGATGCCACTATCCCACGAAAGTAATCTGCGACCAGGTTCAGTGCCCCGCTTTGAGGCGAGGATACCGCGTATGATCGAGCCATGACGCTGTTCCAGTTCTGCCAGTTTTGGAAATGCGCCAGCAATTGACAGGGATTTGGAATCTCCCATGAATATTCCGGCAGCCAGGGGATCAATGACCTTGTCCGCAAATCCGGTACCAAACCGGCGGGAAGCAAACTGATGAATGGTTTCCTCAGTTTTGTCTGATTTGCGTGGCTGCAGGAACTCTGATGCCATTGCCAGGCGCTCGCCCAGTGACAGATATCCCGAAAGGAAAAACCCCATCGGATGAACAGAAATACCATGCAGCCCGCGACTATCGCGCAGATAGCGCTTGCGTACGTTTGGACCAAGTTCGCGTGCGGAATTTTCCAGATCAAGTTCGCGGATGTGATTGATGGCAGACGGGTAGGCAACATTGATTGTGGAAGGACCCTGTTCCATTAAGAAACCGTCAAAGTGAACAGACCTGGCATTGCCACCGGTTGAAGTCTGGCGCTCCAGTATCCGAACATCATGGCCCTGCAGCATTAAATCATGCGCGCATGACAGGCCTGATATACCGGCACCAATGACAACGACATCGCAGTTCATGCGCCATCACTCCCGCCAGATTGATTATCACGCATCATTTGTACAAACTTCGGTGGTCCCGCATCGCCGAAGCGTCGTTTTGCCAGTAACGATAAATCTTCACTGGTCACTTCATTTCTCCCTGCACTGCGTACATAGTCTTCAGCCCGACGACGGACCATACGGCGCACAAATCCGGGTACCCTGGCGATATGGGCCTGGGCATCTGCTGACCACTTCATGGTATCTGAATCTGATCCGATCGGGCTGATTATCGCGCCACCGACCGGTTGATAGGAACAAAGAAAATCTTCACCCATCATGTTGTCGTCTCTGGCCAGTGGCCGTGCCCGGCAACCGCCGCAAAGTTTCTGGAATTCACATATGCCGCATCGCCCCTCAAGTTTTGGCGTGCGCAAGGCTTGCAGAGTGGGCGCACTGTTCCAAATGGTGCCAAAAGATGAATCGCGTACCGATCCAACGGAATTTCCCATATAGGGACAGGGGGTTACGTTGCCATTGGGCGTAACGCGTGCATAGCGTGTTGCGGCGATGCAGCCGCCGGCATCATAGCCGTGGGCTGATGTAATCGGCCATTCGGGATCCATCTGCATTGCAATACGTTTGAAATGCGGAGCACATTTGGCTCTCACCATCAGCTTCTTCTCGGTTTTGGCTGCATGGGCGACACGTTGTAAAACCTCTTCGTATTTGACGGGTGAAATGTCGGAGTATTTTTCTCCCCGTCCGGTACAAACCATAAAAAACACGTTCAGTACCATGGCGCCGGCATCGCGAGCGAAAGCCACCATTGCATCGATCTCACCGGCGGTTTCGTCAGTTACTGAAAAATGGATTTGGAATGGCATTTCAGCTGCCACACACGCATCGATAGATGCCATGGTTTTGTCCCAGGCTCCCTTTCGTCCTCGGAAGTCATCATGAAAAGACGGATCAAGTGAATCTACCGATAATCCAATTCCGGCGACACCGGCGCTTTGTAAGCTTTTGATTCTTTCTGCGCTCAGTAGTAAACCGTTCGATCCGACAACCACCATCAAACCCAATCGGGTGGCATGGGTGGCCAGTTCCTCGAGATCCTTTCGCAACAGTGGTTCGCCTCCAGTCAATACCACCATTGCTTCGGGGCCAACTTCTGCGATCTGGTCAAGCAACGTTTTTAGCTCCCGCGTATTCAACTCGTCGCCTGAACCGTCTTTCAGCACTTTGGCATCCAGATAGCAATGGTCACATGACAGATTGCAACGTTCTGTCAGGTTTAAGGCAATCAGGTATGGGGCTTGGGCTGTCATGGCAATTTGATCGATGCGTTCGGTAATCAGGATTTCCCATCCCCGTGATCCACGGGGCACATATTCTTGCGGGAGGCGACAAAAGCGGCTTCGGCAATGTCGCCTTCGATTATTGTGGCTCCATTCTCCTGGACGAATGCCTCAACGCTGGCTCGAACTTGCCCGCGGAACGCTTCCGGCACACGCTGCAGGCGTGCCAAAGGGGCTGCTCGCCAGGTTACATTTGGTGCATTGTCATCTGGCAGGTCACTTTCGGTGATGAAAGGTCTAATATGTACTTCCAACACGAGGACGCTGGCATCGCGACGGGCAGATTTTTCTGCTCGCAATCTGATGTTCTCCCGTACGGTTTCATCGCTGATGCGATCGACAATTGCGTTTGCTTCCGGGGACCACTGCAGCCGTTCAAAGGCTTGTTCTGATATCTTGTCGCCATCGACATTGTCACCGCCTGGCATCATCGCTTTCATTACCGTATCGACAAACCTGGTTGTGATGAAGGTATGTCCTTGCGCCTGGGCTTGTCTGATTACTGCTGTACGCGCAATGCCACGAACGAAATCAGGAGCACGATTGATTTTTTCACTCGCCTCATCGCTCCACATAATGGTTTCTTCAGCAACGACGTCGGTTGGTGGCAGGAAGGTTGTCTGTCCGATCCAGACATGACAAGGTACCATTCGGAGCAGGTTTTCCGTGTTGCCGCCAATGTCCAGTTCATCGTCAGCGTGTACACCGGTCTTGCCGATCACCAAAAGGCTGGCATTGTGTTTTTCCACGTAACTGCGAATGGCCTGATAGGGTTTGCCGGCGACAAGTTCGGTATGAATTTCAACGCCGGCATCTTCTGCTACCGACCTGGCGACGTTCAGATGAGCCTGATATATTTTTGCGATACCCTCATCAATCAGCTCTTCGTGCAGCTGTTCCTGTTCCTTGAAACGAAAAACCTTGCCGGCTTCTTCATCCAGAACCGTCGATATCTTGTTAAATGCGACATAGTGATAATAGGGGTCATAAGCGGCCACCACATGCACGGCAACATCAAGACGCCGGGCGATATCAAAAGCGGTTTTTAAAGCGCCGAAAGATTTTGGTGAACCATCCATTCCGACAACAATCGGCCCATCGCCAATTGCAGTTTGTGTGTTTTTGGCGACGAATACGTCGATTGGTGAACGGCGTACTACCCGTTCGCACACGGTGCCGATGGTGCTTCCGGCAACAGCGCCCAGCCCCAGTGAACCGAGTGCCAGTACATCAAAATTTCCGGTATTTACCGCATCTATCAGGCAGGCATAGTTTTTTCCCTCAGGGCTAAGTCGCCGGAAGGGAACGCCAGCCTTTTCGCTGATCAATCCGGCTGCATCATGATAACTGTCAGATATCAGGCCAAGCCCCATACCAATCAGATCTTCGTGCACTTCGCGCTGATGTTCCATCTCGGATTCACGCTGGTATTTCTCGGGCAACCCGCCTTCCATCTGTTTGAAACGGCGATCATGAAGCTTTGCTGCATATGCGTGAATACCGGTGACTGTGCCGTCAGCCGATGCAGCCAGTCGGGTTATTTCCCGCATTGCCTGATTTGCATAGTCAGACTGGTCCAATGCCACCAAAACGCGCGAGAGCGAAGTTGGTGCATTGCCGGTTTTTGCATGATCTGCGGTGCCGGTTGATACTGCTAAATTGACCACGATCAGCCTCTCCTGTGACTGGCTTTACAAAAATTCAATCTGTCATTGAATTCCCAGCCTGTCTTGTGAGCGATCCGGGAATATGCGTATTTATGGGAATATGCGTATCTATTTGTCAAGGCTTGTAAATTTCAGGGCACATGTTAACTGGACGGGTCGATGCCAAAGACTTCGTGACGTCCTTCTCCAGCATATCGGCTACAGGATAATATTGTTGGTAACACAGTAGTAACATTTTGATATGCAGAGTTGATGTAAATCAATTACTACATTCAAATGATATCTAAGATGCTGATCTAGGAGCAGTTTGGGAGTGAACATTTGCCATGGGCGAAGCCGTAGGTATTTTACTGATAAATCTAGGCACACCACAGGCTACAGGCTTCTGGCCGATGCGCCGATATTTAAAGGAATTTTTGTCAGACAAGCGCGTGGTGGAAGCCAGAGGACCGATCTGGTGGCTGGTGCTGAATGCAGTTATTCTTGTCAGGCGCCCGAAAAAAAGCGGGCGGGCCTATGCGAAGATATGGAACAGACAATTGGATGAGTCGCCACTGAGAACTATTACGCGGGAACAGACCAGAAAAATTTTCGAGTATTACAAATGTGATCGCCGGATCAAAATAGACTGGGCGATGCGCTATGGAGAACCTTCGATCGCAGAAGGGATAGACAGACTTGGGCGTCAGGAGTGTCGGCGAATTCTTGTTTTTCCGCTTTATCCACAATATAGCGCGGCAACGACTGCGACAGCGATGGACAAGGTATTTGACAAGTTGAAAACTATGCGTTGGCAGCCAGCCCTTCGTAGTGTTCCGCCCTATTTCGATCAGCCATCATACATAAATTCGCTTGCCCGGTCGATTACCAGCCATCTGGACAACCTGTCCTGGTCACCGGAAGTCATTATTGCGTCCTTTCATGGCCTGCCGTTAAATTTTGTTACAAGAGGAGACCCGTATCAGCGTCATTGCGAAGAAACTGCTGAACTGCTGCGCGAAACCCTGGGGATGGATCGGAACCAACTTGTGCTGACCTATCAGTCGCGATCGAGTCGTGGGGTCTGGCTGGGGCCGGATACTGAGGAAACGCTGGTCGCGCTGGCTCGTAAAGGAATTCAAAATGTGTTAGTGATTACTCCGGGATTTGCTGCCGATTGTGTTGAAACCCTGGAAGAAATCGAGATTCGGGCGGCAGATGTTTTTCGTGATAGTGGCGGGCAGGAATTTTCTTTTGTCGCTTGTTTGAATGACAGTGGAGACTCAATTAAAATGCTGGTTCAGATTATCGACCAGCAATTAGCGGGCTGGACAGAAAAAGGAACAATTCTGTGCGATAGTGGAACAGAAACTCAATTATTTGATCATCCGTCAGAGGTGAGCAGGGGTAGATATATTATTGAGGAGGTAAAGAATAACCATCATGATCAACACATCTGATCTAATTAAGTATGCTTCGGATCCGGCATTTTCACTGGACAGTAAAATGCGGGTAACAGGTTGGAATAGCGGTGCCAGAGAGTTGTTGGGGTACGCAAACAGTGAAACCATCGGCTTGTCATGCGGTCGGATTCTGCAAGCATTCTATTCGACCGGCGAGCCATTGTGCTCGATGCTCTGTGAAGGTCGCAGTTGTCTCTCCAGTGGTAAGAAATGGGGCATTGACAACTGCCTCATTCGCCATAAAAACGGTGAGATGATTCCAACAAGGATCAGTTCTCTGGTATTGCCGAATGAAGCCAGAGATGCGGATAGTGATGAATCAGTGGCCGTGATATTTCTGCATAAGACTTATAATGAGGCAACTGAAGCCTCGCTGGATATCCCGCTTCGAATTTTTGCGCTGGGTCCATTCGCATTGGCAGTGTCTGGAAATGGCCTGAATGTCGAGCAGTGGAAACGCAAGAAGGCGGCAACGGTTTTGAAGTGTCTGATCAGTAATCTGGACAAGCCGGTGCACCGGGAACAGCTGATTGAATGGATTTGGCCGAATGCCGATCCTGACAAAAGCTGGGCGCGGTTAAAAGTAACGGTTTCCTATCTGCGTCAGGCCCTGCGTGAAGGTGGCGCAAAAGCTGATATTGTTGAAACAAACGGTCAATCGTACTTGTTGCGGAGCAGCTCAGTCTGGGTTGATTCCAGTGAGTTTTGTGCAGAGGTTTCGAAAGGCCGGGAATTATTGAGAGCCAATGATTTGCTGGGGGCAAAAAGGCATTTTGAAGATGCCGAAAGCCTTTATCGCGGTGACTTTTTCGAAGATGAACCCTATGCGGAATGGTGTATTATTGAGCGTGAGCGGTTGCGGGAAATATATCTGGAACTGCTTGATGGATTAGCCAAATGCTGCACTGAAACAGGGGATCACATGACAGCGGCGCGTATTTGCAGATCAGCACTTTCTTCCGATCCATGCAGGGAGAATTTTATTCGAACGTTAATGGAATCGATGATCAGCATTGGCCGTGCAGACTGGGCCAGAGCCAATTTTATTTCCTGGCGAAACTCGCTTGAAAAAGAATACGGGTTGAAGCCGACCCAAGAAACATTGACTGTCTTTCAACAAATCTGACTTTGTCCCAAAGACCGGCTTCATCTGCCGATCAAAAAAATCTCTTCTTGCCGGGCGGCTCGACAAATTGTTCGACACAACACTACAATAGCTGCCGGAGGGTTCAATTGCACATTAGCATGCATTGCGGACAGCCATTGTAACCCATCCTGAGGAACTGGAGACTCTTCCGATTTTGAGGACGGCGTTCGTCTTCTGAGCAGCCCGGAATACAGTCCTGATGAAATCATCCGCTATGCGGTTGGCGACCATGTGCCTGTTTCCTGCATGGCCCTTCAGGCAATGCGCAAGCGAACCGACATGACTTCGAAAAGGCAGGAGATAGTTTTTGGCATCGGTACTTTTGCGCTATACCAGCATTATTCTGCATTACGGTTTTTGGCCCAGGTAACACCAAAAGATGAATCCGTGATTGGTAAGGTGCTTGGCAATTTGGCCCAGTATATGGGCTACCGCTTGTCGCGATCTGGCCTGGAAACGTTCATCAGGCGGCGAAAGACAATGAATGAACCGCTTGAGATCGATGAGGACAACATCAGATTTCTGAACGAGGACGGAAGGGCGGCATTACGGAGATTCTTCAGTGAGATTGATCCGGAACTCGGCAATCCTCTTTTTGAATATCTTGATAACGCTGAACATTTGCCCGTTCCGGAAACACCAAACGTGTCACCCTATGCGGTAGGTGATGCAGATATTCTGGAAACAGCCGGACGTGTCTGGGTCAAAGGGCCCGGCGCTGAGTCACAATTTTTCTGAACTCCCTCAAATCGAGATTCTACCCCGGATAGACCACGCGCGCTCTAATTTCATAGGCGTCGGCATCGGTTGCCGGTTTCGGCTGCTCGGCCCCCCTGGCAATGAAGTTGACCCGGCGCCAGGGGCCGAAATCCTTCATGTGTCGCGGGCTGGGGGCAAGCTTCAAATCGAAGATGTGAACCGGCTCGTCGGGTGCCATGATCAGTTCCAGCAACCGCCAACTCGAGCGATAGTGCAATTCGACCGAGCCGGCAATGATGAGCTGATCGCCCTCCTGGCGGCCAGCCCTGTCGAATATCAGTCCGGGTATGCGATTGCGCTCGGTGTTAAGCTCGATGCGTATGCGGCTCAGAGGTGGGGTGGGGACAGTGCCCGGCGGCAGGCGAATCTCGAACTCCAGACGTGGCGTGCCGCCCTGCGATGTCGAGAGGTTGGCGCGCGTCTCGTAAAAGTACCACGTAGCGCCTGCGACCAGGCTGGCGGTGGCCATGATCACGACCGGAATGCGCCAGGCAACGGCACCAAGACCAACATGTCCGCGCCAGCGCAAGGTGAACCAGACACTGGCCACGAGGCCGACCAAACCGCCAATTGGGCCGATGCCCAAAACGGCCAGCATTCCGAGCCCGCCTTCGAAATTCGATACTTCGAGCAGGTCACCGATCAGCAATGCCAGCACCGCGGCAGCAATCCATCCGAGAGCGGCACCGAGGATGCCGGCGATGACGGCGAGGAGGTAGGTCATGATGGAACCGTAATGCCAGAGCGCCCCGCTTTCAAGAGGGTGCCGACGAGATGCCCTGATCTGCCAGAGCGGTTTCACGGCCTGAGCGACAAAGAGTGCGCCCCAGTAAGGTAAAAAACAGCTCCCCTTTTACCTAACCTGCTTAGAGTTTCGGGTTGGACACTTAGCCGGAAATGCTTGTCTTATGATAATCCCGGTTCTTTTGCTATGAAGAACCGCTGGCGGCGAGAGGCCTTCTCGCTGCCAGCGGCGGGGGATGGATCGTGGAAATGCTGGCCTTTTGAAGGGCCGAGCTAGAGTATGATCACCCCCGTCTTTTCTATGAGGCCTGAACGGATACTCGAGTAACAAGGCTCGAATGACAAGCATAGGACATATGAAAAGATGAAAGAACTTACCATTGGAATTGATCGCTGAGAGGGGTTTCGAAAGCCCTTTTGGATGTGGCCGCATATCCAGGTGATCAGTATCAGCAATTCACCAATAACAACAAAGGCCATAAGGCTCTGGTCAGATGGCTCAGTGCAATTAAAGTAAAGCTGATTGTGTTTGAAGCCACTGGTGCCTATCATCATCGGCTGGAACGCTTTCTTGGTGATCGTGGATTAGCTTTTTCCAAAGTTAACCCGCGCCAGGCGAGACAGTTTGCACAAGCTACCGGCAAGCTGGCCAAGACTGACCGGGTAGATGCGTTGATGCTGGCGAAGTTTGGCGAATTGATGGAACCCCCACACAGTGTAATCAAGAGCCAAACCCTTGCCGAACTTGGTGAATTGGTGATCGCACGTCATGCGCTGGCTAAAGACAGAACAGCTGCAAAGAACCGGCAACACAATATTGTCTCACCGCTTCTTAAGCGTCAGGTTACCCGGCGTTTGAGGCAGATTAAGGCTGACATCAAGGCTATTGATGAGGCATGCGAGGTACTGGTGAAGGCAGATGAAGGAATTCGGTGAGGAGTTCTGCAGGGAAAAAGGTCACAAGACCCATGTTATGGTGAGCTGGAGTTCATCGGTTCCGGGTTATTCTGATTCCGACATTATTTACTGCAAGTGATCGAACACTCTTTGGGCCCCGACGTTGCAATGGTAGCCGGCAATCTGTAACTGTTCCCGGAAGCAAACATTCCAATCCGGCCATCTCTGATGTCTCTTGTTGTGTGCAAAATCCCCGAGTGCCAGTTAATCGGATCATGGTAGCTATCAATCCTTTTCCCACCGTCCACTGATTTTCCTGATCGTCAGCATCTATTTCAATCGGTTGTCCGGTGCCTGCCAGCATGAAATGTCACCTAATCCATTGAACTGGATACGTAATAATCTGATTTAAGCCGTGTGGTGAATTGTCACACGAAAAACATATTTACACATTCGATTATTTGCATATATTGTAATTTACATTCATTTGATGCGATGGTTATCCGATCTATTGTCTTAAATTTTGGGTGACTAACGGGATTGTTAATAAGCCAGCCAGGATACCAACCTCAAAGAATTGAACTTTAAAAGGCAGGAGATGAAAGCTATGAGAATCGAATTTACGACGATGGCAATTGGGATCGCGACGCTTCTTGCAACAGCGCCGGTTGTGCAGGCACAGAATACTATCGTGGCTGCAGCCACGCCGGTAAAGAGCGAAGCTGCTGCGGCCAAACAGCCAACAGATGCGCCCTCAACGATATTCAATATGTTTGGTTCCTCGATGTGGACTGATGCCGCAGGCGATGTGAAGCCGGGCGAGATGATCGAATTTGATCCGGCCGACCCCAGGAGCTGGGCCAAGGCTATCGATCCCAACACCCATTCCAGGGTCCACATGACGGTGACCAATCCACAGTTCTACGCGAAGTTCATGACCCCCGTCTATTACATGAAGTTTATGGAGCCAGGGACCTGGTTGTCTTATGTTGATCCATCCACTTATGAGCCTCTGATGAAGGTTGTCACTGATACAAAGACGATAACCCACTGGATGCAGCCGGCTACCTACATGCATGAAATGAACCCAAGGCCTTTTTTGCAAATGGCCAATCCCGATGCCTATACCAAACTGGCTTCTGCAATTGCTGAAGGTTATGGCACCGACACCACGAAAAGTGCGGCAAATATGTTCAATCCGTTTAGCTGGATGAAGCAATTTGCCGATGCCGCCACTACACCTGCGGGTGAAGTCAAGAAAACCCGGTAAACGAATTTCTCCCTGGGGCCCCAGTGGCCTTGAACAAACTGGTGGGCGCGGAATTACTAAGCGCCCTTTTTTTTGAGGCTTTCATGATTTTTAGTGATTTGTTTCAGTATCGGCTTGCATGTTTAAAATGGAAAATCATAGAATGGCTTCTCACAGGGAGGGAATTTATTATCCATGCCAGTATTATTATTGAAATCATTATTGCAGCGTTTTCCGGCAGTAACAGTCGTGTTTCTGGCAACATTCGCAACATTTGTCGCTGCGGGCGGTACCGGGGCGCAGGGAACCGCAAAGACATCAAAAGATCAGCCCGGGTCGACGCCGGTGAAGGAACAACAGTTCATTTCCACTAACTGGACAATGGGTTGCAAACCGACCGGTGAAGATGGTGCACTGGTCTGTCAGGCGTCCATTACAATTGTTACCAAGAAGGGTGGTCAGACTTTGCTGGCAGTGTCTGTTGCTCCGTGGGAACAGAAATTTGCCACATCGGATAATGTCTTGCGTGTGCAGCTTCCCCACGGACTGGACCTCACAACTGCTGTTCAAATACAAATTGATGATGGAAAACCTCATTCGCTGGTTTTGCAAACCAGTGATGCCACCGGATTATTCGCCAGAACCGGATTGACTGAGAAACTATTGTTGTCGATGAAAAAGGGTGACATTGTGAAGGTGAGCTTTGCTGCGATGAATGGCAAGAAGTTCCAGATACCGCTGGCGCTGAAAGGATTTACCGCTGTCTTTGACAAGTTAAGATAGAAAGCTTTTAATCGTTTGCAACGGCGCGAACAGACAAAAGGAATTTTGAAGAAAATGAACAACAGGATAGCCAGTGGGGCAAAGCCGGTGGACGGGACTTGGTGGGCACATGAATAAACAAGCGGACGCATCAGGGGGTAATCAGGCTGATAATTCCAGCAACCCGCCGGGCAATAGTGATCAGCAGAAAAATGGCGAGGCTGGTAAAGTTGGATATTCGGTGTCAGCCGGTCTGTCTCGCCGACTGGCAAAATCCGGTATCTCGATAGCATTCTCCTCCTATCAATCCGGGCTATTGTATTTTGTCGGTCGCAACCAGGATGGTGGCATCAATATTCATCAGGCAGCCATGCCAAAACCGATGGGGCTGTGTTGCGACAGGCATGGCGGATTAACACTCACCGGCGGGTTTCAGATCATGCGATTTGAAAATGTGCTGGAAAAAGACCAGCAGGTCAACAACCAGTTCGATGCTTGTTTTGTACCGCGTATTGTCCATGTGACCGGTTCTCTTGATGCCCATGATGTCGGCATTGATGCGGATGGTCGTCCGCTGTTTATCAACACAAGATATAACTGCCTGGCTACGGTTTCCCCGCGCCACAGCTTTGAGTTGGTTTGGAAACCGTCCTTTATCTCGGATCTTGTTGATGAGGATCGCTGTCATCTCAATGGACTGGCAATGGAAGATGACAAACCGCGTTATGTGACTGCTGTATCGCGTTCCAACACTATTGACGGTTGGCGCGACCGGCGGGCGGATGGCGGGATTGTTATCGATGTAGACAGCAATAAGATCATCTGTAAGGGCCTGTCGATGCCGCATTCGCCGCGCATGTACAAAGGTGAATTGTGGATGCTCAATTCGGGGACCGGCGAACTGGGAGTGATAAAAATCGGCAGCAACGGCAATGGTGCTTTTGAACCACGAGCTTTTTGTCCCGGTTTTTTGCGCGGGCTTGCCTTTCACGGCAATTTCGCATTTGTCGGATTGTCGAAACCCCGGTACAAACGTTTTGAGGGTCTGGCACTGGACCAGAAATTGAAAGATGCTGATTCAGAACCCTGGTGCGGTATCCAGATTATTGATCTGAATTCGGGATCATGCGTTGACTGGCTGCGCATTGATGGGGCTATCGGCGAACTTTATGATCTTGAGATCATCAAGGGCTATGCCTGTCCGATGGCCGTACCGCCCCATTCTGAAGAGGCCGCCGGGCTGATCACCTTTGATCCACAATAATCCGGGCGAAGACCGGCTTTTGGCCTTGCGCGATATGCTGCCCTGTTCCGGTTTTTCGTGACTATTTTCAATGAGCAACATATTTTTCAGCAATGAAATCAAATTGGCGCCAGTTCTGCCTGCTGGCGCCCTGAACTGTTGATTTGTTGCTTGACCGCTGTTGAAAAGTGGAATTAAGGTGAGTTTTCCACCCATTGATCCGGCAATTTTATGGTTGATGTGAAAAACCCGGCCTCGTCAATTGACGAGGGATATGCTGTTGATACCCACGAAGACCGGCCGGCGCTGGCAGCGATGCTGATGATCGGTGCGCTGGCTCTGCTTGGTTTCCAGGATTCGCTGATCAAACTGACTAGCGGCGAGGTTTCGCTGTGGCAGTTCCAATTGCTGCGCTCCAGCTGCAATCTTGTACTGGTTTTACTGCTGTCGCGCTATTACCGTGGCGGTTTTCATCCCCTTCCAAAGCGTATCTGGGCGGTGGCGCTTCGCAGTTTGTTCCTGGTCGGGGCGATGATCTTTTTCTTCGGCGCTGTTCCATTCCTGAAACTATCCCAGATTGCTGCCGGGCTTTATGTGTTTCCGATATTTGTCGGTGTATTATCGACCCTGGTACTGGGTGAGAAAGTCGGGCCGCGACGGGTGATGGCGATCATGGCAGGATTTGCGGGTACCATACTGATACTAAAACCCGGCACAGCCGACTTCCAGCTATATGCATTAATGCCGGTGGCGGCCGGATTGTGTTATGCGGCGACCATCCTGACGACGAGAAAACTGTGCCGTGAAGAGCACCCGGTTGCGTTGGCTTTTGGTGCTTCGGTTGCATTTATTATTGTCGGCGTGACAGGGATTGCCATTACGACAATTGCCAGCCCTGAAGAATTTGCGGTGAGCTGGCCTTACCTGTTTAGCGGCTGGCATCCACTGGGCATCTATGTTGCCGGGATCGTTATTGCCTGTTCCTGTCTCAATCTTACGGCAAATATCGGCCTGACCAGGGCCTATCAGAGGGCGGAATCCAGCTGGCTTGCACCGTTTGATTATTCCTATCTGGTATTTGCCACATTCTGGGGCCTGGTAATATGGGGTGATATTCCCGATTTTCTGTCATTCGCCGGAATGTCGATTATTGCCGGGGCGGGCTGTTACGTGGCCTGGCGCGAGCGACAGGAAAAAAACCTGCATCAGGTGGAACTCAATCGCGTGCTCAGGTGAGCGGTATTGTGCCACTATCTTGTGTAAAAAGCCGCGATGAACAGGAGCTGTTGAATGAGTGACTTTCAAATAAGGTCGGCCAGCAAAGAGGAATTTGCCATTGCGGTGGAATGGGCGGCCAGTGAGGGCTGGAATCCGGGGCTGGATGATCTGGATGTTTTTCATGGCATTGATCCGGCAGGGTTTTTGATGGGCTGGATCGATGACCAGCCTGTTGCATCGATTTCAGTGGTAAATTATTCGAAGGATTATGGTTTCCTTGGATTTTACATTGTACACCCGGATTACCGGGGCAGGGGTTCAGGCATAGCCGTCTGGAATGCCGGAATGGAACATCTGGGGGAGCGGACAATCGGTCTGGACGGCGTGGTTGATCAACAGGAAAACTACAGGAAAAGCGGGTTTGTTTACAATGGGAGAAATATTCGCTTCACCGGAGTGCCCGACATCAGGTCGCCTCGGGGACCGCAGAGTAATATCAGGAATTTTGTGCCATCAGACATTGGTGATTTACTTGATTATGATCATCGTTTTTTCCCCGTGGCCCGGGACAGTTTTATCCGCGCCTGGACAGATTCCGGGAAATTTCCCCGACGCAGAACGAAGATAGCGGTAATTGACCAGCAACTCGCCGGATACGGGACTATCAGGCAATGCCGGTCAGGTTACAAGATCGGCCCGCTGTTTGCCGGAAATACCAAACTGGCGCGTGGGCTGTTTGAGCAATTGTGTCGTGATGTGCCCGAAAACAGCGAGGTCTCCCTGGACGTACCGGAGGCAAACAGCGCTGCATGCTCAATGGCAAGAGAGCATGGACTTCAACCGGTTTTTGAAACTGCAAGAATGTATCGCGGATCAATTGCACCACTGCCTGTTTCAGAGACTTATGGAATAACGACCTTTGAACTGGGATGATTAATGATGACTTGCACTCTGGTGTAAACAGGAGGGGTGCGGACGAAAACTGTCCGGGCTTATTGTCTGGAATTTGCAAAATCCATGAAAGCACGGATGACCCTTACATCGCTACGCTGTGCGCAATAGATCAGGGTTTCGCTCATGCGGATATCAATATCCTCCAGGTCAATCAGGGCAAGCCGTTCATCATTGCCATATTCCGCCCTTGAAACAAATCCAATGCCGGCACCGGAGGCAACCACCTCGCGTACTGCCTCACGGCCTTCCGCCTCGATTGCCGGGGAAAGGGTGACACCGCGCTCTCTGGCTTCGCTTTCCAGCTTCTGGCGGGTTTTGGATCCCGGCTCGCGAAATACCAGTGGCATTTTTGCCAGTTCTGTCAGTTTCATCCTGGCTTTTTTCAACGGCAGGAAATTTTTCGCGGCAAACGCGACGATTTCAGTTGAGCCCAGATCCAGTGTTTCCATATCATTTCCGGCAGGCAGGCTGCCAACGATCCCTATTTCCGCATTGTAGGATCTTAACTTCTCTAACACCTCTTCGGAGTTTCCGGTTCGAAGCGAGACAAATATTTTGGGATATTGAGCCCTGAAACTGCCGAGAATATCGGTAACGTGATAAGCAGAATCGGCAATGATCCGCAACGTCCCGTCAACGGTGGCGCGGGCCTGGGAAATATATTCATCTATCTGTTGTTCGATTTCAAAATACTTCTTGGTCAAAAGAAACAGGTGTTCACCTTCCGGCGTGAGATTTACCCGTTTGCGATTGCGATGAAACAACAGTACGTCATGATCCTGCTCCAGCTTTCGTACCTGCTCCGAGACAGCAGGCTGGGTCAGGAACAGTTCTTTTGCAGCGTTTGAAAAACCGGAATAAAGAGCAACGTAGTGAAATGCCTTTAATTGACTGTGACGCATGAGTTTCCCGTCAAGTTTTAGTATAGGAAAAACCTATATATTGATTGCATAAAACAATTTTACATATAAGTGATTATGGGGCAATCCTGCGGTGAAAATTGTTTATCCGGAGAATTCTTGTGACCGCTCCAAGCCTGAATCCTGTTGCATTGGACAGAATTGAGCCACCCCGCCTGAGAGAACCGTTTCTATTGACGCCGGGTCCGTTGACTACTTCTTTTGAGGTCAAGCAGGCAATGTTGCGTGACTGGGGCAGCTGGGATGGCGATTTTCGTGCAATGACCCAGGAGATGCGAGACAGACTTCTGGCGATGCTTGGCAAGGGGGCAGGTGATTTTGACTGTGTACCGATGCAGGGCAGCGGTACGTTTTCGGTGGAAGCAATGCTTGGTTCATTCGTTCCGCGTAACGGCAAGGTGCTGGTGCTGGTAAACGGCGCCTATGGGCAACGTTCAGTCGAGACGCTGAAATATCTGGGTCGCGATCATGTGGTACTGGACAAGGGCGATTACCTGCCACCGAGAGGTGCTGAAGTTGCAAAAATCCTCGAAGAGGATCCGGCGATTACCCATGTGGTTGCAATTCATTGCGAGACCAGTTCGGGGATATTGAATCCGGTTGGAGAAATTTCCAGGGCCACCTATGCAGCCGGGCGCAAACTGCTGATCGACAGTATGTCGGCTTTTGGTGCAATTGCGCTGGAAGCAGGCGAGATACGATATGAGGCGCTGGTTTCATCGGCCAACAAGTGCATTGAGGGTGTGCCGGGATTTGGATTTATTATTGCCCGCATATCAGAACTTGCAGCGGCCAGGGACAACAGCCATTCGCTTAGTCTCGATGTACATGCCCAGTGGTCGCATATGAACAGGACCGGACAGTGGCGTTTTACGCCACCCACCCATGTTGTCACCGCTTTTCTTGAGGCATTGCGTTGCCATGATGCTGAGGGTGGTGTTGCAGGACGCGGAGCGCGATATCTCAGGAACCGGGATGTATTGGTCGCCGGTATGCGTGAGCTGGGCTTTGAAACCCTGCTGGCCAATCGCTGGCTGTCACCGATTATTGTAACATTTTTTTGCCCCGCTGATCCGAAATTCGAGTTTGAGCGTTTTTATGAATTGATGAAGAACAAGGGATTTATCATTTATCCGGGAAAATTAACGATTGCCGAGAGTTTCCGAGTCGGATGTATTGGACAAATGGATGAACATATCATGCGCAGCGTGGTGGCGGCGGCTGATCAAACACTTGCCGAAATGGGGGTGAGCAATGCCGCACCTCCGGCTGAGGCATTGCAAGAACGAACAAAACTGGATGCATAATATAAGGATAAAGTATGAATAACCAATCTCCCCTGGACGTGAACGGACGCGTTTATCAGGTGCCAAAAGTGCCTGCAATTGCCATCTGCCTGGATGGTTGTGAACCTGCATATCTGGATGCTGCAATTGGCGATGGCCTGATGCCAACGCTGAAGCGCATGCGTGAAAGCGGAAGTGATCGACTGGCCCATTCAGTCATTCCCTCATTCACCAATCCCAATAATTTGTCGATTGCCACGGGTCGTCCGCCGATCATCCACGGAATTTGCGGGAATTTCCTGTTTGATCGTGATACCGGCGAGGAAGTGATGATGAATGATGTCAGGTTCCTGCGGGCCCCGACAATTTTCAGCAAATTTTACGAGGCGGGTGCCAGGGTTGCGATTGTTACTGCGAAAGACAAATTGCGTGCATTGCTTGGTGCTGAACTGAGATTTGATGAAGATCGGGCAAAATGTTTTTCGGCTGAAAAATCCGATACATCAACGCTGGCAGAACATGGTCAGGAAGCGGCCAGCAAGTGGCTTGATATGGTGCAGCCGGAAGTATATTCAGCAGAACTGTCCGAATTCGTCTTTGCTGCCGGTGTAAAATTGCTGGCTGAATGGAAGCCGGATATTATGTATCTGACGACCACGGATTATGTGCAGCACAAATATGCTCCTGATGATGGCGAGGCCAAATCATTTTATGAAATGTTCGACAAATATCTGGCGCAACTTGATGAAATGGGAGCAGCAATTGTTGTCACCGCAGATCATGGAATGAAGCCAAAGCATCTGGAAGACGGTTCACCTGCAGTGATTTACGTGCAGGATCTGATGGATGAATGGCTGGACAAAGGTGCTGCCCGGGTTATCCTGCCAATAACCGATCCTTATGTAGTTCATCACGGTGCGCTGGGTTCTTTTGCCACGGTATATCTGCCTGAAAGTGCCAACAGGGATGAAATTATCGCCAAACTGCTTGCCATTGATGGCATTACCCATGCGATGAGCCGGGAAGAGGCAATTGAGAGATTTGAGCTGCCCGGCGACCGTATTGGCGAAATTGTTATGGTATCGGGTGAAAATATTTGTATCGGTACTTCAAAAGACCGGCATGATCTGGCGGCCTTGAAAGAACCATTACGCAGCCATGGTGGAATAACCGAGCAAACGGTTCCTTTCATTGTTAACCGGGCTATTGATTTACCCAACCAGCCGGTATTGAGAAATTTTGATGCATTCTTTTATGTTATGACAGCAGCAGCATTGTAAGCGAGCCAGATATGAGCAAACTACCTATCAAACCCCGCCGTGAGGCGATGCGGATTGCCGGTAAAAAAGTCGATACCGAGGCCCGGGTTCCGGTTTACTATCCCTATACAGGCGAGCAGATCGGATCAGTTCCTGCAGGAACCAGTGAACATGCGAGCCAGGCATTTGAGATTGCAGCGAATTACAAACCCACTCTGACCCGTTATGAGCGCCAGAAGATTTTGCTGAATGTGGCAAAAATTATTGATGAGCGCAAAGCGGAACTGGCGCCGATCATTACGGCGGAACTGGGAATCTCAATTTCCGATTCACTGTATGAATGTGGCCGGGCATTTGATGTCTATACGCTTGCCGGTCAATTATGCATTCACGATGATGGCGAGATTTTTTCCTGCGATCTTACTCCCCATGGCAAGGCACGGAAGATTTTCACGATCCGCGAACCCTTGCGGGTGATCTCTGCAATAACGCCGTTCAACCATCCCCTGAACATGGTCAGCCATAAAATCGCGCCAGCGATTGCCACCAATAATTGCTTAGTGGTGAAACCGACGGAATTAACGCCGCTGACGGCAATCTGGCTGGCCGATGCGCTTTATGAAGCAGGTCTGCCGCCGCAAATGCTTTCAGTTGTTACCGGGTGGCCCCAGGATATCGGTGATGAGATGATCACCAATGAGCATATTGAAATGGTCACTTTTACCGGTGGTGTGCCGGTGGGCAAGATGATTGCAGCGAAAGCCGTCTACAAGCGTCAGGTGCTGGAGCTGGGTGGCAATGATCCGCTGATCATTTGTAATGATCTGTCAGATGCCGATCTGGCCAAAGCCGCTGATCTGGCGGTTGCTGGTGCAACTAAAAATTCCGGCCAGCGCTGCACCGCGGTGAAGCGGATTTTGTGTCAGGAAAAAGTTGCCGATAAATTTGCCGAGCTGGTTCTGGAAGGCGCCAGAAAAATCAGGTTTGGCGATCCGATGGACCCGGCAACCGATCTGGGTACAGTGGTGCATGAACAGGCTGCGGAAACCTTTGAAAACAGGGTATTGGCAGCTGAAGAGGCCGGAGCAAAAATACTTTATAACCCTGGCCGTCAGGGCGCGTTATTGCCGCCTATCGTCATTGATTACGTCTCTCATGACAGTGAACTGGTGATGGAAGAGACCTTTGGTCCGATCATCCCGATCATCAGGGTGCCGGACGATGATGAAGAGGTAATGGCAATTTCCAATTCCACCGTGTTTGGCCTGTCAGCGGGTGTCTGCACCAATGATTTCCATCGCATGCAGGCCTATATCGCCGGTCTGGTGGTGGGGACTGTCAATATCTGGGAAGTGCCCGGATACCGTATTGAAATGTCACCGTTCGGCGGCATCAAGGACAGCGGCAATGGTTACAAGGAAGGGGTGATTGAGGCAATGAAAAGCTATACCAATGTCAAGACATTCTCCCTGCCCTGGGGTTAACTGTTGAGCGAATTGGCATCATGTCAGTTGGTGGTGTGAACTGCCATCTGGTTTTATTCCGCCGCCACCGGCTGTGCATCAGGGCTTGGCAGTTTGCGGGGAAGTATTGATACGGCAATCAGAATGATGACAGCCGCTCCCGCCAGAATGCGAAATAGAGTATCAAATCCCCAGTTCTGATAGACAAAAGCTATCATCGGCAGGGCCAGGGCCAGGACGCTGAAGGAAACCACGTAACGTATGGCGTAAATGCGTGCGCGAAACGCACCACTGGCCATTTTGCCAATCATGTAATCGTTAATCGGTATCTGGCCGAATGTGCCGAGCATGAAACCCATGGCAACAGCCAGAGCATATTCGTCCGTCAATCCGGGCATCAACAGAAAGAACACCAGTTGCATCGATGCCATCAGTAAAAAAACCGGTCGTGGGCCAATCCGGTCCAGCAGCGAACCAACGACCAGCTGGGCAAATGAAGCCATGGCAAAAATCAGGAACGCCAGTGTGCCGATGTAAGTTGCCACATCCGGTTGAGCGGAATTTAAAGTATTGTCGCTCCAGGTGACCAATCGGGCAACCAGTCCCTGCATGCGTTCATCAAAAATTTTGGGTAAGGCGAATGTCGTTGCCTGAAACGATATTGATGAAACTGCCGTCGTCACAAACACGATGGTTGATACACGAATCAGCAAGGCCCGGTGTGCGCCGGAGATAACCGGCTTGATATCACCGGTTGACTGTTTCAGGTTTGAACTGTCGTGACGCATATCTGCCCAGCGCAGTTTCAGGAATATCAGGCCCATCATTATCGAAAATCCACCGGGCAGGAAGAAAGCCATGCGCCAACCTCCATTGTCGATCAAAAATCCGGTGATCAGTGCAGCACTGGCCACACCGAAATTTCCCCAAACACCATTGGCGGCAATGCGCATCCCGGTGTTTCGCCATTTCATTGTGACAATTGCCAGGCCTACCGGATGATAGATGGCGGCAAACATGCCAATGACGAACAGGCCTGTTCCAATCTGCAGGGGTGAGCGGGCAAACCCGGTGGCGATCGAGGCAAGACCAATGCCGGTGAAAAAAACAAATATCATGCCGTCCCGGCTCCACTTGTCAGCCAGCCAGCCGGCGGGCAGGGCAAACACGCCGAATGCCATGAATCCGGGTGCGGCATAGGTCAGAAGTTCGCCATAGCTGACATTCCATTCCCGTGTTAATGCCAAGGCAGCGACGGTGGCAAAAATCAAGGTGAACAGGTGGTCAAGAAAATGGCCGATATTGAGCAGCAGGAAATAGGACCGGTCTTTGTTCAGCAGCATTGATCTTTCCGTTTTTTGCATGAGATGAAACACTCCATCCCTAACCGAATAGCATATTGTTCCGGTTGTGTAGATGGTGTCAAACAGGAACAGACTATATCCGGTTCAAGAACAGGACTGCGTTATTGGCTTAATCAGCGATTGAGGCATCGGGTATTAACTGATAGGTTCGCCAATTGTGCATATCAGATAGAGGTCAAAAATGTTAATGTACTCAAGGGAATTAACCGTGAATTGGGGAGAGTCCGACCCTTTCGGCCTGGTCTACTTTCCATTAATGCTGGCCTGGTTCAACGATACTGAACATGAACTGCTGCGTGTCGTGGGCTTTCCAACCGACAGGATGATTGCGCAGAACCGGTGTGCTTTCGTGATGGGTGATGTGCATTTCAAATTTATCGGGCCGGCTGCCTATGGAGATAAAGTGCGAACAATCATCCAGTTGGTGAAGATGACCAATTCGACAGTACACTGGGATTGCAAGGCGCTTATCGCCTCCACCGGAGCAACCATCTGCGAGGGTCGCGCCATCCGTATTTATGCGAAGATCCAGGAGGATGGAAACATCAAATCGCTGCCGATCCCCGATGACATCAAACGGGTATTATCGCAGCCGGGTTCACTGGTTAACATGGAGCCACCAGCCAAATGAAGAACGGTTGCACCCGCGCAACCTGTTTCACCATGTTAGCCTGGGACGGCTTCCGGAACATCATCCCACATACGGAATCCTTGCCATCCAATGAACCGGTTGGAGCAGGTGGTCTATGGGCCAAAATGGTCTGGCAGGTTTTGCCGCTGGACTCCTGATCGCACACATCAAGCTGGAGAAAAGGCGATTGGCAAGAGTTTGAAACTACGCGACTAATTTGGAGTCAGACACTCAGACTTGGTAATTCACCTGTCTTCGACGGCTTTTTGATTTGTTTACGACTAATGTCGTAAGCCGTTGGTTGTAGGCCATTCGTCTAATATACCATTTGTGTATTTCTCATTTTTTCATTATAGTATTTTCTGTCTGGGATCGTCTTATAACGACATTGCAGCGCTCGATCGCTTTGCAACAATCCTAAATGGGAGGAATTTAATTAATGTCCAAATTTGTAGTAAATCGCCGTACTCTGATCAAGTCAGGTGCGGTTGCCGGTGTCGGTCTTGCTATGCCGACAATCCTTACTCGCCCTTCATTCGCTTACACGAACGAACCTACTGGTAGTTCTGTAACGCTTGGTTTCAACGTGCCGCAAACTGGCCCTTATGCCGACGAAGGCAATGACGAACTTCTTGCCCAGCAGCTGGCTGTTGAGCACTTAAACGGTGAAGGCGACGGTGGTTGTCTGAATACTTTCACTTCTAAAGCTCTGAAGGGCAACGGTATTCTGGGTAAGAAGGTTACTTTCGTAACCGGCGACACTCAAACCAAATCTGACGCTGCTCGGGCATCGGCCAAGTCGATGATCGAAAAAGACGGCGCGATTATGATCAATGGCGGCTCGTCGTCGGGTGTGGCTATCGCTGTTCAGGGTATGTGTCAGGACGCTGGCGTTATCTTCATGGCCGGTTTGACCCACTCAAACGACACAACCGGCAAAGACAAAAAGGCAAATGGCTTCCGTCACTTCTTCAACGGTTACATGTCAGGTGCTGCCCTGGCACCGGTGCTTGAGGGGGTTTACGGCAAAGAGCGCCGTGCATATCACCTAACTGCAGATTATACCTGGGGCTGGACTCAGCAGGAATCTATTGCAGCCGCGACCGAAGCTATCGGCTGGGAAACCGTCAAAAATGTTCTGACACCGCTGGCGTCGACTGATTTCTCCTCCTATATTTCACCGGTTCTGAATTCTGGTGCGGACGTGTTGGTCCTGAACCATTACGGCGGCAACATGATAAACTCGCTGACCAACGCGATACAGTTCGGTCTGCTTGACAAGCAGGTTAACGGTAAAGATTTCGCAATCGTCGTTCCGCTCTACTCGGAACTGATGGCTGCTGGTGCTGGCGAGAACATCAAAGGCGTTTACGGTTCGATGAACTGGAACTGGCAATTGCCTGACGATGGCACCAAATCTTTTGTCAAATCTTTTGGCGAAAAGTATGGCAAGCCGCCTTCGAACTCGGCTCAGACCTGTTATGCTCAGACCTTGCTTTATGCAGATGCTTGCGAGCGTGCCGGCACATTCAACCCATGCGGTGTTGGGGAAGCTCTTGAAGGATTTGAGTTTGATGGTCTTGGCAACGGCCCGACACTTTACCGTGCTGCAGATCACCAGTGCTTTAAGGACGTGCTTGTCGTGAAGGGTGCGGAAAATCCGACCACTGCTTATGACACGCTTGAAATTGTTGAGGTCACTCCGCGTGCCCAGGTTGAGTATGCACCAGACCATCCAATGTTTGCCGGCGGTAATCTGGGTAAGTGTAACCCAGGCGCATAATCTTTCCGCTAGTGGCGTTACAAGTTACCGCGCCAATTCTCGTAATTGGCGCGGTAAACTTCCGGTTTTTAACGTTGGCTCTGCGGTTGGGCATTGGTTATGAATTTGAACCGGCGTCCTAAATCTAGTTCTGTATATATGAATGGTCAGTATGATGGACGCAATTCTTCTGCAAATATTAAATGGGCTAGATAAAGGCAGCGCGTACGCATTAATCGCTTTGGGATTGACCCTGATTTTTGGAACCCTGGGAGTGGTCAATTTCGCCCATGGTGCCTTGTTCATGATCGGTGCATTCTGCGCGGTCACGCTGCAAAAAATACTTAACATATCCACCATAACAATTGATCCGGAAAAAACTGATTTTCTTGGCAAGCCCTTACAGGTAAAAACACCGCTGGTGGAGACATGGTTTGGCGAGGTTGCGGGAAACGCGATCATCAATTGGAACGTTCCGATTGCAATATTTTTTTCGATCCCGATCATGCTTGCTATTGGGTTTATAATGGAGCGGGGTTTAATCCGTCATTTTTACAAACGCCCCCATGCCGACCAAATTCTCGTTACCTTCGGTTTGGCGATCGTGCTTCAGGAAATCATCAAGGCATTTTATGGTGCAAACCCCATCCCTACACCGGCACCAGATGTTTTTCGCGGCTCCTTTGATTTTGGAGTGATGATTGGGTTTGCCAAAAACGCGATCATCTATCCTTACTGGCGTCTGGTCTATTTTACGTTTTCTACCGCAGTAATTTGCGCCGTATTCGCCTTTCTGCAGTTCACTACATTTGGCATGGTCGTTCGGGCTGGCATGGCGGACCGCGAAACAGTAGGACTTTTGGGCATCAATATTGACCGGCGCTTCACCATAATGTTCGGTGTTGCTGCTGCGGTCGCAGGTCTTGCCGGTGTCATGTACACGCCTATTAATTCTCCCAATTATCACATGGGGATGGATTTTCTGGTTCTGAGTTTTGTAGTGGTCGTCGTCGGTGGTATGGGATCATTAGGTGGCGCGGTGCTGGCAGGATTCCTACTCGGCATTCTGGAAAGCTTTGCTTCGATGAACGAAGTTAAAGGTTTTTTTGAAGCAATTTTCCTGCCGTCGATTGACCAGATCATTATCTACCTAATCGCAATTATCGTCCTTTTGGCACGTCCGCGTGGTCTGTTGGGGCGCAAAGGCGTGATGGAGGAATAGGGCATTGTTAAAACTTGGTAAAAACGATCTGGGTGTCTTCGGCTTTGTCGTCGCTATTACCTTGCTGGCACCCTTCCTGATGAATCCGTTTCCGGAAGGTTCTGCATTGGCGCAATTCAACGCTGGTTATCCCGACCTTATGCAGCGTTTCGTAATTTTTGGGATATTTGCCATCGGCTTCAATATCCTCTTCGGATTGACCGGTTATCTTTCGTTCGGCCATGCGGCATTTTTGGGCGTCGGCTCTTATGCAGCTGTATGGATGTTCAAACTACTCACCATGAACATTATTCCTGCAATTATTCTCGCGGTTCTTATTTCCGGCCTGTTTGCCCTGGTAATTGGTTATGTGAGTCTGCGCCGTTCCGGGATCTATTTCTCGATCCTCACACTGGCCTTTGCCCAAATGAGTTTTAGCCTTGCTTATTCGGTCCTCACACCAATCACCAATGGTGAAACCGGATTGCAAATTACACTGAACGATCCACGGGTACTGGATACGGTAAATACGACTGGCAATCTGCCAGTCACCGGATTGTTTGGGCTTGAAATGCGAGACACCGCAACCCTGGAAATTGCTGGTTGGGCATTTCAGTTCAACGTTGGTTTTTATGTCAGCGCATTGATCATGCTGGCTGCGTTCTACCTTTCGATACGTGTTTTCCGTTCTCCATTCGGCTTGATGTTACGAGCGATCAAGACCAATCAAAACCGGTTGAATTACACTGGCCTCAATTCGCGCCCCTACACATTGGCAGCCTTCGTGATTTCAGGCATGTATGCCGGGCTTGCCGGTGGATTGATGGCATCCATGGATCCGTTGGCCGGAGCTGAACGGATGCAGTGGACGGCATCCGGTGAAGTGGTGCTGATGACCATACTGGGCGGTGCAGGCACTTTGCTTGGGCCAATATTGGGCGCTGGTTTTATAAAATATTTTGAGAATATTTTTTCCAAAATCAACGACAATGTCCTGCACGGCTGGTTTAACTTCATGCCGGATTTCATGGAAAATGTGATGGTTACAATTATCCATCCGTTTGTTGGCAAGGGCTGGCATCTGACACTTGGTTTGCTGTTCATGATTATCGTGATTTTTCTTCCAGGTGGCTTAGTGGACGGTGGAACGCGTTTGTGGAAGCGGTTGTTAACCCGCAAGCAAGATAACAGTTCAAGTGTGGTGGCAACCACGCCTGCAAAATAGGGAACGCGGCGATGGGTATTCTTGAAGTTACAAATGTGAACAAACGTTTTGGTGGATTGCGCGCGTTGCATGATTTGAATCTGAGCGTAGATGAAGGTACTGTGCACGCCATCATTGGACCCAATGGCGCCGGTAAATCTACCATGCTGAACTGTTTTGTCGGCCGTCTCATTCCTGATTCCGGTTCGGTGATGTTCAACGGCGCCTCACTGTTGGGGTTAAAGCCACACGAAATTAACCAAACCGGCGTGGCGCGGGTATTTCAAACTCCGGAAATTTTTGGAGATTTGAGCCTTTTGGACAATGTGGTAATTCCGGCATTGGCCAAGCATGATGGCGCGTTTAAACTGAATGCCTGGCAAAGGGTGACATCGCGTCTCGAAATTCGTGAAGAGGCGGAACACATTCTGGAAGTGGTTGGGCTGATTGAGCAAAAAGCAACCATCTGTTCGAGCCTTTCGCGCGGCGATAAACGGCGGTTGGAATTGGCGATGTGCCTTATCCAGCATCCAAAGCTGTTGCTTCTTGACGAACCTACTGCTGGAATGTCGCGGGCTGATACCAATAACACCATCGATTTGTTGAAGAAAATCGGTGAGCGCGGCATTACAAAAATTATTATTGAGCATGATATGCACGTCGTATTTTCCCTGGCCACCAAGATATCGGTTTTGGCGCAAGGTACCATTATTGCTCAGGGACCGCCTGAGGAAATCAAGGGCGACCCACGGGTTATTGAAGCCTATCTGGGAGGGGAACTGGGGTGATGAATGTTACCACGAAAGAGACGGTTGAGGTAAGTATGTCCAATGTCGAAGAGGCGTCCGGTATCAAATCCGCTAAAACCCAGAGTGAAACGGCGGTTGATGGACAGCAAGACAAGTATTTCTCATGCCGTAGCATTCATGCCTATTATGGCGATTCCTATATTGTGCAGGGTGTTGATTTTGATATGAATGAGGGAGAAATTCTTGCCCTTCTCGGTCGCAATGGAGCAGGGAAAACCTCAACTCTGCGAACAATCGCACGCATGTCGGACCCATTACTGAGGCAAGGCGAAATATGGATGGATGGTAACGCACTTCACACCGCGGCATCATTTGAAGCCGCCCGTTTGGGAGTGGCATTGGTGCCGGAAGACCGGTGCATTATCCAGGGGCTGAGCGTTGAGGAAAACCTGAAACTGGCGCAAATTGCAAAACCGGTCGGTTGGCCGCTTGAGAAAATTTTTGAACATTTTCCGCGCCTCGCTGAACGCCGCCGTCAGGATGGTATTACGCTTTCAGGCGGTGAGCAACAAATGCTGGCCGTGGCACGAGCACTTGCCCGTGATATCAAGTTGTTGTTGCTGGATGAACCCTACGAGGGTTTGGCACCGGTTATTGTTCAGGAAATCGAGCGAATCCTGGTAGAAATCAAATCTCTTGGTATTACAACGATCATCGTCGAGCAAAATGCAATTGCGGCGCTTAAGCTTGCCGATAGCGCGCTCATTCTGGACAGCGGAGAGGTGGTTTTTCGGGGTGCGGCACAAGAAGTGCTTGATGATGAAAACCTGCGTCACGAATATCTTGCAATCTAATCGCAAAAATTCCGTGTCTGAGTGGATTGCAAGATGCCAAGTCTGACAATCTTGGAAATGGAATTCTGGAAATACGATCTGCAAAGAAAATGTGGTTATTTTCGAACTATTTAGCTCTGATTTTGCACCAAAATTAGTGAAAGGAATGCTCAATGACAAAGTCGATTTTGATAGTCGATGATGAACCTAACATTGTGATATCACTTGAATACATCATGAAAAATGCCGGATTTAACGTCGTAGTCGCCTATGATGGAGAGGAGGCGTTGGAGAAGGTCAAGGAAAACGTTCCGGATCTTGTGATTCTTGATGTTATGATGCCGAAACTTGACGGCTTTGAGGTTTGCAAAAGAATCCGGGAAAATCCGGCATGGAAATCGGTCCGCATCGTAATGTTGACCGCAAAAGGTCGAGATTCTGAACGGGAAAAAGGACTTTCTTTCGGCGCTGACGATTATCTGACCAAACCGTTCTCGACACGCGATATATTGCAGCGGGTAAAGGAAATACTGGCTCAAACCGCTAAAGAAGAATGATGGCAAGACAAACCCCTCAGAATTGTTTTTTGTTTGATTGGGCAGGGGAGATGATTGTTAAAAGCCAGGCAATGTCATGAAGCGGCCCGGGATTTTGAATGAGCGTCACGCCGCGTTGTTTCTTTTTGCCATTATGGTTTTAAGTCCGCCGTTTTTGTTTATTTTTGATAAATCCGTACAATTCGCCGGAATCCCTGTTTTATATCTATACCTGTTTGTTGTGTGGGCCCTGCTGATTGCGCTTCTGGCCTTTGCCAGCGAATTGTCCAGGCCCGAACGCGATCGGGAAGAGTAGGATTTGAGGGGCAACATGCTACAGGGATGGATCATAGTTGGCGTAGCATTTGTCTATCTTTGCATTCTTTTTGCAATTGCCTATTGGGGTGACAAGCGATCCGATGAGAAGCGGAGCATAATTTCCAACCCATATATTTATACGCTTTCCATTGCCGTTTATTGTACATCCTGGACATTTTACGGCAGTGTGGGGCGGGCGGCATCAGCCGGTGTAGGTTTTCTGCCAATATATCTGGGACCGACTCTGACATTCATTATTGCTTGGTTTGTGCTGCGCAAGATCATTCGAATCTCCAAAGTTAACCGTATCACTTCAATTGCCGACTTCATTGCTTCTCGTTATGGAAAAAGTTCCTATCTGGGCGGGCTTGTCACGATTATTGCTGTAGTCGGCATCATGCCTTACATTTCCCTGCAACTGAGAGCTGTGTCGACCAGCTTCACGGTGCTATCGCAGTACCCAGATATTGTGATGCCGGAGAAACTGGGAAGTGTATCGGTTTTCGCAGACACGGCTTTTTATGTGTCACTTTTCCTGGCAGCATTTGCCATTTTGTTTGGTACGCGCCATATTGATGCGAGTGAACACCATGAGGGTATGGTTGCGGCAATCGCGTTCGAGTCGGTGATTAAATTGCTGGCCTTTCTTGCCATAGGCATATTCGTTACATTTGGTATTTACGACGGCTTTGGTGATATTTTCTCGCGTGCCCAGGCGTCTGAAAATCTCGAAAAACTTTTCACAATTGAAGGTGCGGGCGGTTACAGCAGCTGGGCTTCACTGACATTGCTTTCAATGGCGGCAATTATTTTTCTGCCTCGGCAGTTTCAGGTTACTGTGGTGGAATGCGTGAATGAAGCGCATTTGAGAAAAGCCGCATGGCTTTTCCCGCTCTATCTATTTTTGATCAACATTTTTGTGCTGCCAATCGCATTTGGCGGCCTGTTGCGTTTCCCCGGTGGCAGCGTGAATGCAGACACATTTGTGCTGACACTACCAATGGTCGAACATTACGAGGGCCTCGCACTTTTTGCATTCATCGGCGGGCTTTCTGCGGCCACTGGGATGATAATTGTTGCAACTGTGGCACTGAGCACGATGGTTTCCAACGATCTTGTAATGCCGGTGTTGTTGCGCCTGGAATGGTTACGCCTTTCTGAGCGTTCTGATCTGACGGGCCTGATTCTGTCAATCAGGCGTACAACAATCGCACTGGTGCTGTTGTTGGGTTATGTCTATGTGCGACTTATTGGTGAGTCTTATGCGCTGGTATCCATCGGGCTCGTCTCGTTTACGGCCGCGGCACAATTTGCGCCTGCAATTATTGCCGGAATTTTTTGGAAAGGAGCAAGCCGCGCCGGCGCTGTTGCCGGGCTTGGCGCCGGATTCATGGTATGGGCTTACACGCTGTTAGTACCTTCATTCGCCCGTTCGGGTTGGCTTCCGGAGAGCTTTTTGAGTGATGGACCCTTCGGCATTACCATTCTGAAGCCTTATGCGCTTTTCTGGCTTGAGGGACTTGATCCAATCTCCCACGCGCTGTTTTGGACGATGGTGTTTAATATTGGTCTGTTATTGATCCTCTCGCTGATCACCTCACAAAGCGTTGTTGAACGCAGCCAGGCCGTTCAATTCGTTGATATATTCAGGGAGACCTCCGGTGGGCTGCGGATTTGGCGGGGCAGCGCGACCATCCTGGAAATCAAGCAGCTCTTAGCTCGCTTCATTGGTCGAAGACGGATGGAAACTTCTTTCGAAAAGATTGAGCAAACACTTGAGCGAAACTTACCTGACGACAGTTTGGCCGGTGTCGATGTCGTCTCCATTGCAGAACGGCAACTGGCAGGTGCAATTGGCGCTGCCTCCGCACGGATCATGGTTGCTACTGTAGTACGCGAGGAAATGCATGACATTGATGAAATGATGGAAATTCTCGATGAGGCCTCGCAAGTCATTGAGTACAGCCGGCAACTGGAGGAGAAATCAAACCAGCTACAAATCGCAACCGACGATCTTAAAGCCGCCAACACCCGGTTGCAGGAACTGGATAAACTTAAAGACGGTTTTGTTTCAACGGTAAGTCACGAATTAAGGACGCCACTGACTTCAATTCGTTCTTTTTCCGAGATTATTTATGACAACGCAGAAATGCCGAAGGAGCAAGAACGGGAGTTTTTGGGCATTATCGTAAAGGAAAGTGAAAGGCTGTCACGCCTCATTGATGACATTCTGGATATCGCCAAGATGGAATCGGGGAAACTTGAGTGGCAGATGAAAGTGCTTGATCCCAAACAGGTGATCGAAGAGGCGCTCGCAGCAACTGCTGGACTTTTCAGGCAGAATGATAAGGTTCGATTGCTAACGGATCTACCCGATGACCTTCCCTCGATATGTGTGGATTCCGACAGACTGGTTCAGGTTTTGGTCAATCTCATCTCCAATGCAGTGAAATTCTGCGATACTATCGACGGTAAGGTGTGGATTACTGCAAAGGCCGAAAAGGCAAACCTGCAGGTGAGCGTGCGCGACAACGGGATCGGTATTGCGCCTCAAGAGCATAAAAAGGTTTTTGAACGTTTTCAGCAAGTGGGCAACCCAATGACAGAGAAACCAAAAGGTACCGGGCTAGGTCTTCCTATATGTGTCGAGATCATCCGCCATTTTGACGGTGAAATCTGGGTCGACAGTCAGCTGGGTAATGGTGCTACGTTTAGTTTCTACATTCCGCTCGCGCCAGATATCAACTTAAGCAATTCGGATCGTTTCAGCCACTAGACCGTTTCTTGTTTACACGGAAGCATTTGACCGATTATTCACGTTTGCTGACCAGGCATGGATTTCGCCGTGGTCTGGTTGACCACAAGAAAACCATAACGCTGTCCAGAAAGCGTGAATAACCGGTCAGGCTCCCCCGTCTTCCAGACGGGAACTCTACAGTACAGCTATAGCAGAACACCGTTATTTTGATTCACTCTGTTTTTATTTTGCTCACGGCTATTCGGGCTTGCGCCCGGCCTCCGCGAGGGCGGCGCACCGGTGCCGGTCGCTTTTGGCTCCTGATTGCATGATCATTTTAAAGGTGTTCTGCTATAATTGATGAATGATCCCTGAACCAACAGTTCAGTTCGAATTTACCAGCACCCAGCGGTTGTGACGAGTTAAAGAGCGGCGCTTCTGGTTACTGTTACACGGAAAATTGGGCAGGGTGCCGGTGTGATTATCGTCACATGACGCGCTGGTGTATCAACTGATTGTGGATTCCATTACCCCAATTTCAATCAAAACCGGTTTTGATTCTGCCAAAGCCTCGCCAATAACAGTTGCTACATTTTCCGGGTTGGTGTCACAGTGATAAAAGGGCATGCCGCAGGCGGCGGCGATCATGCTGAAATCCGGCGGGGTCGGGTTGCAACCCATCACATTCACACCGGCGCTTCGCATTGAGCGCTCTATTTCCTGATATCCCCGGTTGTTCCAGACAATGAAGATAATCGGCAGGTTTTCATCAACTGCCACCATTAATTCCGCCAGACAGAATTGTATGCCGCCATCACCGGTCAGGCAGATTACACGGGCCTCGGGTTCGCCAATCGCCGCCCCGATAGCCGCTGGCACGCCGTAACCAAGGGCTCCATAGCCTGTGGCAGCGTTAAACCAGCCTGCCGGCCGGTCATGGTCATAGTACAGATTTCCTGCATAAACAGGCTGGGTCGAATCCCCTACCATGATTGAGTTTGGTACATTGTCGCGAATAGTGCTGAGCAAGCTGGAAATTGAGCGTGTCTCTTCACCAATTTCCTCACGCGCTTTTGCACGTGTTCGGGCTGCCCTTGTCGCACCCTTGCCCAGGGACCGGGTGGGCAGGGATTTCAATAATGCGGTAATTGTCTTGCGTGTATCGGCATGAATTTTTAACTCCCCTTCGTGACGCGCCAACTGGTGAGGGCAGATATCCACGCGGATGAGCTTGTTCATCACCGGCATTAAGCCCTGATCATACATATCAAAATCTGTTCGACCCAGCTCCGTTCCAAGCGCCAAAACTATGTCGGCTTCTTCGATCAGTTGGCGTACAGCGCCAAGGCTCGGGCTTGCCGGTACGACAAGATCATGCCCATGCATCAGTCCGCGCGCGTTGACGGTCAAAACAACTGGAGCATCCAGACGGCGTGCAAGCGCCTCCAGCTCTCTCCCGCCAAACCGCATTCCACCGCCCGCCAGGATGACCGGTGAACGGGCGGATTTAAGAAGTTCAGCGGCCCGTTCAATTTCCTGTCGACCCGCGACTGGCCCGGAATCTTGTTTGGCACCAAATTCTTCCTTTGGTGTCTCAAGCATTGCGATATCCAGGGGAACCTCAATATGTGCAGGCCCGGGGCGTTCCAGAGCAAAACCAGCAAAAATCGACTCCATTGCCGGTGCAAGATCATGTTGTTTTTCCAGGCGAATGGATGTGGATGCAATGCTGCCCATGGTCAATTGTTGATCGGGCAACTCGTGCAGATGTCCCAGCCCCTTGCCGAGGCTGGCGATGGAATTCACACTGGATACCACCAGCATGGGGATACTGTCCGCCCGCGCTTGTGCTATCGGTGTCAGGATGTTGGTGACCCCCGGTCCGGTGATGACAAGTGCCACACCCGGCTTGCCGGTCACGCGTGCATACCCGTCTGCCATAAACCCCGCCCCTTGTTCATGGCGCGGGGTGACGTGCCGGATATTGTGCTGTGACAACCCGCGATAGAGTTCAATCGTATGAACACCTGGAATACCGAATATGACTTCAACATCGTGGGCGGCCAAATGTTCAATCAAAGCCTCGCCTATGGTACTCATGCCACTGCCTTTTGCGTTGAACTGGCGTGCCGGATCATCCGGCTGCATGCTTCATCGAAGGATTTATCCTCGACCGTCAAAGCCACCCTGACCCAGCTATCCAAAGTTGAACCGAATGATGAACCGGGCATAACGGCTACTGCGTATTTGTTCAAAAGATCCTCGGCATACTCGCTTCCTGACATTCGCGTGGATGCAACATTGACCATGGCAAACATGCCGGCATGGGGTCGATGCACAACCAGTTTGCTTTCCGATGTCAGGCGTTGTTCAAGCAGTGCGGCGCGAGCAGAATAGCGCTTTCGCATTCCCGCAGCGACCGAGGAACCCTCGCGGATTGCCTTTTCCGTCATGTCGGCAATAAATGGTTGATTTCCAAACAGCATTGTTTCCGAAAACGGTAGCAATTTCTTGATGAATTCAGCAGGGCCCACACACCAGCCGCTGCGAAATCCCGGAGCAGCATGGGACTTGGAAATCGAAGATACAACAATGACATGATCAACCAGAAGAGGATGAGACAGCGGCGAATGGAAAGTGTGGTTGTCAAATACCAGTTCATCATACACCTCGTCCGAAATGATCCAGAAATCATGTTCAATTGCCAGACGGGCGATGGCGTCAATATCTTCAGGGGTCAGAATGGCACCTGTTGGATTATGTGGTGTGGTCAACAACAATGCCCGGGTTTCCGGCGTGATTTTTTTGGCGATATCTTCAGCACTGATACGGAATCCGTTTTCCGGCCTTAGTGAAACGGGCACCAGATCAGCACCGCAAGCCCGTATTACGTTTTCATAGGTCGCATACATTGGATCGCCTACCAGGACTTCATCACCGCTTTCGGCAACGCACATCAATACAGCAAACAAACTGGTTTGTGTGCCAGGGAAACACAGGAAATGGTCAGAGGAAAACTTGCGTCGCGTCTTGTGATAATAGTGTTCACATAGCGCATTGCGGAGGCCCGGCTCACCACGCCCGTCGGAATAGGTCGTACGTCCGCTGCGCATTGCACCGTGTGCAGCCTCAACCAGTTCGGGTGGTGTGGGGACATCCGGTTCGCCGATGGTCATTTCAATGATGTCCCTGCCGGAAGCTGCAAGTGAACGTGCTTTCAAATAAATTTTCCATTTGGCATCGCCAGTTTGCCGCATACGCTCAGCCAGCGCTGTGGTTTTCATATTCATATGCTCCTTTGGGCAATGCGACACCAATTATGGCGCCAATTGATTTTAGTCCGATCTCGGCGATTTCTCCGGGCTTGAACGCATCGGGAAGCGCTCCGCCTTCAAGCCACAAGCCATCAATGACGGCATTGCTTGCAATAGCCAATCGTACCAGCTCACATGCTTTCACATTTTTCCCCAGCTGGGCGAAAACATCGCCTATCAAAACTTCCAGCCGGTCTCGAAAATCGTAGTAGGCTTCCTTATGCGCTATGCGTATTTTCTCGTCGTTTTGAATTCTGTTAAGAAATGCTGCCCAAAGTGCAACAGAACCGGGATCAACTACAGGAGGGGTAAGACTTGCCGACACAAATGCCGCAAGGCGTTCTGCAGGCTTTACGTTCTCCATAGATTGCAGTGACACATGAGAGGCTCCGGTCAGGGTGCTCATATGGCGTTTGTAGGCGGCCGAGATAAGATCTTCCTTTGTAGAAAAATAGTAGCGGATAAGTCCCGGGGTCACATCGGCATGTTTGGCGATTGCCCGCACCGTTGCCGCATCGATCCCTTCGGTGGCGATCAGTGAAAGCGTTGCGCTTATCAGGGAGTCCTTTCGAAAGGGAATGGATTTGCGCACAAATTTTTTTCTTTGCCTGGCCAAGTGTAGCTCTGGGTTTCCTAGAGGCTTTCATGTTTATATTGAATCGTTTGACCGGTTTTTGGCGTTTGCTGGCAAGGCAGGTTTTGCGCCGTGGTCTGGGTGACCACAAGCGAAACATAACGCAGTCCAGCGAGCTCCAAAAACCGGCCTTTCAGGTGGGCCAGATCAGCCCATCTGCGACGTTGCGGCACTCGCCCGATCAACCAGATCGCGCTGCGCACCGCGCTTTGCATAATGGGCTGATCTTGCTCCATCAAACGGTTCAACATAAACATGAAAGCCTCTAGATTGATAGAAATTATACAATTGTATAATTAGTGAAAATACACATAAT
>JAAEMP010000022.1 GCA_024225445.1 Hyphomicrobiales bacterium | reverse complement strand
TGGCCCCTCTTCATCACCGGTGATCAGGAACGAGATCGATCCGTCTGGCTGGCGGTTATCCTGCAGGTAGGTTTCCACGGCTGAAAGAAAACAGGCAATGCCTCCCTTCATATCAACTGCCCCGCGACCAATCATCTCGCCGTCAATAATGTCACCGGCATATGGATCGCTTTTCCAGCTGTCGATTTCCCCCTCCGGCACCACATCAGTATGTCCGGCAAAACAGATATGGGGCGGTTTACTGCCTGTCCTGGCGTAGAGGTTTTCCACATCAGGCGTGTTCTCATCACTGAACGTAACCCGGTGTACTTCAAACCCCAGTTCCTCCAGAGCCTTTTGCAGAACTCCAAGGGCTCCGCCTTCATTCGGGGTAATCGAGCGACAGCGTAACAGTTCACGTAATATTTCTGCTGAGCGGGAAGGGGGATTGGGCATTGGATTGAGGCTCTCAAGATTGGATTTCTTGTTATTTTTTGGGAAATGGCGCAGGACCGTGTTCATTGGTTTCCCGGGTGCCGGGCTTTATCATCAAATACAACACGAACAACATTGCCAGCATTGGAATAAACAGGCAGATCACCCAGATTGGCCGAAGGCCCAGATCGTGGATACGCTTGATGGTCAATGCCAGGACCGCCCAGCAGGCTGCTATCCAGTAGCCAATCAGCACAAAACCCCAGGCAGCCATGATATTTCGACTGCTGTTGCCTTCACCGGCTTCGCCTACCTGCAGAAGGATATAAAATTGCACCACCAGTATTAATGCTGCGCCCAGAAAATAGGACTGGCGTCCAATTCTGCCTTTCCAGCTTAAATACAGCCATCCTATAGTGGGTTTCGGAGTTTCTCTGGTCATCATTGCATTCCATTAAAAGTGCTCTAATCCCGCAGCAGTTCATTGATCGAGGTTTTTGATCTGGTGCGCTCATCCACGGTTTTGACGATTACCGCGCAGTAAAGACCCGGACCGGGTGTGCCATCGGGGAAAGGCTTGCCTGGCATCGTACCGGCAACCACCACTGAACGGGCGGGTACTTCCCCATAGGTGATATTTCCACTGGCGCGATCAACAATTTTGGTTGATTGGCCGATGAATACACCCATTCCCAATACGGCCCCTTCACGTATGATACAGCCCTCAACCACTTCTGATCGCGCTCCAATGAAACAATTATCCTCAATAATGGTCGGGCCGGCTTGCATCGGTTCCAGTACGCCGCCAATTCCAACACCGCCGGACAAATGCACATTTTTTCCGATTTGAGCGCATGACCCCACAGATGCCCATGTGTCGACCATGGTTCCCTCGTCAACATAGGCGCCAAGATTAACAAATGAGGGCATCAATACTACACTTGGAGCAATAAACGCTGATTTTCGAACGATACAATTGGGAACAGCGCGAAGGCCCGCTTCACGAAAACGGTTTTCCCCCCATCCGGCAAATTTTGACGGTACCTTGTCCCACCAGGTGGCACCTGCCGCACCGCCATCCATGACTTCCATGTCATTGAGACGAAACGACAGAAGGACTGCTTTTTTCAGCCACTGATTGACAGTCCATGTTCCATCATCGCCACGCTCGGCAACGCGTTTTTTGCCACTGTCAAGCAATTCCAGGCAATCACCAACCGCCTCGCGTATCTCTCCCTGAGTATCAATATTGATTTTGTCGCGGTCATCAAATGCATTCTCTACGATGTTTTCAAGACCGGCGAATTGGCTGTTGGCCATTTGTTTACTCCTGGCGGGCATAATGGTTGACCGTACATCAATTTGTAATACGGGATGGTTATATTCAAATCATGGGCGGACGGTATTCGAACCGTCTTTCCAGGTCAATTGGCAGGTAGAATTCCCCCGCCAAAAACTGCACTAATTAAGAGGCAACACAGATCGGGCACTCAAACATGGCAAACAAAAGCATTCTCAAACGCAACGGCAAAGGCTGGAAGGCATTAAGACGCTCAACCCAGGATATTGTCGAAGCCAACAAGGTACCTGAAACAGAACAAACCAGGGCACCAGCCTATCGTCTGGCATTTGATGATGCAGAATTTCTTTGCCGCGAGGAATTGCGGCCCGTACGCTTGCAGCTGGAGCTGCTGAAGACGGAGATGATGTTGAGCGAATATGGTATTCAATCGACGGTCGTTTTGTTTGGCGGAGCCCGAATCCCGGAGCCGGGGAAAAGTGCCTGGGCAGCGAAAAATGATATCCAGAAGAAGAATCTTGCGGAAAATTCAAAATATTACGAAGAGGCAAGAAAATTCGCCGCCATTGTGTCACGCCATTCAGCTGAAGCGGATTACAAGGAATATGTTGTCGTTACCGGTGGCGGACCCGGCGTCATGGAAGCCGGAAACCGGGGGGCTTCGGAAATCGGTGCTCCCTCCATCGGGTTTAATATTGTATTACCCCATGAACAGGCTCCGAACGAATACGTGACCCCGGATCTTTGTTTCAATTTTCACTATTTTGCCATTCGCAAGATGCATTTTCTCATGCGGGCCAAAGCCGTGGCAGTATTTCCCGGTGGTTTTGGAACCATGGATGAAATGTTTGAGGCCCTGACACTGATTCAGACCAAAAGAATGGAGCCTGTTCCGTTTTTGCTGTTTGGCAAAAATTTCTGGACGAATGTGATTAATTTTAGCGAATTGGCCAATCAAGGCACCATTTCTCCAGATGATACGGATTTATTTCATTTTGTTGACACCGCAGATGAGGGCTGGGGTGTTATCAGACAGCATTATGACACCTGATTTACCGTACATAGCGGCGGTTGATAGAATATCTACCATATATAGTGAAATTCACACAAAATTAACGTGGTGTGCACAAATACACATTATTGCCTGGAAATCTCCTTTATCCTTTCTTTAAAGTGCCACAATTGGCTCCCACATGGTAAAGGTAACAGGGAAAATATGATGACCAGAAATGAATTGCACAGGGAACATTTGCCGATAGCTTCGATTCACACTGAAAATTGTGATGCGAAAGTTATTTCTCATCCGGCAATCCATTCAATGGGGCAGGTTTTGGCAGGTCAAGGCCAACTGGTTTTTGAAGGTGAGTTGCTTGATACACCATTGAGCTGGCATCCGACCGACATCAAACACTGATCCGAATTCATTTCCCCGGGGTCTCTGGGCCTGTTAACCAGTGTCACCTGTACGAATGAAATTACATCAACAGATACCACGTACCAGGTTTGGCTGGAGATGCTAATGTCCAGCCATTTTTCTATCGGGCTATTATCAATTCGACGCTGGTCGTAAATTTCATAAAAAAATCAATAACATAAATGAAAACTGGTCAAATGAACCCTATTGGACGCGACACGCTTTAGGCCGTGATATGTTCAAAATCAGGATGATACTTTCAATATTTCCACAATCTCCGAAATAAAATGATTTAAATTGTCACTGACAAAATCTATGTGTTCGTCATGCTTGCCATCGAGTTCCCAACCCTCCCTGGGATTCGCTTCCTTTTCGGCGGCAACCACCAGGACAGTAGACATTCCCATTTCCTTTGGAACCTCCAGATTGCGGGGCAGGTCTTCAAACATCGCCGCGGATTTCGGGTTGATATCATGGTTTTCAAGAAACGTGTCATAGGGCCCGCGCTCGGGCTTCGGGATAAAGTCTGCGTGGGTAATATCAAAAATCCTGTCAAAACTTTCATCAATTTCCAATGCCGCCAGTGTGCGTTCGGCATGGGGGACATCGCCATTTGTAAAAATGTGTTTTCGTCCCGGCAGCGCCTTGATCAGCTTGCCAAGTTCCCTGTTTGCCGGGATTGAGGAATAATCGATGTCATGCACGTCGTTCAGGTAGTGATGCGGATCTACACCATGTTCGCTCATCAGGCCGCGAAGCGTTGTGCCATATTCGCGGTAATAATGCTTTTGCCACTTCCTGGCTTCGACAAATTCCTTGTCGATCACCTGCATGACATAATGGGTTATGCGCACGTCCATTTGGGCAAACAGATTGCAATGGCTCGGATATAACGTGTTATCAAGATCAAAAACCCAGTCGGATATATGTGAAAATGTCTGTTTCATTTATCGACCTTTAAGAGCACTTTCAGTCAAAGTGTCATTGATAACCGGAAGTACTCTAGTTAACAATCAGCGTGCCCGCACCATGTTCGGTGAACAGTTCCAGCAATACAGCATGGGGACGTTTGCCGTTCAGGATGACTACGCCTTCAACACCTTTTTCCAGCGCATGAATGCAGGTTTCAACTTTTGGAATCATGCCGCCTGAAATGGTGCCGTCTTCCATCAGCGATCTGGCTTCATCGACGCACAATTCCTTGATCAGTTTGCCATTTTTATCCAGAACACCGGAAACGTCAGTCAGGAACAACAACCTCGTTGTGTCCAGTGCACCCGAAATAGCTCCAGCAAAAGTATCGGCGTTGACATTATAGGTGTTACCGTCCGCACCAAAGCTGACCGGCGCAATGACCGGAACAAGGCCACTTTTGATCACCATATCCAGTACATCCCGGTCAATGTTTTTGGGCTCGCCAACAAATCCCAGATCGACAACTTTCTCGATATTTGAATCCGGATCGATAATAGTCCGCGTTGCTTTTTCCACCAGAACCATGTTGCCGTCTTTGCCGCAAAGTCCAACCGCGCGGGCACCCTGGGCATTCATTGAGGCGACAATTGATTTGTTGATCGAGCCGGCCAGCACCATTTCAACCACCTCCACCGTCTGCTTGTCGGTGACACGCAAACCGCCCTTGAATTCAGACTTGATGCCGACGCGTTCCAGCATTCTGGCGATTTGCGGTCCGCCGCCATGAACAACAACCGGGTTAACGCCGGATTGCTTGATCAGTGCCACATCACTGCAAAAGGCACGCGAGAGTTCTTCATCTCCCATTGCATGGCCGCCATATTTGATGACAATGGATTTTCCCGCATAACGCTGCATATAGGGTAGCGCCTGAGCCAGAATTTTCGCTTCCATTACTCCCCTGGCATCATAATCGTGCTCAGTGCCGTCATGCATGTCCTTGTCCTGACTGCTCATAAAATTCCACTCTCAAATAAATTGAGAATCATATTTAGCGATAAACCGCACAACACGCAATTGCATCGATCATCATCCTGTAAACACGCGCCATTTGCAAATGAACTCTGTCGCCTCTTTTCTAAAACACTCAGAAGTTTGCTCCAATTCTGAGGCAGTCAACTCTGGACGGTGAGCCATCTGATCTATTCTGCCCTTTAACCACTTGCTCAATTTGTGCTGATTAAAGGGCATCATGGACTAAGGAAAAATAACCTGGATGCACTGGAAATGATCAATGTGGTCAAAGCGCAGCTTGTCAAGCGCCCGCCTCCTATCCGGTTGTTCTGGCGACATCTTCACACAAACATGATGGTCTGGATGAATTGCGGGCTGAAATTATCAGCCTGTTCTAGAGTTTGTGAACACAGTTATTGCTGCCATTGGTCAAGCATTTAACCCATAATCGGGAATAGTCCATATAATTACCATAGCAGAATGCCTTTAAAATGATCATGCAATCAGGAGCGAAAAGCGACCGGTGCCTGTGCGCCGCCCCGCGGAGGTCGGGCGCAAGCCCGAATAGCCGTGAGCGAAAAAAAATCAAAACTGAATCAAAATAAAGACGCTCTGCTATAAACACCTGTTTTACCTCAGCAGTGCCGATTTTGATGAAAAAGGCTATTCGCCAGATTTGGGACAGAAGTATTAGGAATTTCATTGCCGGTGACAGTATCCGATTTTTTCATCAAAATCAGCCCAATGTGACCAAATCTTTGGTAGCGGCCATTGTTTCACAAATCGGGTGATATATGAAGTTTCCTGTAACCGGTTAAGGGTCCAGTCAGTTCAATACGGCTTCTTTGAAAACCCCCTCCAGCCACGAAATAACGGCGTTTATCCGCGCCAGATATCGCATATCGGGGTGATAAATCAGATACATGGTTCTGACAATCTCGGGCGCCGGACCAGAAAGACGTACGAGATTAGTTTCTTTGTCGCCCAGAAGGTTAGGAATCAGGCCTTTTGCCACACCGGAGCGAATGACCGCCATGACCAAAGCGGCATCATTGGCACGAAAGCCAATTTCCTCTGTTACCCCCTTTTTTGTCTGCAGCCACCTGTTTGGATGAGAGTTAAGTGAATCCACCCAATAAGTAGCCCATTTCAACTTTTCCGGGGCCTCCACGTCAGTTGCATAAATTGAATAGGGTATTTGAGCCAGATCCAGTGATTTCTCTTTGTCGCGTGGTGGCAGCTCGAAACGCAGGGAAATATCTGTCTCATGTGCGGTTATACTGCGCGCGCGCGCGCCGGAGATGAACTGAATCTCGATTCCCGGATACGCGGCGGTAAGACTCGGCAAGGCAGGGGCAATAATATACTGAATTATCCACGGCATTGTCGCAATCTTTACCATACCGCGCGGTGCTTCATCATAGTTTTGAAAATGAGCCCCAATCGATATGGCTTCCGTTTCCATCCGCTCTATAGATGCGATAATTTCCAGACAATTGTCGGTTGGAATACACGTCGATCTGGTGCGCATGAACAATTTTGCGTCGATCTTTTCTTCGATATCAGAAATGCGGCGGCCGATTGTTGTGTGTGCCACCTTTAAGACTTTGGCTGCACCGGTGAATGACCCTTCGCGGGCAACCGTCAGTACGACACTCAGATCATGCCAATTCATCGGGTTCCCCTCTATGCCAGAAGTAACGTGCAAAAACGCACAATCATGCGTGCAAAATCGTTTATTGACCTCCTCTTTAGCACATGTAATGTGGCGTAGTCTACAAAGTGCAAAATATAATAATACCCAATAAAATGGATTTCGGTCGAATCTAACGGTGAACAAAATTGACTTAAAATGGGAAATTTTTGAAGTATAGCGAATTAAAGTTAGATATTTTGCTGGTTTGGTAATGATAATCAATACTGAGGATTTGGGAAATGACAGACAAAAAAGCAAAGATCGAAATAAGAAAATTGCCTGATGCACACCCGGTTAAAATTCAGGGAGCAGGAGCTAAAGGGCTAATTGTCAATAACAGGAAAGTGCCTGTGTGGTTTCGAACTTTAGCTTTTGGCGTAGCATTCATGGTAGCGCCGGGGTCGGCACAAGCCATTGGTCTTAATTTTTCAAATTTTGACACCACTCTTTCCTACAATGGGACCAATCTTGCTGTTCCTTCCAACGCTGCAGACAGGACGGAAACTGGTACGGTTATCGGCGGCGCGTTGTCCTATTCGATCGATAGTGGTGATTTGACAGGAGGAACAGGTGGCCGTGTGTATTCTGGCCGCGGACAGGGATCTATTGTTGGCAATTTCTCCAATTCTGGTTTCGATTTCGATCTGTTGGTTAGCGCGACAGCCGAGTGTGTCCTCAATCCAACCCTGGGAACGTGTCCACCTTCGGTCTCGGTCGACGGCGGGCTTGATTTTGAATTAACTACCGATACCGATACAAGCCTCACTATATCGGGCGACTGGGCTGGCAGCGATGGTGGGGGGCTCAGCACGGTAGACTTTTTCTCTGTCCAGTTGTTGAGAGAAACCGGGAACCCATTCAATCCAGAAGAGTTAATTGATGTTAGCACTAATCACAGCAGCAACACCTCTGATACTGGTACCATAGGCTTAACTTTAACGCTTTTGGCTGGTGAAAGGTACTTTTTTAATCTGCGGAATAAGACGAAAGCGTCGGCGAGCAATAACAATCTACTAGTTCAGGACTTTGGAAGTGCGAATTTCACTGCCAGTGTGTCGCCCAGTGTGTCGCCAGTTCCTATCCCGGCAGCCCTGCCACTCTTCGGCACCGGTCTGACTGTTATGGGGTTGATCGGCTGGCGCAGAAAACGTAAACCTGCTGCGGTGGCTTAATCCACTCATACGAATACACATTAAATGCAGTCTTTCCGGCAGCTTTTTTGTTTGGGGAACTTCTGGATTGGGTAAATGTTGCTCACTGGTTTGCCCTCACCTTGTCCTTATTGCGATATCACTGTCATATCCGATATGAGCTCATTTCTTTTGATATCTGAATAATCCGAAATTAGTGTTCCGGGTTTGCCCATCCGAGATAAACCCGGCATGCTTATTTCGCGGCCGCATCCGATACCTGATCGCAGCGAATTTGATCATAGCAAGAATATCGGATGTTGCCGTAATAATGAATATGCCAAAATTTCATCAGTTGGGCAGGTATTCACCAACAACGGACTATTAGGATCTGGATCAATGCCTGGGTACCGACGCAGTTTAAATGAACTCAAATAATTCAATATGGCGAAGGTTGCTTAGAAGCTATTCAATTGCCAACGGGTAGCACGCTGTCTTCCTTCAGCCATTCCAGCACTATATGTGACTGGACGTGTGACACGGAAGGATGCGGCAACAGGATGTCACTGATTAGATTATTCATCTCGTCAAGGTCGGCCATGACCACCCGCAAGAGAAAATCTGTCGGGCCCGTTAATTTGCATGCCTCCAAAATCGATGAATTGGTCTCCAACAGGCGGCAGAAGTCGGAGATTTCCTGTTGTTCCTGATTATTGAGTGAAACCTGAATGAACGCCGATATCCCTAGCCCCACCTTTTGTTTCGACAGGCACGCGCGATAGGATTTAATGATCCCTTGTTGTTCAAGCCGTTGGCGTCGACGTGCGCATTGCGAAGCCGACAGGGCGGTTACTTCGGCCAGTTTATGACTGGCCAAACGGCCGTCCTTTTGCAGAGCTGCCAGGATTTTTTTATCGAATTCATCAAGCGTTTCCATACTGTATTCCTGTTGGCAATTAGGGTTTGACGATTTGAGCCCCAAGAATTTGAGCCTGCAAAGACGGATCACAAAAAAACCTGCAGACTCAAACACCTCGGGTATTCGCTAGTTTGCCGCAGTTTTAATAGTGAAATGCCACAATTACGCACTAACATATCTATTTTTGCACAAATTTGCTCAAATTGGCAAAAAAAAACCAGCAGTTTGCGTAAATTTTACTATGAAGGCGTGACATATTGAACTTGCAGGAATCGACGCCCGATTTGGCACGAGGTCAACAATGGTCGTGAACTCGCACGTTGCCCGGGAAATACCGGCATGGCGAACGGGACACGCAACCAAAACCAATACATCATGTCGTCTGGAGGGTGAAATCAGATATTGGAAAATCTCAGATGAATATTACCTACAAACTGCCCTCCGAAGAAAAAGTCCTTATGTCCGGTAATGAAGCGGTTGCCCGTGCTGTCTGGGAGTCGGGTGTCCGGGTCGCGTGTGCCTATCCCGGCACTCCATCGACAGAAATCCTGGAAAACCTGGCAACCTACGACGATATTCACGCTCACTGGTCAGTCAATGAGAAAACCTCGCTGGAGGTTGCCATTGGTGCTTCCATCGCGGGCTCACGCGCCTTTTGCTGCATGAAGCATGTCGGCGTCAACGTGGCTGCCGACGCGCTGATGTCGTTGACCTTGAGCGGCGTCAGAGGCGGCCTGGTAATTGCTGTTGCCGACGATGTCGGCTTTTCATCATCGCAGAACGAGCAGGATACCCGCTATTGGGGACGCTTCGCCCACCTTCCTGTTTTCGAGCCTTCCGACAGTCAGGAAGCGCACGATATGATCAAGGATGCTTTCAGTTTATCGGAAAAATACGCGACTCCGGTGATAGTCCGCATGACCACGCGCATTTGCCATGTCAAGGGGCTGGTACAGCTTGGCGAACGCCTCAAACCTGACGGAAAGAAGTTCGAACGTGATCCCGCTCACTGGGTTATGATTCCAGCGCACGCCAGGGAGCGCCAGAAACACCAATTCGAGCGCGATGATCAATTGGCCCTTCTCAGTGAAGAAACATCCTGGAATCCGGTTATCGAAGGCAATGACAAGACAATTGGTTTTGTCGCATCAGGTCCGGCATTCATGCATGTCCGCGAAGCTTTTCCCGATGCGCCAATTCTGAAACTGGGTTTTTCCCATCCGGTTCCGGTCGAGAAAATCCGCGATTTCGGCGAAACGGTGGACAATCTGCTGGTGGTCGAAGAAACCGAGCCACTGGTCGAAAATACCCTCAAGGCGGCAGGTATCAGGTGCCATGGCAAAGATATTCTGCCCCGTTGTGGCGAATTGCAACCTCACATCATTTCCAGTGGTGTCGATGTTTTGCTAAACGGTGCGAAGGCCGGTGAGGCAGAAAAAGTGCCTTCGGTTTTCCCGCGTCCACCTTCCATGTGCGTCGGTTGTCCGCATCTCCCGCCATTTTATTGCCTGTCGAAACTGACCAAAAAGGCGACCATTGTCGGCGATATCGGGTGCTATACGCTTGGCGCCGGCCATCCGTGGCGCGCACTGGACACAACGATCTCGATGGGAGCGTCGATGGGAATGGCGCTGGGTATGGATTTGGGTCGCGTTGAGGCCGACAAGAACAAGGCAATCATTTCGGTTATCGGCGATTCTACCTTCCTGCATATGGGCATGCAGGGCCTGCTGGAAATAAACTACAACCACGGCAATGTGACAGTGTTGCTGCTGGACAACTCAACAACCGGCATGACCGGCGGTCAGGATCATGCCGGAACTGGCAGAGACATATATGGTGCGGCTACTCCGAAAGTTGACTTCCTGAAACTGTGCGAAGCGCTGGGTGTGAATCCAGAACGCATCCACACTGTCGATCCCTATGAGATGCCGTCGCTTTATAAACTGATCAAACAGGAAATCGCCCAACCCGAGACATCAGTGATCATCACCAACAAGCCCTGTGTTTTAATCGATCAATTCGAACGCAAACCGGCATTCAGGGTTATTGACGAAAACTGCTCGGGTTGCGCAAATTGCCTGAAGGTCGGATGTCCGGCAATCAATGTTACGCGCCGCGAGACCGAGATACGAAAATCCGGCTCCCCGTTTGAGAGAGCCTGGGTGACAATTGATACCGCTGCCTGTACCGGTTGCGATCTTTGCCGGCAAACCTGTGTGTACGACGCTATCGTTGTTGATCAGGCGGGGGTATAGGTGATGAACGGTAACGAAACCGGCACTGTCAATATTCTGGTCTGCGGAGTTGGCGGACAGGGCGTCATGACAGCGGCCGAGATTCTGGCGCAGACAGCAATTTCCCTGGGCTTTGATGTCAAGAAAACCGAGGTTTCCGGCATGTCGCAGCGGGGTGGGGTTGTGAAGTCCCATGTTCGTTTTGGTGAAAAGGTGATGTCGCCGTCCATTCCCTCAGGTGAGGCAGACATCCTGCTTGGATTTGAACCCGCCGAAGCAATGCGCGCTATCGGGCAATTGCGTCCCGCAGGTGTCGCATTGATCAACACCAGGCGTATTGTTCCGCCGATAGTGTCGTTCGGCATTTATGAATATCCGGACGATCCGGTAGATGAAATCCGTAAGACCGGTTGTCGCATTCACACTTTCGACGCTGGCAAAATTGCTCAGGACCTGGGTCAAATGCGGCTTGGCAATTCTGTAATGCTGGGTGCCGTCGCCGATCATCTTCCCTTTGAAGCAAAGTATCTGCGTAAACAATTGGTGTTGCAGTTTGAGGCTCGAAAACCGGAACTTGTGGCACTCAACGAGCAGGCCTTTGAAGCCGGTCGCCAGGCCGCCTCCGCCTCAACTTTCAAACTTCAATCTGCCTGACAATAGCAGTTGTATGATCGACCTCTTAGCCCAAAACGGTCCGATTATCTGCAAAGGCCTGCAGTCTTATTGTTTCATTTTTATATGTCTATCAACTCTCGTCAATAATGGATGCTGAAGGTCCATTCTTTGCTAAGCTGGCCGCACATTTTTTTGCGTTTCGTTTGTCGGTGTAAGTCTCTGAGCGAACCATGGTTTCGCCATTACGTGCCACAAAACGATTATAGAATTGTCCATTCTTCGATTGGACGATTTCGAACCGATAACCAGAACAATCTTCGTCTTTCGATAGATCGACTACCGGTGCGGTCGGGGTATTTTTTATCAGTGATTTGATGCAATTTTTGGCGCTCGATTTGCTCTTGTAGCTTTCAGACCAGACCATAACCTCAGAGTTATAAAGAAACTGTACCCCAAACTGATCATTCTTTCTTGCAACTATCTTGAATTTGTATGGCATAATGCCCCCCTCTGGTTTTCATCACCTCAATATTGGCGTGGGATGATCTTCATTGCAAGCACTTGTTAAGAAAAGTTTGTTGCGAAAAACAAGGGAACGCCTTGAATAGGTTCCAAATTGCCGTAGCAACAATCCCCATAACGCATCGCCCGAAGCCCGCGCTTTCCTCCTTGTCAGGTTTATCGCCGCTGGATGACAAGCATCCAGCAGCCACAAACCTTCAACATAACAGTAGTCAGGTTTGTGACGTAAACGAGATAGTCAAGACAAGGACAAATTCACGCTATTGACCCCAAGTTGCCGTTTGTCAGGCGGTAGCCACCAATTCACAGTCTTAAAATCCACACTTAATGAGTTATAGCAGAACACCTTTTTTTGCTCACGGCTATTCGGGCTTGCACCCGGCCTCCGCGAGGGCGGCGCACCGGCCCCGGTCGCTTTTCGCTCCTGTTTGAATGATCATCTTAAAGGTGTTCTGCAATATATGTTCTATTGAGGAAATTCTGCTTTTGAATCTGAAAATGTCGCTTGCCTTAACGTGTCCGCCGCTTTCCTAAATCGCCCCAGATTCGGTGTAGATGGGGGGGGAATTACACACACAAATTGCCAGCGACATATGACGGAATCCTTGTCAGATTAGTGCATAAAGACTGCATTGAAGATGCCGCCAAGGTGGGTAAAGAGCCAAACCACAATAAACGTGCGGCCATATGCTTTATGGTGCCGATTGAAATGGGTGGAGATCTTGTTTCGACCTGTCATCAATCTACCAACAACCAGACAGGTCGCGCCGATGAGCGGAACCAGCCCCAAAGACCCGTGCAATGCGATCCATGGAATGTACTCGCTTGGAAATGACCTGAAGTCCCCGCCGTACCGCTGCCCAAATATGTAGTTGGTGATGAATATCCAGGCACCAACAGTCAGCAGTATCATGATGTTCCTGTGAGCTACGCTTCTACCGACACGCACTAGCCTCCAGGCGACGATCAGTAGTACCAGTGCGATGACAGCCCAAGTTGTTGAAATAATCAGGAACGTCGACATGGCTGCATCCTAATTGCTGCATATGCGGCAGACAAGATCGTATGGAAATTATAACAAAATTCGTCTTGTAAGGTAAAAATCTGTCGAAAGGCGCGAGAGCCGAAAAGCGACTTGGTTGGTCGACCATTAGGGTCTGTTAGCACTTTTCTGCCGAATTGCGAAGTCGAATATTTGGGAAGTTATCGGGAAAATTTCTGACATTCCTGGTTACCTGGTCAAAATTCAAGAGCCATGTATTTCACCGTCTATTGAATGTTAAGTGTCCAACCCAAAACTCTGAGGAGGGTTTGACGAACCGGATTTTGGGTGATTTGGTGGGAAATTCCGTGCCGCAGGCTGGTTGCCTACAAGCAGGAATTCCGGCAAAAGAGCCAAAATCCGGTTCGCCCGAAGGGTTTTGCACAAATTGCCCACTATCGGTGGAGTTTTTCTTGCAAAGGGCACCACCCTGTACTGCGAAAAGCTCCTTGATATTGAACAATTTCTGCAAAGTTGTGATCGGCTTATGGTGCCCGCACCAGGGTGCCAATCGTGTCCGCCAAAGTCCGGGTAAACTGCGGTGTCTCTCTTTGTTTAATCTATAAAAGGTAGGTCAACAGGTAAAATTCGAGAGAATTTTCCAGAAATAGGTTGACAAATCACGATAAATGTTTACATTTGTATTTGAATATTGATAGTTGTGGACATTTGTCATGCCGTTAAAATCAACACCTTACAGTGTTCGCGTTTCCGAGACCGATTCAGAGTTTCTTAGCTCTCTGAATATTCCGGGAGCGACGTCGCCCAGCGAAAAAATCCGAGCCTTGATCAGCGAGGCGCGCCTTAACCGTGCTGGAACCATGAGTTACTCGGATGGTCTTTCGTTCCAGGATGGGCAACTGGCCACCCTCAAAAGAAGCCTTTTAGAGATGGAACGCGAGACAAATCTTCATTCGGAACTTGTTGTTCAATTCTTGAGCTGGCTGCCGGAAATCGCGGCATATTTGCGTGCTGAATTGGGAAGTGAAGTGGAGAAAGACACAAAAGACAGGCTTGTTGCTTTGGAAAATGGTTTGGCAGACCGCATCATATCGCTTTTTGAAGGAAATATGAGGCTGGCTGTGACCCCTGTGGAGCCCTGCTATTCCCCGGAATGCATAAATAGTCGCATCAATCCTATTCTTGAATTGTCAAAAATAGTTAATACTTTGAAATCTAGAGTTGGAAAGGAATTAGACGATGAGTAACAATCTCACGAAGCGTGTAGGCCGAATCCTTAGCGGATCGGCAAACAGTATTGTTGACGCGCTTGAGGGCATGGCGCCAGAGATGGTGATGGAGCAAGCTATCCGCGAAGTCGACCAGGCGATCGATGATGTTCGAGCAGAGTTGGGGAGAGTTATTTCGACCAAACACCTGGCGACGAGCCGACTGGTGGAAGAAAATCGCAAGCATGAAGAGCTATCGGAGAAAATCCAGCTGGCAATACAAGAGGATCGCGAGGAACTGGCGGGAGCCGCGATCTCAAAGCAACTCGATATAGAAGCCCAGATTCCAATCCTGGAAGATTCAATCACTCAGGGTAAAGACGCGGAAGAAGAACTGACCCGTTATATTCAAGCGCTTGAAGGGCGTCGGCGGGAAATGGAAACCGAGTTAAAACAATTCCAGGCTAGTGCTGGCGAGAATGTGGCGGCCAATTTGCCCGCTGGTGAAGCCGACAGGGCTAAAGGTAACAACATTGAGGATGCTGTACGAACCGCAGAAAGCGTATTTGAACGAGTCATGACCAGTGCCGGCGGCGTTGCATCCGGCAACAAAACCGACCGTGATGTGGCGCAGAAATTGGTGGAACTCGACGATATGGCCCGCAATAACCGTATCAGCGAGCGAATAGCTAAATACAAATCCGAAAAAAATGAATAGAACAGATTTGAATCAATCCATATTTGGTGTGCAATGCTCGAATTTCTCCTAGCTTCGGAAAATATGCCGTTTTCTGTCGCGTTGGCTGTAATGTTCGGTATTGCTCTGCTGGAGGGCGCACTAACCCTTCTTGGAGCTGGACTGTCGAACCTGGTCGAGACAATAATCCCCGGCTCCCCTGCAGTCGATGTTGATTTCGAAGTTGATTTTGATGTTGATGTTGATGTTGATGTTGATGTTGATATCGGGGAAAGTGGTGATGGCTTTGAAGCTTCCGGAGGCGGGCTTTCCAAAATTTTGGGCTGGCTCTATATCGGTCGTGTCCCTGCTTTGGTATTGCTGGTTGTCCTGCTCACGATCTTTGGCTTGACCGGTTACATTCTGCAGGCGACAATTCACGGATTTTCAGGCTGGTTGCTTCCGGGTTGGGTCGCCTGGATGCCTGCTTTAGCTGTTTCGCTTCCGCTTGTACGTTGGTCGGCAAAAGGGATCAGCAAAATCATTCCAAGAGATGAAACAAGCGCAGTGTCGTCGGACACATTCATCGGGCGGGTTGCAACTATAGTGATCGGAACGGCAAAGGACGGAAAGCCAGCTCAGGGTCGATTAAAAGACCAGCATGGTCAATCACACTACATCATGGTTGAACCAGATTTACCAAACACTCAGTTCCCTTCCGGAAGCCATGTTCTTCTGGTCAGCAGGAATGGCCACCTTTTCAAGGGGATAGAGCCACCAAACGATGCGCTAATTGACGAATAGGCGTAGTTCACAAAAATAACCGTAAAACGGAATATATAAGATTGAGTTTTAGGAGAACAAAATGGATGCACAGAATTTCATGGGCATATTAATAGTCAGCGGGACTATCCTTGTCGCACTGATCGCAATCGGACTGATTTTCGCTCGCCTGTACCAGCGCACATCGAAAGAGATTTCTTTTGTCCGCACCGGTCTGGGGGGTCAGAAGGTCGTCATCAATGGTGGTTGCATTGTCCTGCCAGTGCTGCATGAAGCCATTTCCGTGAATATGAACACGCTGCGCCTCGAAGTACGCCGTTCGGACCAACAGGCCCTGATTACCCGGGACCGCATGCGCGTAGATGTGCAAGCCGAATTTTATGTGCGCGTCCAGCCAACCACCGAATCCATCGCCGCCGCCGCGCAGACACTCGGTATCAAGACCATGCATCCAAACGATCTCAAACAATTGGTTGAAGGCAAGTTTGTCGATGCTCTGAGGGCTGTGGCGGCTGAAATGTCCATGGAAGAACTGCATGAACAGCGGGTCAATTTCGTCCAGAAGGTTCAGACAGCAGTATCAGAAGATCTATTGAAGAATGGTCTTGAGTTGGAATCCGTATCTCTTACCGGTCTTGATCAGACAAACCGGGAATTTTTCAATCCAGACAATGCGTTCGACGCTGCTGGTTTGACCCGCCTGACTGATGAAATTGAGGAACGCCGCCGCCGCCGCAATGAAATCGAACAAGATTCTCAGGTAGCCATCGAAACGAAAAATCTGGAAGCCGATCGTAAAAAATTCGAAATCGCACGCGATGTTGAGTATGCTCGTCTGGAACAAGAACGCGAAATTGAAATCCGGCGCGCTTCGCAGACAGCGTTGATTGCCAGCGAACAAGCCATAAAAAAGCGTGATGCTGATTTGGCGAGGATTGAGGCTGACCGGAACGTCCAGGAAGAGGAAATCGAGAAACAGCGCAAACTTCGCGAGAAGGAGATTGAACGAGAAAAATCAGTCGAGCTAGCTAATCAAGAGCGCGAAATCGCCATTGCTGAGAAATCCCGGGACCAATCGGTTGCCAAGGCAGAAGCTGACCGGGCCAGAGCTGAGGCTGTCAGAGAAGAAGAAATGGTTGTAACGGTCCGTGAGACGGAGTGCGCTGAGCGGGAAAAAGCCGTTGAACTTGTTGAAGCGCGAAAAGCGGCAGAACGAGATGCCATCAAGATCACCGTTGGGGCACAAGCCGAAAAGGCAGCGGCAGACGATGAGGCGGCGTCAATCAAGATTCTGGCGGAAGCTGACGCCGAAAAACTGCGCATTATTGCCAATGCCGAAGCGGACTCAGAAAAAGCCAGAGCCGACGCGGCGAAAGTCAGGTATGAGGTGGATGCTGAGGGTCAGCATGCCTTGAACGAAGCTGAGAATCTTCTCTCGCAGGACATCGTCAACATGAAGATCAAGGTGGCGCTTATCGAACATCTTAGCGGCATCGTTCGCGAATCTGTTCGCCCTCTGGAGAACATTGACGGCATCAAGATCATTCAAGTTGACGGCCTTACAAATGGGGGCTCCGGTTCGGGAAAAGCGAATTCCAGCAGTGAAGCAGGCCTTTCTGATCAATTGGTTGCCAGTGCACTTAAGTACCGTAGCCAGGCACCTTTGATAGATTCGCTTATGAAAGAAGTTGGAATCACGGGCGGAAGCCTGTCAGAACTGGTTCGCGATGTTCATTCAGAAAGTGAACCCGAAAATACACCTGAGGAAGGGAATGAGAACGAGGAGGGAAGCTACGCTGCTTCAGACGATGCAGAAGAAGAGACCTCCACTACCAAATAGGAGTGGAATTGCAAAAACTAGACACTTCCCTTTCGTGGCTCTGATAGCGCAGGCGGGACAGCTGCGCGAAAATCCAGAGATGGCCCCATTAGCTGCCGATCAATGTTCTTATTGAGACGACTTGACACATTTTCCAAGTCGGCAGCTACTTGCTGTCTCAAGCAAATTTGCTTTGACAATACCACCACACTCACATCAAGAATGAATTCTGAAATTTAGGTCAGGAAGCCGAAAACCTGTTGGCAACCTGTTCCGTAACCGCCATATCACCAAGTTCCTTTATCAGGGGTTCAACATATTTTTCATATTGCCGCCATGAACCAATAGCGGATTTGTGGATGGGTGCGGAAACCTGATTTCGGCTGGGGGTATTAACAACCCTTTTGGTCTGGTGTGGTGTCAAGCATGCATCATCCCACTCCATTTCAACATGGCTGATCAATTTTCTTATCTGGTGTTCGGGTTCAGCAACCAGTTCTTCGTAATTCATTTCAAACATTTTAACCGGCAGAACCTTTTTCCAGTGATCCATAAGTTCAGAATAATTCCGGTAATATCTGCCAATGGAAACGAGATCTCTGCGATAAGCTTTCTTGATCGGCCGCTTGAAACAGGCGACGCAGGTGTCCAGCGGATCTCTGCGGCAATGAATGAAATAAGCATTTGGAAATGCAGCAGCCATCAACCACAGATTTCTGAAGTTTCCCGGCATTTTGTCGACCACCCGTTCCGCATCTTTCGCATAGGCCTGCAGAAGCTCAAGATAGTCGCTTGCGGTTTTCTCCAGTATTTTGGCATCCTCCTGACCGGGCAAATGCCAGTTGCTGACAATATCAAAATACGGCAACTCCCCCGCTCCATAAATTGACGGGTGACTGGAAAGGATCTGCTCGGTCAGCGTTGTCCCCGACCTTTGCATACCGAATACAAATATCGGTCGGGTACTGTCGCTGCCCGACATCGCATATCTGCCGTACGTTCCCGCGGTGAAGGCGTTCCTGATCCTTTCAACAGCCCGGGCTGTGAAAGTTTCTGAAGGCAAACTTCTGGCCGTTGATTTTCCGGCTTTCGCATAATGCGAAAATGCATCGCCAATTCGCCCCTGACCCTCGGCAATTTTTGCCGCCGCCTGATGTAAAATGGGCCTGTTGGGAGAACGAATTCTCTCTCGACGAAGCAGCGCGACTAATTCATCGTATAAAAGATCATTTTCAACACCGCTTCCAAACATCGCTCCGCGTGCAACAACCACCGATCTGTGCTTCGAATTCTTCGCCACCTGCTTGATCAACCTCTTGTAAATCTCGCCCGCTTCTTCATTCAGTCCTTCAGTTTCCAGACAGGCGGCCATATCCAGCATAAGGGGCTCTTTTTCCGGAATCAGTTTCATCGCCTGGGTGACAGCGAATTTTGCCTCATCCAGTCTGTACAGGGCGAAATTTGAGTCAAACAAATGCCTGAGCGCCTGAAGATTCTTTTTGTCCAGTTGAAGGCACCTCTGCGCAACCGGTATTGTTTTATCCGGCCTGCCCACGGAAAGGTAGTGACCGCAAAGCTCGAGCATGGCACCTGTGTTTGTGGTATTAAGCGCAACCTGTTTATTCAATAAATCAATTCTCTCAAACAGTTGATTGTGGTTAAAACTCGCGGGTTTCAAATTCATGTTCTCTCAATATTCAATCTTCCTGAAAGGATTTGATCGGTGGAAACCAATCGCTTTTCAAGCCAGCTTGTAACAGAAGTGAAGGGGTGCAAGGCAACAATTCCAACATTTTAACGCTTTTGATGAACTGCAATTGCCAGGACCTTTTAAGGCAATTCAGTCTACAATTGTGAGCAGTAAATGTGACAAAAACGTAACACTTTGCCAAAAAGTGGAAAACTGGATGAATTTTCGAGTTGTATCTGCGTATGCAGCAGGTTGCGACAATTGACTCCTATACGCACTTTAACTAGCTTCTTCCACAGTATAACCGACTTGTTGCCGTTGGATATCCTTGAAATATTCGGATTTTATTGATGAAGCTGGACTGAGATTGGCGAGATGAAAAAACTTTTGACGGGATTGCTGTTGACAACTTCAGTTGTGGCGCTGGCATCCGGTTCGCGGGCAGAGGATGTCTACACTGAAAAAAAAATCGGTTTTAACTGGTCCGGTATTTATGGTGGTGTTGTAGGGGCCGCTATAATGCACGCAGGTGGGATGCCTGGAACTACCCAATATGCGCGTATTGGTAAAGCGGACGGTGAAATTTCCGATTGGGGCGGAGCCATCGGCGTGACAGGGGGGATCAACTTTCAGGACGGGAATTTTGTATACGGCATTGAAGGGGATATCAGCTGGTCTGATCTGAGCAATAGTAACAATGCTGAGGGTTCTTTTGATTCCCTGCTGGAAAATGAATGGAATGGACTGGCGACCCTGCGCGCTCGTGCCGGGATAGCCATTGACAACACCCTGGCTTATGTGTCCGGTGGTGTTGCTCTGGTCGATGTTGATCAATCGCTTTCTTGTGGCGCCACCCCGTGCACAGCCCCCGATTATTATGATTTTTACAATAGTGGTTGGGAAGCTGGCATCGCTGCTGGTGCCGGGGTGGAACATGCATTTACCGACAATTTATCGCTCAAACTGGAATACATGTATGTCGGATTACCCACTAACACAGTGAAAAACAGCGGCTTGCCTGGTTTTGATGGCGCAAATTTCAGATCCAGTGCCCACATGATCCGTGTCGGGTTGAATTACAAATTTGGTAATCCCGCATCCAATACCTATGCATTCGAATCGGGAGCGCACAATCAGGAGATGATCCCGCATGACTGGTCGGGTTTTTATGGAGGCATTGTAGCTGCTGACGGTATGTTTACGGGTCAGACGCCCGGGGATTATTCTGGAGGCTATTACGACATTGAAATGTCCGATTGGGGTGGTGCGGTTGGCGCTACCGCCGGGTTCAACATGCAGGACGGGAGCTTTGTATACGGCATTGAAGGCGATATCAGCTGGGCCGATCTGGGTTCTGACCCATATTCGCCCGATTATAACGGAGACGATTACATATCAAAAAGCGAGTGGAATGGCCTGGCGACACTTCGCGCTCGTACCGGCATAGCGGTGAACAACACCATAGCTTATGTGACAGGCGGCATTGCTCTGGCAGATGTTGATCAATGGGTATGTCGTAATAACAGCCCGTGCGGCACCCATACCCATGATCTGCACAACAGTGGCTGGAAAATGGGCATTGCTGCCGGTGCCGGGGTGGAACATGCACTCACCGACAATATGTCGTTCAAACTGGAATACCTGTATGTCGGATTACCTTCTGAATCGGTGACAAGCGAATACCTGACAACCATGAGTTACAACCCTTTGAATTTCAGGTCTCAGGCGCATCTGATCCGCGCCGGAATGAATTACAGTTTTGGCGGCTCCGTATCCAACGCACAGGCGGGAAAACTTGAGCCACATGACTGGACGGGTTTATACGCTGGATTTGTCGGTGGCGTCGGCATGTTCACTGGTGAAACGCCAGCATATGACTATGGAAGCCATAATGATACTGAAATATCCGATTGGGGTGCGACGGCTGGTGTTACTGCCGGGGTCAACTTTCAGAGCGGATATTTTGTTTATGGGGTCGAGGGCGATGCCAGCTGGTCCAATTTGGGTCATGACCCATTTTCCAATTATCATGATCCGTCCGACGACGGCTACGAGTCGAGAAGCAAATGGGAAGGACTTGTTACCCTGCGTGGTCGCATAGGCGTGTCTGCATCTGATACCATGGCTTATGTGACAGGTGGTATTGCTCTGGTCGATGTTGATCAATCGATGTGTGAGGCAGCCGGAGCGTGTGGTGCCGGTGCTTTTTTTGGTGATCGTGACCTCTATAACAGTGGCTGGCAGGCCGGTATTGCCGTGGGTGCTGGGGTGGAACATGCATTTACCGACAATTTGTCGTTCAAAATGGAATATCTGTATGTCGGATTACCTACCGAATATGCGACCAGCGGATACATTTCAACCAGTGGTTCGGAACCCATGCGTTTTAAATCCGAAGCGCATATGATCCGCGTCGGGGTAAATTACATGTTTTAGCCCGAGGTTAATTTCTCATTCAACCAGTCTGGAACTTGACAGATGGCACACATTGCCAGCCGTCATTTTTACAAGTCTGCATGAGAGCGCGCCTGCATCTGCTGAATTGTGGAGGAGTTCATTTTGGTTGACGAAATCGGAGATTTGCCAACTTTCAGCATTATAACCTGTTGCATGGGTCGGCTTGAACACCTGAAGCAAAGCCTGCCGCGCATGATGGATCAAGGGGATACCGAGGTAGTTGTTGTCGATTTTTCATGCCCTGAGGATACTGCAACATATGTTAGGGAAAATTTCCCGCAAGCAAAGGTCGTCAGCATTAATAACCGCCTTACATTTGCCGCGTGGGAAGCAAGAAATGCCGGCGCCGCTGTGGCAACCGGAAAATGGCTGGTATTTGTCGATGCGGACACCATTTTGAGCCCGAATTCGCTCAATTTGCTGGCAAACAAACTTCAGCCAGACAGTTTTGCAAAATTTGCCAGCGGCAGGAATCTTCAAGTCCATAAGTCGCTCACATCACCCCTCAGCCTCAACAGCCTTCGCGGATTTATGCTGGTTGAGCGTGATGCATTTAAAAAACTGGGTGGTTATGATGAGGTGCTTAAAGGTTACGGAGCTGGCGGAGATGTCGAATTCGACTATCGCCTGCAGTATTTCGGCTACAATCCTGTGATGATACCAGAATCAATTGTTGATCGTGTTATTCATCACGGTGATGAATTAAGGCTGGCAAATGCAGGTTTATCACTTGTTGACAGTTACATGCGAGGTCGGGTCTATTTACAGATAAAGAGAACCATTATGGGCTTTTTTGGCCGCAATCCGCCACCGCCAGTTCAAAGAAATATTTATCAGGCGGCAACGAAACTTTCGAAGTCTACTTTGAAAAACAATGGTTCAGGTTCTATAAATTTTGGTTTTCATAAGATAAAAGTCAAAATTGACGAGAATACTCCGGAAATGACATTCAAATTGTCAATAAACGTCTCTGTTGATCTGGATGACAATTAGCCGGACTGCATCCGAACCTGTCGCTTGGCTTTTGAGAGAAATGTAGTTTTAATGCGAACTGGAAACATAACACACGTCCCCATGTCCAATATGAAAAAAGAAATAAACACCAATCAAGCTGAACTGGTTGCATATACGAGCAAGCTTCTCAATTCGCTGCGTCTACCACCGCCCGAATTACCCAAAAATAACAAACGATTGAAAATGCGCGGCGAATATTTTTACGGTAAGCGTTTTCCCAAAGTACTGCTGGGAAACCTGAGAGCGTATCAAGGCTTCTTTGAATGCTTGCCAGATTTTCCACTCGAATGCGAGACATTGAATGAGAAGCTTTTCTGGTCAAAATTTTTTACTCCCCTGGACATCCCGACACCGGCTGACAAATTGACAGTCGGAAATTTTATCCCTGGACACCTGCGTGATAAAGTTCGCCCGGCAAAAGTCCACTGGATTTCGGATCGACCTGATTTTCCCGATCAAATCAATGGCCCGGATGGATCCTATTTTCTGAAGGCCAATAATAGTTGGCGTACCGTGAAGCGGATCAATTTTCCAATGGCGGCAGATGAAATCGAAGAGTTGCGGCATCTCGGTTCAATTTGGCTAGGGAAAAAAAACTTCAACCTGATGGGCGGTGAGTGGTGGTACAGCACCATCAATCCAAAAATCTATATCGAGGAAGATGTCACTGATGGTGGCAATTCCTGTGCTGAATACAAATTTCAATGTATAGGCGGGGAAGTCGTATGCATATTTCAGGAATATTATGTCAGTGGATCTGCCCGCAAAGAATATGAAGGCGTGGGAATTTACAACAAGGATTTCGAGTGGGTAGAAGGGGTCGAGATAGGAGAGTTGAAAAATATCAAAGCCGATCCACCTCCAGATTCGAAAATGTTGCTGGAAGTAGCCAGAGAGATCGCCAAACCGTTCGATGCAATCAGAGTGGATTTATACAATCCAAAACCCAAAACGATAATTTTGGGAGAGTTGACGATTTGCGACGCCGCCGGATTTGCCCAATTCGAGCCCAGATCCTTTGATGCAGAACTTGGATCCAGTTGGGACTTCACCCAGTATTTTGCCTGAAATACCTGCCGGTCACCTGTGACATTTCGATGTATGGCTATGCTAAAAGCAGTGGGCAATCTAGGTTATATGGCAATCCAGTAATGATATACAAGAACAGCGGTAAAAGCGCCTGTCAGGGCCAATGTTGTATAAAGTCCGAAGATTCGGGGACGAACAAGAGCCAAACGGCTATAATTAAGGAAAACTTCCGTTTTTTCAAATAAACGGTTAATCATTGTTGAGATTACCAACGACCGTATCGATTTCAAATTTAAATACCGGATTAGTTTTGTTGTTAGATTTTTTTCTATTTGGAACGTTGAGCGATCCAGAGCTTAGGAAAATTGTTATTGGTCGCGATGTTTGTCCACATCACGAGCAAAAAGGAACATTGCTCGGATATCGACCTGTTCGCCTTCAATGCTGTGTCCAGCCAGGACTGATAAAGTCAGCCCAGGGCACTGCCGAAGGTCTGCTGGTTAAAAATTTATCGCCGGATGAAGCCGCCCGATTATCTCACTATGAGGGTGAGCGCTATGGCGTGAAGCGTCTTGAAATAATGTTGCATGACTTTCGTAATCCAGCCTGGGTGTTTCAATCAAATCCAAAACTAGAAGTAAAATCAGGGAATTGGAGCCTGGAGCATTGGCAATCCAGGTACAAAAAGCGTTCTTTGATAATAGCTGAAAAATGGATGTGTAGAATATCGAAAGAAGTAATTGACGATTATTCACGGAAGTGGGCATCTGTGATCGAAGCCCATTGATTAGTCGTATCTGAATGTTGGTGCATGAGCGGCCTTTGGTCCATCGCGATGATGGTAGCCAGTGCTGGCAGACAATAAAGCAAACCTGTTATTTTGATGCCTAATTCTTTCCGTATTGCAGAAGTTCAACCAAAAAAACTGTTCGACTGATCGTTTGCAGTCCGGATATTTGAGACTGATACCTCTTATAGATTGGGTGGCTTCAGCGCTTGTTGGGCAAATTGACGGTAATTGTGTAAGGAGCCTATCAGGCTCATCGTAACCACCTGGGAGCAGGTGATGAGACAGAAACTCGGAACACAAGCACCCTCTTCAGAGAAGGTCATGAAGGGCATTCGCCTTTAGAATATGGGAGAATAATATTACCATTTCAAAGCTGTGTGCACTAAATCTAAAATTATGGGAGCCAGTCTGCAGGGGGTACAAAATCGAATAGAGATATACGGTAATCTACGAATAATTCTTCACCGATACTGATTCGCCGAACTGCGCGCGTTGGAACCTCCCAGATTGGATTGCCTTCCTCGTCAAATTTTACTTTTGCGTCTGACCATTCCATAGTTACATTTGGATTGTCGGAATGGTTTATCAAACCGTCGAATCCTGTGATTAACACTTCCCGTTCGCCCTCGCCAGTTACGCATTTGAGGATTGCCGTGGAAGACATATCCTGGATATCATAATGCCGGGCCAGGGTGTGGCGCACTTGTTCTGGCCACATATCAATCAATGGCAAATGAAGCTCATATCCCAACGAATCTGCATCATGTAAACTTTTCCCCAAGTCTGTTTTAACGACATACTCGGCGTCCCACTCGGTAAGTGTTGCCGATGAGTTGTAGATTAATTCACCGATGGAGAAGTCACGTGCTGCGAAAAGACCGAACCCCCGACCAGGAGATTTTTCTACAAAGACGGAGTCAGGTATTAGATTGCCGCGGCAATCAAGGATATAGGACGCAACTCGCCGGTGACCGTGAACACGCATCTTTTCTGGAGCAGGTTGGCCACGTTCCACTAACAGGGACTGGGGTTCACTAGCTCGCAGTCCCTCAACCAATATTGTTTGGATACGCTGCAGATCGCAGGCCGGAGAAGCGTACAAATCGACAGACGCGTATCTAGTCCCAGGCCAGGTATGAATAGTAATATGCGCATCGAGAAGCATAACGCATCCCGTCACTCCATCCGGTCGAAACTGGTGAAAAAAACTGGAGACGATGCTGGTATCGATCACCTCAACCGATTTAACCAGAATGGATTCAATCCCAGCGGCATCATCCAGAATAGAGCGATCACAACCTGATAATTCGACTAAGAAATGAATTCCGTTAGTATAAGGTGGTTTTGCAACCAAATTTTTCATTCAACTTGTTCCAAAGTTTCAAGGCCAGTGGCTTTTACAAAAAGCCATTTTTGGTCTTGATAGGTTGGTATTACCTTTGGAGTGATTTCAACGCGTCTAAATTGGCGTGAAATGGCTGCGATAATCGGCTCCGCTTCGTAAGACCCCTCAAAGTTATTGAACTCTGCATGTGTTCCCAGCGTACCATTCTTGGTGAGGACTTTGCTCATTAGCTTTATCTGGTCATCAAGCGAAAAATCTCCAATCGGCGTATCCGGCAGATCTGACAAGACAACATCAAAGCGTTCCTGGCAATCGGCCAGATACTTGAAGGCGTCCTCGAAGCGCAATTCGACACGTACATCGTCTGGCGCACTACCAACAATCAAAGGAAAATGCTTCACGCAAAAACGCAATACTTCCTCGTCGAATTCCACCATAACCACGCGCTCTACCGGTCTGTTCAACACCTCCCGAAGCACACCACAATCGCCGCCTCCCAAAATCAGTACCCGCTTCACCTCATTGCAAAATGCATGTGACACCATGGTGCCGCTAAACAGTTTTTCATCACGTTCCCCTATCTGAATCTCACGATCGAGTACCAAGGCACGACCATAAACGGGGTGCTCGGAAAGGGTAATTGTCTGATGTGGGCTTGTCCGGCTTTCAATGACCCGGCCGAAAATATATCCGCTGTCCAGCGGGTAATATGCACCGATGTCACCATCTGGCATTGCACGGACCCGGTTTATGCCGCTGCAACAGTTTCCATCAACATTTTCGCAGAACCGTACCGCTGCTGCTGCATCCTCTACAACCTGCACTTCAATCACAATATAATAGCTGCTGATTCTCAGGTTGATTGACGCATCCGGGCTGTCAATAGACAAAAACATCTGATTTTGGGAAAGCTGCCTGAATTTCACCTCAGGATTGCGCAGCAAAGGTAATGCGGGTGTGAGTAGCCTGCGATGAATAGAGTTTTCTGTTGGAGCAAGATCCTCACCTTCCCACCGCAACTCCACGACAAACCAGTTGGCTTCGAAATCAGAATCCGGTCGCCACAGTTTCAGGGATCCCTGGCCGGAACTGTCACCAGATTTAATAGGGTCTACGCCGGTCATGGTTGCCAATCGCTGGGAACAATAAAGTCAGGTGTTTCCGTATAATCCCAAAACAACTCATCACCGGCTTCAATAAATCGCGACGCAAGAATTTGGATAGTCCAAATCGGCCGATTGTCTTCAAATGACAGGCCGTTTTCTGGCCAATCCACCTGTATGTTGCCGTTTTTCGAATGGTTCATCAGTCCGTCAAACTCGGTAATCAAAACCTCTCTTTTTCCACCTTCAGTCATACAATCACGCAATTGAACGGGCGAAGGATTGTGCAGACCGTAGTGGTCGGCAAGTTCTGACAATATTTTCTCCGGAAATTCCAACAGAAAGGGAACAGTCAATTCGGTTCCAAGATCATCGGCACTGAGAACAGATTCGCCGGCATCGGACTTCATAACATACTCAGTGTCTAGGCTTGCCAGCCACACCGGCGTTTCATAAATTAGGTCTCCGCGTTTGAGGGTGCCTGTGGAGAATAGGCCAAGGCCGCGCCCCGGTGATCGCTTGACGGATATCGAAGACGGGATTTCTGAGCTGCTACAGTCAATCACTATTCGCGCTGTCGGCCGATAGCCAACTACACGCATCGTGGGAATGTTGGGCAGTCCTCGCTCAATCTCGATAGTTTCACAAGATTGTGCATGCAATCCTTCGGCAAGCACTGAATGCGCAAATGCAGGGGTACAATCACCACAGGTGAAAAAATCGGCGCAGGCATATCCGGTGGATGGCCAGGATCGAATGGACATGTGCGATTCCTGCAAAACGATAATGCTTGCCAGGCCATTGGGATGCAATCGATGTGACTTGCATGCTATAATCGTGGCGCCAGCAGCTTCAGCTGCCCTGCGCAGCAACTCCTCAATAACATCAACATCGTTCAGGACCGTTGGATCGCAACCTGAGTATTCTGCGAGTATATGTGTTCCAAGTGGTTCCATAGGTCCAAAATATCGTCCATACCTAATACTGAGTTGATATATAGAAAGCAAATCCTCTTGATTTAAATTGAAACTCGCAGAGGTTACCCGGTGCATTCCGGCAAATATCACGGAGTAGTTCTATATTCAAGCCTTGTGGCTCACATTCCAGGTTGCACTCGGATATCTGTGCCATAGATATGGTAATCGCCTTACACAGACCGCCAGTTGGATGCAACTACCACACAGAAATTGGGAGCCAACATTGTTCCCATGACTATCAAAAACGATTGCGTGAGCATGGGTTCAAAGTGTCAATTCCCACTTCTACGGGTTAAACCCCAAGTCCTAATACGGGCGGCTTAGCTCTGTTGATGGCAGAAAAGCTCACCCATTCAGTACAGTCATTCGGCCGTATCTACTGGAACTGCCAGAGCAGTACAGATGTTTTCGGATTGGTTATTAAAAACTCTTTGTAAGATCCCATCAACGACATGCCACAGGTGTCCGGTTCTGCGTAGGTTTCCCGGACACCGTTGGCAGGGCATTGGCGACTATTGGCTCAGCGCCCGGCGGAGTCGGAGAAGCGCCAGGGGAGGAAATCGCGGGGTTTGTTTGCTCTGGCTTTTCAGCGGGTTCGGGCTTTCCGTTCAGGCTCTTGGGTCCGCAATGTCCGCACTTCTGCTTATCCGGTGTTCAAGTTTGATAACTCAAAATCGGCACCTTCGAGACAATTGAGGGTGTAAAAATTGCCAGTATACGCCCTAAAACAGGCTGGTGATTTCTGCCCGCAATTCATCCAGTCCGTCATGTTTCTGCGAAGAAGTGGCCAGTACAACCGGGTATGAGGCTGGGCGTTTGATAATCTGCGCTTTGATTGCATCGAGCAGTTTTTCCAGTGCCGGAGCTTTGATCTTGTCGGCTTTGGTCAGCACAATCTGATAGGAGACAGCTGCCGTATCGAGCATTTCCAGGACATCCAGGTCATTGTTCTTTAATCCATGGCGCGCATCAATCAGCACAAACACCCGGCGTAATGTTGAACGTCCGCGCAGATAGGCAAAAACCATACGGGTCCACTTGGCCACCTGTTCCTTTGGCGCCTTGGCAAATCCGTAACCGGGCATATCGACGATTGCCACCGGTGGCAGATCATCGCCTTCACCACCATATCCATCAGGAACAAAATAATTGAGCTCCTGGGTTCGTCCGGGTGTATTCGAGGTCCTGGCCAGGCCTTTCTGGCTGACCAGCGCGTTGATAAGAGAAGATTTGCCAACGTTCGAGCGTCCGGCAAAGGCCACTTCCACCGGCCCTTCAGGTGGCAGAAAGTTCATCGTGGGAACGCCGATAACAAAAACCCAAGGCCTGGCAAAAAATCGCCTTGCTCTGGCAACCAGAGCCGCCTGTTTTTTGCTTTCCGGGCTATCGCTCATCAGGCCGAGGAATTTTTCTTGCGCTTTACAAGAGCCACCAGATTGTCAAACAACTCAATCTTCACACCGTGCTTCTTCATGATGAAGCCCTGCTGGAATATCGTCAGCGTATTGTTCCACGCCCAATAGATCACCAGGCCAACCGGGAATGAGGCCAGCATGAAGGTGAATACAATCGGCATCCAGTTGAAAATCATTGCCTGGGTCGCATCCGGTGGAGCCGGGTTCATGCGCATTTGCAAAAACATGGTAATGCCCATCAGCAATGGCCAGATACCTATCATCAGAATTTGCGGTAACTCAAACGGTATCAGACCAAACAGGTTGAATAACGAAGTCGGATCCGGAGCGGACAGGTCCTTGATCCAGCCAAAGAACGGGGCGTGGCGCAATTCAATGGTAATGTAAATCACCTTGTAGAGGGCGAAGAATACCGGAATCTGGATTAGCATCGGCCAGCAACCGGCGGCAGGATTGATTTTCTCTTTTCGGTAAAGAGCCATCATTTCCTTCTGCTGTTGTGGCTTGTCATCGGCGTAAAGCTCACGAATCTTGGTCATTTCCGGTTGCACTTTTTTCATTTTTGCCATTGACGCATATGAAAGATTTGCCAGCGGGAAGAATATTATCTTGACGAGAATTGTTGTGATCAAGATTGCTACGCCGAAATTGCCAACATATTTGTTCAGGTTGTCCAGTACCCAGAACAATGGCTTGGTGATGACGGCAAACCAGCCCCAGTCGATCATGAAATCAAATTTGAACAGGCCTAGTTGCTCGGTATAATCGTTGATAACGTTGGTTTCCTTGGCACCGGCAAACAGCAGGTGTTTCACCGAACTGCTTGCGCCGGATTTTATGGTAATCGCATCGCCGACAAAGTGGGTTTGGAAATGATCGCCATTACTGTCATGAAATGAAAAAGTGGCTTTGAAATCGACCGTTGGGATAAGTGCTGTTGCCCAGTATTTATCCGTTATACCCAACCAGCCTTCATTTGTTTTTTCAAATGAAACCTGCTTGTCATCGCGCATATCATCGTAACCGTATTCCTGAAGCCCTTCTTCACCCAGAAAACCGATCAATCCTTCATGCAGCACATATATGCGTCGTGATTCGGGTTCATAAAACTGCGCAATTCGTCCCCAGGGGGATATGGTAATTGCTTCACCGGAATTGTTTGTCACGCTGTCGGTAAACGTGAACATATAATTGTCGTCGACTTCAATTTTGCGTTTGAAAACCACGCCTTTGGCATTCGTCCAGCTCAATAGTGAAGCATCACCATTACCGAACTGGCTGCGGCCCTCAGACGTCCAGACTGTATCGGGTCCGGGAACGCCACCTACTGCTTCTTCACCGGCAAAACCAAATTCGGCAAAATAGGCATTTTTCGTGTCTTTTGGGGAAAACAATTCAATTAACGCGCTATCAGGTTCAATCGTCTCGCGATATTTCTTCAAACGAAGATCATCGACGCGTGCACCTTTCAGATTGATTGAGCCTATCAGGCTGTCGGTTTCAAGATTAACACGTTGGGCGCTGTCAACTGCCGATTGACGGGGCACTTTGCCCGAATTTTGAGATTGCTGGGTTCCAGGTATCGCTGGTTCGGCGGTGATCACCGGTTTATCAGATGCAGATGGAACGCCAGTTTCAGTTTTGATATCAGGATTGGTTTTTTTTTGCTCTGCCAACCGTTGCGCCTCGATTTGGGCGGCGCGCTGTTCAGATTCTACCCGGGGTGCCACATAAAAATATTGCCAGGCAATGATGACAAGAATGGACAGGCCGATGGCGAGAAAAGTATTGTTGTTATTTTCCATTCTGATTTCCTGATTTATTTGTATTGCGGTGCACCCGGTTCAGGGATGTACCCAGTTCAGCAACCATTGTGTCGAAATCTGCACTTAATGCAGTTCGCTTGCAAATCAACACATAATCATGCGCCTGTCTGGCCCCTGTTGGCATTGCGCGGGCAACAACTGCACGCATGCGCCGCTTGATACGGTTACGTTCTACGGCATTACCAATTTTTTTGGTAACCGTATATCCTACCCGCACCCCGTTACCGGCAACTTTGTTGCAGCGATGCTCTCGCATCTGTAGCACGAACGAAGTTGAATGTTGGCGCCTGCCCGAGCGCATACCAACAAAATCCTGGCGTTTGCGCAGTGAACGGATGCGGAAGTCTTGAACTGGAATCATATGGCATTTGCCCATTGCGTTTCCGCCGGGCAAGAGGCTTCAGGCCCGTGTCTGACAGTATTGATTATGCGGAGAGTTTGCTACGGCCACGTGCACGTCTTGCTGCAATAATCTTTCGACCACTTTTAGTCGCCATTCTGGAACGAAAACCGTGACGGCGCTTGCGAACCAGTTTGCTGGGTTGATAGGTGCGTTTCATTGTTTTTTTCCGCTATTTTCAAGCGGACCTTCGAGAATGCATTTTCGGTTGAGGAACTGCTCTAACTGTTCCGGACATTTCGGTCTGATTCTTGTGGTAAATACAAGACGCAAGGAGTTGCGCCAGAGTCAGGGTTCCAACGTTGCGAAGCTTATAAAAAGAACCGACGGTGAAGTCAATCTGTTCAGTGTTAAAACCTGCAAATTGCCGGAGAGCCTGTTCAACAATTCCTGATGGCTATGATTTGGTCCATTTTGTCCAAAATCAAGGTTTCTTTTGCAGCTTGGGCCGGGTATCCCTGCAAGAAAGAAACCGCTGATAGCGGGCAAAATGGGCCAAACCCCCGGCTAATTTTTGACGGGCGGGACGAATTTCGGCCCGTTCCTCGAAAAATTTTCGTGAAATGGCCGGTCATTCAGCGTCAAATTCTTCAAGAAAGTTGCTCGAAATTCATCTACGTCAAAGCCATCAGGAATTGTTGAACAGACTCTCAGGTGCGATTTACCCATTTCTTTAACGCGACTATCTCACAATTTCGTGAGGATTACCCCGGCACAACGCAATTTTTACTGATATAACCGACTTTGCCATTGAAGTATCTCACAACAAGCGGCACTTCATTGTAAATGAAACGGAGTTTTGTTCTAAAGTATTTTACCAAGGGCATTTGGTATAATTGTGTCAACCTGGTCCAGTCAGGTGGGCAATTGCATAATGGAAATCTGAATGTCACACAATAATCTGACCCGGCCCGACCAGGTAAAGCCCGCCCAGCTGAAACGATGGCTGCCATTGATAATTCTGGCGGTTCTGGTTGCAGTGGTTTTTCTGATGGGCTGGCAACGGCAGTTGACATTATCAAATCTGATTATCAACCGGGCTGTCATGCATGATTTTGTTGCCGACAATTTCTGGACTGCTTCGCTTGTTTACCTGGCGTTTTATATTGCCGCCACATCACTGCTGTTTCCGGCGTCTTCACTCTTAACAATTGCCGGGGGTCTGGTTTTTGGCTCAATGCTGGCCACATTATATACCGAAATAGGCGCTACTCTGGGAGCCACGATATTATTTCTCGTGGTGCGCACGTCTTTTGGCAGTTTTCTAGGTGAGCGGGCAGGGCCTTTCCTGGCAAAACTGACCGAAGGTTTTAGAGACAATGCTTTTTCCTATCTTCTGTTCTTGCGTCTGGTACCGGCATTTCCGTTCTGGCTGGTCAATGTTGCCCCGGCATTTTTCAATGTCCCGGCGAAAACCTACATTGCCGCAACAGCGCTTGGAATTCTGCCCGGTACATTTGCCTATGCATTGTTGGGGGAGGGGCTGGATTCGCTGATCCTGGCACAGGATCTGGCCAATCCGGGATGTGCTGTTGCCGGAACCTGCGAAATTGACCTGTCGGCTGCTATCACACCACAAATTGTTGTCGCCATGGTTGGATTAATCATTGTTTCGATCCTTCCAATCATCATCAAGAAATGGCGGGCAAAGAACAAATCATGACTGAATACCTGATAGTCCGGCAACACGCTCGCCAATCCATCTTCAATCTGCAGGAAAGCCAATGCGTATTTTTAACTGCTGAACCCTGTTACCAATCAACCAGAGCCACTTTGCCACCCCATTGACCTTGCGGTTTACAGAGTCCATTTTAGGTCTTTAACACTTGAAAATCAGGAATTCCTAGATAAATGACCCAGATACTTACCCCTGACATTTGTGTTATCGGAGCTGGTTCTGGAGGCCTGTCAGTCGCCGCAGCCGCAGCCGCATTTGGCGTATCGGTGGTCCTGGTGGAAAAGGCAAAAATGGGTGGTGATTGCCTCAACTATGGCTGCGTTCCCTCGAAAGCCCTGATTGCAGCAGCCAAGCACGCCTCATCTATTCGCCAAGGCGTTGAATTTGGTATTAACGCCGGTGGTGATGTCAGTGTGAACATGAAAAAGGTTCATGCCCATATCCATGATACTATTGCCGCCATTGCCCCCAATGATTCAGTCGAGCGTTTTACCGCCCTGGGCGTCAGGGTAATTCCTTCGGCTGGCAAATTTATCGACACGAATACGCTTGAATCCGGTGATTATCAGATAAAAGCCCGGCGTTTTGTCGTTGCCACGGGTTCATCCCCTTTTGTCCCCCCCATTCCAGGTCTTGATCAGGTCGATTACTTTACTAATGAAAATATTTTCGACAATACAAGAAAGCTCGGCCATCTTGTCGTCATTGGCGGTGGCCCCATCGGTATGGAACTGGCTCAGGCCTATTTGCGCCTCGGCGCCAGAGTCACCGTGATTGAGGGGTTAAAAGCACTTGGAAATGATGATCAGGAACTGACCGCGATAGTTGTCGAAAAATTGCGTGACGAAGGTCTGGTAATCCATGAACACACGATGGTCACCTCGGTCGAAAAACGTGGCAAGACCGGAGTTCGTATCCATCTGAAAAACCGGGATGGTGAAGATGTAATTGATGGCACCCATCTGTTGCTGGCCACCGGCAGGACAGCCAATGTTGACGAACTCGGCCTGGAAGAAGCCGGTATTGATTTTGATCGAAGCGGGATCAAGGTGACCAATGCGCTCAGAACGACAAATCGGAGGGTTTATGCGATCGGAGATGTTGCCGGAGGCCTGCAGTTCACCCATGTCGCCGGTTATCATGCCGGTCTGGTAATACGCGGCATTCTGTTTCGCAAAAAGGCCGTTTGCGACAATCATTTGATCCCTTGGGCCACGTATACTGATCCGGAACTGGCCCATGTGGGAATGGACGAATATGCGGCAATGGAAAAATTTGGTGATATCCGTGTTCTACGCTGGCCATATCACGAAAACGACCGCGCCCAGGCCGAGCGTAAAACAACCGGTATGATAAAACTGGTTGCCAGCAAAAAGGGAAAAATTCTCGGTGCGTCCATTGTCGGTCATAATGCCGGAGAGATGATCAATATCTGGTCGCTGGCAATCTCCAAAAAAATGTCGCTGGGTGACATTACCGCCTATATTCCGCCTTATCCTACCATGAGCGAGATAGGCAAACGGGCGGCAGTCTCCTATTTTGTGCCTATGACAAGAAAACCGTATATCCGTGCTATTATCGCTTTCCTGCAAAAATTTGGTTGATGACAGGGATAAAAATCAGACCGGCCATGATCAGGGGCCTTTGGTATCAAGGTGGAATTCGAGTATTCTAGAATGGATATGAACCAGAGCGATTATTCAGGCAGTCCTGCTTCACGCAGTCCCCCCGCAAAAAAAACGGGCGAGGGTAACCTGCCGGTCGAAATAGCAACAATATCACAAAATGCTCCGGCCACCTCATCACCGGATGTGGCGTCAATGGAATTGATCAATGAAACGGAATTTGGTCGGGGTCTGTCAACCAAGTTGCTGATCCTGACCGTCCTGTTCGTGATGATTGCCGAGGTGATGGTATTTGTGCCCTCTATTGCAAATTTTCGCAATGTCTGGCTACAGAGCCATCTTGATACAGCGGAAGCGGCAAGCATTGTCTATCTGGATGCGACCGATGCAATGCTCTCACCATCAGCCCAGTTGCAACTGCTGCAATCAACCGACTCCATCACGGTGGTGTTGCGAGAGGGCGGGATCAGCAGGTTGATGGCATCGACCGGTGAAATAGATAGTGAAATCCAGACCCATATTGATTTGTCATCACTCAATCCCTGGCAGTCGATCCAGGGTTCGATCGCGACCCTGTTGTTTGGCGGTGACAATCTGATCAGGGTATTTGCCAATATGAAAGATAGAAACGGGGAAATTGAGCTGGTTCAGCGCGACAGTTTTCTGCGCAAAGCGCTGGTCACCTATTTTCGCAATGTGATGTTTTTGTCCCTGGCTATTTCCCTGATTACCGCTGCTTTGGTGTTTGGGGCACTTTACCTGATCATCGTGCGGCCAATCAAGCGCATATCGACAAACATGACCGAATTTTCCAGACAACCGGAAAATGCTGCCCTGGTATTCCAGCCCTCAGGCCGCAGTGATGAAATCGGCGTGGCGGAAGAACGTCTGGCGTCGTTCCAGCGCGAATTGCAAAATACCCTGCGCCAGAAGCAGCATCTTGCCGACCTCGGCCTTGCTGTATCCAAAATCAATCACGATTTGCGCAATATTCTTGCCTCTGCCCAGTTGTTTTCCGATCGCCTTTCCTCCCTGTCAGACCCGACAGTTCAGCGTTTTGCTCCCAAACTGATCAAGACTATTGACCGGGCGGTTGAATATACCAAATCGGTAATCTCCTATGGCAGGGCAATGGAAAAACCGCCCGAACGCCGCCTGCACCGCCTGCAGTCTATTGTCGCCGATGTTGCCGAATTGCTGGGGCTCGACAAACACCCGCAAATCGAGTGGGTAAACGACATCCCCGATGATTTGGAAGTCAATGCGGATGCAGAGCAATTGTTTCGCGTCATCATGAATTTGTGCCGCAATTCGGTGCAGGCGATGCTCGCTGACAGCCAGAGCAGTATGGTGGCGAGAGTGAAACTGGAAGCCACCCGTACCAATGGTCAGGTCACCCTGCGCATCTCCGATACCGGTCCGGGAATCCCCGCGCGCATCCGCGAAAAACTGTTTCAGCCGTTCGAGGGATCGGCAAATCCCGGCGGAACTGGTCTCGGGTTGGCCATTGCCGCGGAACTGATCCGCGCCCATGGCGGCGCCATCGAAATGGAGTCCACTTCCTCTAACGGCACCGTGTTCGTTGTTCTGCTGCCTGATCCGGAAATCAGTTAGTGTCCAACCCGAAATAGCATTTCATATTCCAGAGATTCCCACGCTATTTCGGCACCAATACGGTTCTGGATCACTCAATACCTTCAATTGTCGCATTCACCATAAACAGCACTTGCTTTTCATGGCTTTTACCATTACCTACCAGCCTGCATACCAAAGTGGTGCCACGCCGGTGATTGCAAAGCGAAAACTTCGCCAGCAAACCAGCCCCACATTTGGCAATACGCGCCCGTAGCTCAGCTGGATAGAGTACTTGACTACGAATCAAGGGGTCGGGAGTTCGAATCTTCCCGGGCGCGCCAATTGCTTTAGGGTCCATTCTTGTTGACCCAGCAGGTCGAGGCCTTCATCGAACATTTTAACCATCAGCGATACCACGAGAGCCTGAGAAACCTCGC